>JAYUMV010000357.1:0-2742 GCA_043762265.1 Chthonomonadaceae bacterium | reverse complement strand
ATCCCGGCGCCAAAAACCCAGAGATAGAGGAGGTTAACGAGCAGATGTAGAAATCCGGCGTGAAAGAAGGGGTACGTGAGCAGGTTTACCACGCGAAAGTGGGAGGGGGTCAACCCATAGGTCAGAAGCACGGTGCGCAATGCTGGCAATCGGTTGATATGTTCGTTCGCCGTTGTGCCGACAGTGATGAGAGCCGTGACGATCATCAGACAGATGGTCACCAGGGGCAACTGCTTCGGACGGCAATCACTGGCGTAAGGCAACAACACAGGTAAACTTCTCCCGGACAAGGTCCCTTCACAGACTCTTTCTTTGTTTGCACGTATCGAGACGATTTTCCTTCCTGGGAAGTGGCCCGTGGCAAAATGGATGCAGGAACCCGCGCTTTCGGCAAAGCGGAAGCGAAGTTCGCTTGACCATTCCGCCTGCACTGACTATAATAGTGCCAGGTCGCTCGGATTGTCAGGGTAGATGGCGCTCGGCGTGATCGACCTTTTTGTCGGCTAGACCTCTTGTTGGAAACAAGGAATGGGTCAAGGGAAGGAGACATCTCTATGCCTGGAATTTTTTTCAGATCGGTTCTGCGGAATCGGCGTCGATCGTCTGCGCTGCGTTGGGGGGTACCTACCGTGCTATGCCTGGGAGGATGCGCGGCGCTGGCGTTTGCGCAGGGAACTCTCAAGCAACTGATACTCAACGGCAAGGTTGCTTCCGCCCGCGTCAAAATGATCGATGGGACCGCATATGTCCCCGTCGCCGATGTGGCTCAGGCGCTCGGCCAACCTCTCCGCACGACCCCAGGTGGTTATGTGATCGGACTGGCGGGTGGAGCTAATCAGGTGCAGGGCCTCCAGGGCAAACTGGGGGATGTGTTGTTCGACGGCGTCTGGCGGTTTCAGGTGAATCGCGTCACCGAAGCGGGCAAATATCAGGAGCGTTATACCGCAAACCATCCGTTGGAGCAGACGCCCGGAGACAACCAGAAGCTGGTTCTCGTCGATATTACCGTGAAGAACGGCGCGAATGAGAAGAAGTATCTGTTGATGCGGGATATTCCGGAGAACCTGACGGCGCTGGCAGGCGAAGACGGCGTCTCGGCAAAAGTATTCACCTACGATATGCGGACCGGGAGCGGGCAGCACTTCGGCGGCGGCGGAGATTGGGACAGCACCCCGGAGATGCTGCCCGGATCCCAGGCCCAGATCACAGCGATTTTTCGCGTGCCCCAGGACTTCAAAGCCAAGGATCTGATCTTCACATTGAACTACGAGCCAAAGCCGTTTGCACCGATGAAGCATACTACGATGAGGGTCGCGCTCTCGGCGCCGGAAAAGCCCTGACCCGACCCCTGGCTTCCTTGCAAGCTCTCCCGTTTTAGGGTACTCTCATTCTTGAATACGACGCTCCTCGGGCGTCCGGGGAAGCTGGCAGGTTAACATTACAGTACGCAGTCCGGACGAGGACGCTGCGCGTACTGCTCTCATCGTAGAGGACTCATCCATGTCCGATTTTGCCGCAGATCCTGGTTTGCAAGCGCGTCTTGAGGCGGTAAGGGCAAGCCCGTTCGACCTCATTGCGCGGGCGCATTTGGCGCTGGGCGGGTGCACAGGCCTCCGCAACATGGCGCGAGGCGGGCAGCCTTATACCTACGCCGAACTGCACACGGAGCCTCCCTTGGCATTCCATGCGCCCTGGGACTATGCCGACGTCACCGGACGGCTATTGGAGGCTCTCACCTTCGCCCACATCATGACCGGAACGGCCCCTGGCGAAGCGGATGCTTCTTACGCCCAGATCCTGGCCTCCTGCCAGCGTGAAGATGGCCTCATCAGCCTTCCGGCCGAGGCCTGGACGCACACCTCACCTGTCGTCGAACTCGACTGGTCGCAGCGTGGCGCGCTTATGGCGTGGACGACCCGCTACCTGGCGCTCAACGATCAAGACTCTCTTGCCCGCGCCAACCGCCTCGTCCATGCGCTGTATAAGACCGCGGTATGGGAAGGGGAGACCTGCTGGTACCCCGCTTCGTTTTTGCCGGCGACAGGCTGGACGGATCGCCTGCCGCCGACCGGGCGCATGTCCGATGTGCTGATCGGCGCTCAGATCGTTTTCCCGCTCGCACGTCTGGCCTGCGCGACCGGCAATAGTGAGGCGCTGCAACTGGCGAAGGGATTGATTCGTTTCCACCGCGAACGTTCCGGCGCGTTTACCGCAGAAGGCAAGCTGACCGATAAAGCAGGGAGGTACCTGCATAGTACGACCGGCTTCCTGCTAGGGACGTTGAAATACGGCGTCGTCACAGGGCGCAACGAGATGGTCGATTGGGTCGAGGCCGCGTATCAAAATGTGCGGGAATGGGGGACCGATTTTGGTTTCTTTCCGCATCGCACCCACGGCAAAGATCGCTGGCAAGGCGACCTCTGCGCGACCCAGGATATGATCGAGATCGCGATCCTGTTGGGCTTGAATCGCGAACACGGCTATTTTGCGGATGTGGAGCGTTTTGGACGTAACCATCTACTGGAGAGCCAGATCCAGAATCTGGATTGGGTCGATCAAGGGAAAGAAGCCTCCTTCTGTACCGAGGTCTGGGGAGCGCATCATCCGCCGGAGGGCGTCACTACCGATGCGGTCACGCGGCGAGCCGTCGGAGGCTTTGCGGGTTGGACCCGTTTCAACGATGCATTCGATCCGGCCAATCCTCGCCTGATGCAGCGGTGTAACGGCGCAGGCATGCGTGCC
>JAYUMV010000356.1:0-7123 GCA_043762265.1 Chthonomonadaceae bacterium | reverse complement strand
AATATCAGAAAGGAAACAGAGAACTCTCCTGCGGAGGGCAAGGATACCATTCCTCCCCCGCCTAAAGACAGGGGGTCTCCTGGTATGAATTTATGAATGCTCCTTTTCCACAACTGGATCGCTGCATGATGGGGCTGCTCCAGGAGAAAGTAGATCCCAACGGCAAGCACATGGAGTACCGAGACGTGCAGGGCGTCATCTTTGCGAAGATGGCAAAGGTCTATAAGAAGACCGGCCTGTTCGGGCTGTTCAATGCCGATCCCTATGTGCATGGGGAACTCAAAGATGCTCAGGGCAATCTGCTTCTGACGATCACCTCGTATCGCGGCGAGACGAAACACGAATGTACGGTCGAGATCAACTATCCGGACGGATCGCTCTTGGGTATCGTCCGCGATGCGCACTACGGCGCAGACTTCGAAACGCCGGACGGCCTGGTGATCGGGAAGGCCCGCCGCCCTGCCGACCGCCCTACGGAGCCGATCGAAGTGGTTCATACCTTCCTGGATGCCGAGGACAGGATCGTAGGAACCTGCGACCGCTGTTACCCCAACAAGAGCAATTCGCTGCTGGATTTTCTGGTGTATGGCAATACCTATATGGGTCTGCCGGTGCAGCAGATCGTCCTGACAGCGCCTGTGGATCCCACGCTGCATACCTTTCTATTTCTGTTTTCGGGTCTTCAGTACCTGCGCTATTCCCGCAGCGAGTACAAGTGGAACGACTCCGATGCGCCCGTTCCAGAAAGGAAATAACTCCTTGGAAACGATTACCCTGTCCACGCCCGGTGTTTGGGAGTGGCAGAGAGGCGTCACCCAGTGCCGCCTCCAGTATTTCCCTGATCCAGACGGGCGTTCCGGCCTCCTCACCTGGGTGGAAGAGGTCTCCTCCTGGGACGACGAACGCGGCAATGGCACCCATGTGGAAGCCAGCCAGACGCTGGCCGACTTCCTGCATAATGGCCCTCAGATGTCTCCTCCGGTCGAGGCTGTGGACAGGTGATCAGCACGCCGAAACAACCGTACCGGGAGCCGAAAAGCGTCCTGCAGTTCGCTCTGGACTACGCCAACCCGGAGATTATCCGCATGATCCAGGAGGCAGGCGGAAAGTAGAGCAGGGGAGCACGGAGGCAGAGAGGGATACAGGCAGGGAATGGGGAAACTATCGGGACAGTGCCCACAGACGATCTCTAGGGACACCCACTTTTCCTGAATTGGAGACACCCATGCGGACTATCTCTTCCCTTCCTGCCCTGTTCTCTCTGCCGTGCCTGCTCGCCGCCACGATGTTAGGACGGCCCTCTATGGCGCAGGCTCAGGGGGCAGCGACCGCCACGCGCGCAACAGATTTTCTTAACAGCATCGGCGCGAACTCCGCCATCAGTAAGCGCGGCGAGACATTGGCACACACTATCGAGTGCACAAAATACCTCGGCCTGCACTGGTTTCGGTCGGGCACGGAAGGCGGGCTGCCGGTACAGGACGTGCTCGAGTTGCACAAGCAGACCGGGGCGCGTGTCAGTTGGGGGCTGTTGAGCGGCGGCACGGATATTCCGAAGCTTCTCGATACCGCGAAACCGCTCGCGGCAGCGGGCGCTCTTCTGGCGTTTGAAGGCCCCAATGAGCCCAACAACTGGGGCATTACCTATAAGGGACAGACCGGCGGCAGAGATAAGACCTGGATGCCAGTGGCGCAGATGCAGCACGATCTCTACGAGGCCGTGAAAAGCGATCCGACGCTGAAAAAGTACCCGGTCTTCGGGATCAGCGAGCAAGGCGCGGAGACGGATAATGTCGGCTTGCAGTTTCTGACTATTCCGACAGGGTCGAAATGCGTGATGCCCGACGGCACGAAATATGCCGACTACGCGAACGTTCACAACTACGTCTACCATCCCAACTCCAAGGGCGTGGAAGACAACAAGACATGGAACGCCTCCGATCCCGGCCCAGCCTGCAAGGTGGACGGGCTCTTCGGCGAGTACGGAATTACATGGAGACGCCACTTCATGGGCTACTCTGCCGCCGATCTGGTGACGCTGCCGAAGGTGACTACGGAAACCGGAGCGACCATCGAAGGGCCGGTCACGGAGGACATCCATGCGCTCAACCTTATGAGTCTCTATCTGGATCAGTTCAAGCGGGGCTGGAGTTACACGGCGGTCTATCTGATGCGGGATCGCTCCGACGAAGGGGGCAATCAGCAGTTCGGCTTCTACAAACCGGACTATACACCTCGTAAAGCCGCGCTCTACCTCCACAACCTCACCACGATCCTGGCGGACAATGGCTCCCTGGCGAAACCGGGTCGGCTCGCCTACTCCCTTCCCAACCAACCTGCGACCGTACACGATATGCTGCTTCAGAAGAGCGACGGCACGTTTGCACTGATCGTATGGGGAGAACGGGTTCAGGGATCTGACAGTGTCGCCGTGCAGTTGGGAACGGCGGCTTCCGAGGTGAAAATCTACGATCCCACCCTGGGCATTACGGCAATACAGACCTTGAGCAAGACCGCTTCCGTACCGCTGACCTTGAGCGACCATCCCCTGATCCTCATGCTCTCGACACGCAAGACCCCATAACCCCTAGCCGTTCTCCGGTGACTAGGTGCCGTTCACCGTCTGTGAGAGGCCATCCCTTCAGAAGAACAATATGATCGACACTACTTTCACCCACGGACAACATACGCGCAAACGCTTTGTCCTGACGACTTTCGGGTCGTTGGGCGATCTCCATCCCTATATCGCCCTGGCTCTCGAACTTCGCGAGCGCGGGCACGTGGTGGTGATCGCCACTCATAATAACCATCGCGCTATTGTCGAGGCGGAAGGGCTGGCTTTTCATCGTGTGCGGCCGGATGTAGACGATCTCGAGCAGCAACCGGCGCTGATGAAGAAAGTGATGGACTTACGGACAGGTCCGGAATTTTTGATCCGAGAGTTTCTGATGCCGCATCTGCGTGATTCTTACGCGGATCTCTCCGCCGCCTGTGAGGGAACCGATATGCTGGTGACGCATCCGCTCACGATGACGGCTCCGCTCCTCATGGAACAAAAGAGAGGGCAAGGTCTGGCCTGGACTTCCATCGCGCTTGCGCCTTCCACGTTCCTGTCCGCCTACGATCCGTCCGTATTGGCCCCTGCTCCCTGGCTCCAGCATCTGCACTTTCTCGGCCCCAGATTTTACGGGATGTTGCTGCGGCAGATGAAGCGCACGGTGGATCCCTGGATGGCGCCCTGGCACCAGTTTCGGAAAGAGCTAGGCCTGCCCCCAACAGCCGCGAACCCTGTTTTGGACGGGCAATTTTCGCCGGAACTGACGCTGGCGATATTCTCGCCGCTGCTGGCGGCACCTCAGCCGGACTGGCCCTCCCCTACCGTCGTGACAGGCTTTCCCTTCTACGACCGACGTGGGGATCCGAGTAACCTTGACCCTGCGCTCGAAGCGTTTATGTGCGCGGGCGAACCTCCGATCGTGTTTACGCTCGGTTCGGCAGCGGTTCTGACCGCAGGCGATTTTTACGCGCAGAGTGCCGAGGCGGCACAAAAACTGGGACGACGCGCCTTGCTGTTGGTCGGGCGCGATCCTGCCAACAGGCCAGCCAACCTTCCGCCCTCCATAGCTGTTTTTGACTATGCGCCCTATTCCCAGGTGTTTCCTCGCGCTGCCGCGATTGTGCATCAAGGAGGAATGGGCACGACCGCGCAGGCGCTGCGGGCAGGCCGTCCCGCGCTTGTCGTCCCTTTCGGCTTCGATCAGCCCGACAATGCCGCGCGAGTCACACGCTTGGGCGCAGGCCGCACACTTCCCCGTCGCCTCTATCAGGCGGATCGGGTGGCGCAGGAGTTGCGAACTCTGCTCAATGACAAAAGCTACACTTCTGAGGCCCGCGCCCTGGGACAGAAGATTCAAGCCGAGGACGGAGTCGGCAAAGCTTGCGATGCCATGGAAACCCTGCTCGAAAGCGGCCGTTCCGCAATCTGCTAACGCGTTCCATTCCTAGGAGAAGGACAGGATGAAAAAACTTATCAACGACGTCTCTACGGTAGTGACGGAGATGCTGGGCGGACTGGTGGCGCTCAATCCGGGGCTGGCCTTGCTGCAGGGCAGCGCTATCGTGGTGCGGTCGGATGCGGCAGAGGCGGCGGCGCGGGGCGAAGTCGCTCTGATCTCCGGAGGCGGCTCGGGACACGAGCCCGCCCACGGCGGCTATGTCGGGCCGGGGATGCTCAGCGCCGCTGTGGCGGGTGAGATTTTCACCTCGCCCTCCACCGATGCGGTGCTCGACGCGATTCGGGCCGTGGCAGGTCCGGCAGGAGCGCTGCTGATCGTCAAGAACTACACCGGAGACCGGCTGAACTTCGGGCTGGCAGCCGAGATCGCCCGCTCCGAAGGCATTCCGGTCGAGATGGTGATCGTCGCAGACGATGTGGCGCTGGCGGCGGATGGCCCCCATGCGGGCAGGCGTGGTTTGGCGGGCACTGTGCTCGTTCATAAGATCGCAGGCGCGGCGGCGGCAGAGAAGCGCACCCTGGCGGAGGTGGCAGAGGCTGCCCGCGCGACCGCCCACGCGATGGGAACCATGGGCGTCGCGCTGTCGGCCTGCACGGTGCCTGCGGCGGGCAAGCCAGGCTTTGCGCTGGCAGAAGAGGAGATCGAATGGGGGCTGGGCATTCATGGCGAACCCGGCGTGCAGCGTACCTCGATCCAGCCAGCGAACATCATCGTGGAGCGCCTGCTGTCTCAGATCGTTGCCGACCTCGCCCTCCAGCCGAACGACCGGGTCGCGTTGCTGGTGAACAATCTCGGAGCGACGCCGACGAGCGAACTGAACATCGTCGCCGCTTCCGCCTTGCAGTTCCTGGCGCAAAAAGAGATCCAGGTGGAACGCGCCTGGGCAGGTACGTTCTTATCGGCGCTCGAAATGGCGGGCATCTCGCTCACCCTGCTGACGCTCGACGCTACACGTCTGGCCCGGCTGGATGCCCCCACCCAGACGAGCGCCTGGCCTACGCTCTCCGGTCGAGTAGAGCCTGTCACCGTGCAGTCGGCCCCGACAGCGCCCACCCCAACGGGCGGCTCTACGCTTTCTCCCGATGCGCCTCTGCGCAAAGCCATCGAGGCGGTCTGCACGGCGCTGCTTGCTGCAGAACCGACTTTGACGGAGATGGACCAAAAGGTCGGGGACGGTGATCTGGGCATCAGTATGTCCCGTGTCTCCCAGAGCATTCTGGAGGAGATCGATACCTATCCGGACGCAGCCGAACCGGACGCAGTGCTGCGTACCCTCTCCGCCACGATTCGGCGTGTCATGGGAGGCACCTCCGGCCCACTCTATGCGATCATGCTCCTCCGCGCCGCCGCAGTACTGGAACAGTCGCCGCAGCCCTCTCCGGAAGTCTGGTCGCAGGCATTCACGGCAGCAGTCGAAGGTGTCCAGGAGATCGGGGGTGCGAAGCCGGGCGACCGCACGATGGTCGATGCACTTGCTCCCGCCGCCGAAGCCTTCGCATCAGCCATCACCGCTCCAACTGCTGAGGCCAGGGCCGCGTTGGACGCAGCCATTCTGGCCGCAACGTCGGGAGCGGAGCGGACGGCTGCGATGCGGCCACGATTGGGACGGTCCAGTTACGTCGGGGAGCGCGCATTGGGCTTTCCCGATCCCGGCGCTTACGCGGTCTCTCTCTGGCTCACCGCGATCCGCGACGCCCTGAGCTTCTAGCAGCGCCCTGCACTTCTAATGGCTGTCGTCTTCCCCCTTAGTGTCAGGATGCACAGCCTGCTAGAGGGATTATAGCGCCCCGGCGTTCCCCAAGTGTTTCACGGCTGATTTGGCGAACTTACCCTTCACGTTGTATGCAGAAACAGTTGCAACTTAGCATGCAATTCAGTATACTAGAGAGATTACACAAAGGAGGGAAGATACAGATGGCTATGCAACCGGGAAGTATCAATGTCAGGGTGACGAAGCAAACACATCAGCAGTTGGCAGCCCTGGCACAGGAAAACGGTCTCTCTATGCAAACGATCCTCGATCAGGCAGTGGAAGCTTATCGCCGCCAGTCCTTCCTCGAAGCCCTCAACGCCGACTTTGTCGCATTAAAGACGCATTCCGAGGACTGGGCTGAAGAGCAGGAAGAGCGTAAACTTTGGGAACAGACTCTGGCAGATGGACTGGAGCCCAAATGAATGCTGCCACTTCTCTTCCCTCGCCGTTACGCGGTGAAGTCTGGATGCTGAACTTCGATCCTACTCGCGGTCATGAGCAGGCGGGAACCCGGCCTGCGCTTATTCTCTCTGTCGATGTCTTCAATGCGGGTCCCGCCGATCTAGTGATCGTATTGCCGATAACCAGTCGATCCAAGGGAGTGCGTTCCCATGTGGTCGTTTCTCCGCCAGCAGGTGGGTTGAGCGTAGTGAGTTACATCAAATGCGAAGATGTGCGTTCCGTTGCCAAAGAGCGTTTACATCGGCGCCTGGGAAATATTTCGGCAGTCACGATGGCGGAAGTTGAAGACAAGTTAAAGATTTTACTCGGGCTCTGAGACAGGAGTGGACGGTTGAGTTGTATGGAAGAACGCGCTTCGGGCTTCCCCGAGCCCGGCGATTATGCCGTTGCTCTCTGGCTCCCCGCGATCCGAGACACTCTCCAAATTAAGGCGGGATCTCAGCACAGGCGCATTGTCTAGAAGCGCAGCCTGGAAGAGGCGTTGCACATCATTCCAGGGTTTCCGCTTCGCCAGTCGATCTAACTCCGAAAGACTGGCAGGTCGGCCAACCAGGCATAGCTCCCTGATCGCGGAGTTGCAGAAGTCCGGATCACGAACCGTGTCTGACGAATTATAGGTCCGCCTCACATATTGAATCAGTCATGTTTCGCCTTCCTCTGGCAAAATCCCGACGTCTTCCGGTTGTAAGAAAGCAAGGGTTTTAACAATCGCACCCTTCACGTTCGCACCGGTTCCTGTCCCAATATAGTTTAAGCTTTCCATAAGAAATCCAAGGGCGCGCGGATCCGGCGACTCAGCTAAACGATGCAAGATGGCTCGATAGGATTGCGACTGCTTGCCAACCGTAAAGTACAATCCCCAGGCGCAATAGGCACATAACAGTGTTAACTC
>JAYUMV010000355.1:0-5412 GCA_043762265.1 Chthonomonadaceae bacterium | reverse complement strand
GGGCGGGCGGTGGCGCAGAATGGCGTGCCGGTCCCGGATGCGCCGAAGACGGCGGTCGGGGGCCAGCAGGCGAGTGCGCTGAAGCCGGACCTGCGGGTCGAGTATTTCGGAGCGGAACGGAGCTATGCCGTCGGTACGGAAACTGTACCCATCCTTTGTATTTTGCGCAATGCCGGGACCGCTCTGTTGCCTGCCAACTCCGTGCGTCTCTACTGCTATACTCTGGTCGGGCTGGACTACACCTCCGGCGAACTCAAACCGATCCTCCCCGAACTCGCCCCTGGACAGAGCGTCGCGTTTCGATGGCAACTGGCGCCCAGCAGCGGGCAGGGCAAGCTGCTGACGGCGGTCATGATCCAGAGCAATACGCCGACCGATGCCCCGGGGCCGGTAGCTGTCTCTACGGGCAAGGTTACGCCAACGGGGGTCGGAGTTGCAGCGCCTCTGAAGGCTGCCGCACCGACGGTTGCTCTGACCGACCTACCGCGTGCCATGCTGGCTGCCATTCCCCATTTTGCCTTTCCGCCTAATCTTGGCAGTATTCGTGCAGGCACTGCCACTGGCCCCATCGCCGTCGCGCGTTCCGGTGAGGGCTGGCTTGCCAACGACCGTGTCTCCCTGCATGTGCGGAATGCCATAGGCGAGGACGCCGTTTTATCGCTAGCCGCGAAAGACGGCCCGAACTGGCGCGTCCTTGCAACCTCCAACCCGCTGTTAGAGGTTCTCTCCAGTGAAGATGGACAGAAAGCCTGGTGGCACCGTTTCCGCTGGCAAGCGTCCTCCGCGCGGGCAGGGCGAGAGGATGGAACGATGGCCCTCTCCGGCACCATGGGCGCACACTGGGCAGTCGAATTTATTGCGACAACGCATCGGGATACCGGGGTGATCGAAGGCAAAATCCGCCTGACCGCCCGTCAGACCACCCGAATCTTCGGTGTGCGTCTGCCCGGCCTCCTGGTCCAGACCGATGTGCCGGGGGGAGCGCTTGGCCGGGGCGATGGCCGACCCATTGCACTGCCTGCGGGCGACCCGGCAGTGCCCGACGCACCCCGCCTCGTTGCCGCGCATCGCGGAAATATTACGTTTGGGCTTGCGTGGCCCTCCCATGCTCCTCTGGAGGGTTGGACCAGTGACGCCGCTGCTGGGGGGAATTCCAGCTTGGTCGCGTCGCTTGGCGGCGCCTGGAGCAGCCTGGACCGTGGCGACCTGATCCTCGCAGGAGCCACCCTCGAAATCCCATTCCGATTCTTCGCTTACGCGCCGAGCGATACGGTGCACGACGCGCAACGCTTTGCGCTGCCCTGAAAAACTTATGAATGTCAACCCTTTTACGCCCTCCTCGCGGACGGTGCGCGCTTTCGCCAAAATCAATCTGACGCTTGACGTGTTCAGCAAACGCGCCGACGGCTTTCATAGCATGGCTTCCGTGATGCAGGTCATCTCGCTGCACGACACGCTGACCCTGACGCGACGCCCGGAGCCTGGGCTCGGGTTTACCTGCGATGCCCCTGCCGCCGCAGAGATCCCGGCAGATGCGACCAATCTGGTCTATCGCGCGGCCCAGTCTGCGCTGACAGCCGCAGGGGCCAACGGAGGCAGCATCGAGGGAGGCGTCGATCTGCATCTCGTCAAACGCATTCCCGCGCAGGCCGGGCTAGGCGGCGGCAGCAGCGACGCGGCCGCAACTTTGCTGGGGATCAATGCCTTGTTGGGTCTCGCTTTGCCTGCATCCACGCTGCATGACTGCGCGGCGGCGCTAGGCTCCGATGTGCCGTTCTTTTTGATAGGCGGAACCGCAATTGCGCGGGGACGCGGTGAGAACCTGACCGCCCTCCCGGACGCCCCACCTTGCCATCTGGTCGTCGTCAAGCCGGAAGAGAGCGTCTCGACCGGATGGGCCTATGGTCAACTCGATGCGATTCAGGAGCGTGCCTCACATCGTGCCACCGGGCGACTGGAACAGGCGCTGCGTGACGACGATCAGGACCGCGTGCTGGCTTTTCAAAGCAACGATTTCGAACTGCCCGTCTTTGCCCATTTCCCACGTCTTGCGTGGCTGCATGACGAACTGATGATGGCGGGAGCCTTGACGGCTCACTTGTGCGGCAGCGGCGCGGCGCTCTACGGAATAGCCCCCGATGCCGCGACCGCGCAAAAGGTGGCAGACCGACTGCAAGGCCGCTATCCCTACGTCTCCACCGCGCGGTCCCTGACCCGCGCCGAATCCGATCCTTTGGAAGGGAACCCCTCATGAGCGATACGCCGCCGGTTAACGAGACGCCGAACGAGAGTGAGTCCATCGACGCTCTGGAGTCGATCCACGATACCCTACCGGTTCGAGTAGATCCGTCGAGCGACGAGACTCCGGCTGTCCAGAATACGCAGGTTGTCAGCGATAGGCCACCATTGCCGCGAGTCCCGATTGTCATTCTTGCAGGTGGGCGGGCCAGTATGGATATGGAAGCCGCTACCGGAGTCAGCAATCGAGCCCTCATTAAGCTCAGTGGGAAGGCGATGCTGCTGCGGGTAGTGGAGGCGTTGCGGGAATCCGAAATCTGTGGGGAGATCACCGTCGTTGGCAAAGTTCCACCCTCTCAATACTACGAACGCCTGCCGGATAAAGGCGATTTTGTTTCCAACATCATCTCCGGCGCAGTCGTTACCGGGGAATCGCCCTTTATGCTGATCTGCACCTGCGACCTGCCCTTTCTGACAGGTGAGGCGGTGACCGACTTCCTGACCGCCGCACTTCAAAAGGCCATGGAGAGCGGCGCCAGTATCATCTATCCGGTAGTTCCGGTCTCCCGGTGCTATACACGCTTTCCTGGCCTGAAGCGTACCGCGCTCAAATTGAAAGAGGCGCGCCTGACAGGCGGTAATATGATGTTGACGCGTCCGCAATTCATCATCAGCCAGAGGAAGCGTATCGCCGATGCCTATCGCGCCCGGAAGAGTCCGCTTCGCCTGGCCAATATGCTGGGCTGGGACATGATTTTTCGCCTGCTCCTCTCCCAAACCCTGATGCCGCGCCTGCTCACACTGCCGTTGCTCGAAAAGCGCATCTCGCAGTTGCTCGCTGGCCCAGCGCGCGTCTTTGTCTCCGCCTATCCCGAAATCGCCACCGACGTTGACAAGCCGTCCGACTACAATGCCGTGGTTAAAATTTTTCAGATGCTCGATGCGGGAGGCACGCTCGCCGAACTGCCGGAAATGGTGTTGGGGCAAGAGGAGAAACGGGCTTCGAACCGCAAGAAAGTGCGCCGTCCGGCGAAGAAGCGCGCGGCTGTGAAGCCGAGCGCACAGAAAGGGAAGCCTGTTGCCCGCAAACGCACCCCATAATCTGGATGCACCGACCCTGGCCACCGTCGAACGCATCGAGGCCGAATGCGGAGGATTGCTCGCGTTTGCGGTTCAGGATCTGCAAAGCGGAAAGCAGTTTTTTTTTCGACCCGACCATCGCTGCCAGACCGCCAGCATCATCAAGTTTCCGATTCTGGTTCATGTCGCACTCGCCGTGCAGGAGGGTCTGCTCGATTGGAACGAGAAACGGATGCTGACCGAGCCCGAGAAGGTAGGCGGTTCCGGCGTGCTGACGCAGTTGACGACTGGAACCGAGTGGACCATTCGCGACCTCTGTGTGCTGATGACGATCATCTCCGACAATACGGCGACCAATATGATCATCGAGCGCGTAGGTGTCGAGCCGATCAATGCTCGGATGCGCACCCTGGGACTGCCCCTGACCACGCTCTATCGCAAATCCTATGCGCCGGACACCGAGGCCAGTCGGGAGTACGGCCTCGGCATGACGACTCCGACCGAAATGCTCGCACTGCTGCTCCTGCTCGCCGAAGGCAAGATCGGTGATCCTGGCCTCAACTTGGAGATCCTGAAGATCATGGAGGAGCAGAACTATCGCGACAGCATTCCCCGCTATCTGCCGGAAGACTGGAAATACGCTGGCAAGACCGGAGCCATCAACGCCGTGCGCAACGATATCGCTGTGGTCACGGCGCCCGATGGTCGCCGCTTCGCGCTTGCGCTCTTCTGTCAGCAACTTACCAAAATCCAGTGGACGGCGGAGAACCCCGGCTTGCTCGCCCTCGCGCAGCTCGCCAAATGCCTGCTCCTTTTGCTATAATCGCAACCTCTGCTTGGTTGGGCTAATCTGTTCTTATTCGAGATCTATTCGAATAAGAGAAGGGTCCCACTGTGCTCGAAGAACCATGGTATATTACGCTGTGCGGCAGCCTTATCGCGCGCCAGGGCGCACGCGTTATCTCGCGCTTCCGGACGCAAAAGACCGGGTTGTTGCTGGCCTATCTGGCACTGAATCCGGAACATAAGTATGGGCGTGAAGAGTTGGCAGAGCTGTTCTGGTACGAAAGCGACAGCCCGCTTTCCAATCTGCGCATGGCCCTGCCCTCGCTTCGACAGCAGTTGGAACCGCCCGGTGTCGGACGAGGGACGGTTCTGGTGGCCAGTCGCACCCATGTGGGACTGGTTCCCGGCGCGGTACGCACGGATGTCGCCGATTTTCGCGCCATGTTGCTGGAGGCAAGGCGTCAGCATGAACCAGGCATAAAAACGCAGTTTCTGCGGCAAGGTGTCGAGGCGATTTCAGGGGAACTGCTGCCCGGCAGCTACATGGATTGGGCGCTGCAGGCGCGGGAACTTCTGACGGAGGAACTGCGGAGCGCGCTGAAAGAGTTGGTCGCCTTATTGTCGGCAGAGGCGGCGGAGCAGGCGCTGCCCTTTGCCATGCGCCTGGTGCATCTCGACGCACTGAACGAAGATGCGAACCTCTCCCTGATGCGGCTACTGGTCGCGCTGAAGCGTCCGGCAGATGCCCGACGGCAGTTCGAGCGGTTGACCCTGCTGCTGCGTCAGGAGTTGGCCGCTGCACCGTCCGCAGAGTCGCGTGATCTAGCCGCTGCTCTTTTCGCGTCTGCGGAGAGGGGCGGGTCGATAGCCTCCACCGATGTGTCTTCTCCGACTGCCCTATCGGATGCGGAGGCGATGGTGGAGCCTTCCGTTGAACCTTCCTCTGTGTCGCTCTCCTTCCCGCCTCTCTCTCCACGTTTCCCGTTGCCATTACCGCTCACGCCGTTTTTCGGTCGCGAAAAGGAGGTTGAGCAGTTGCACGCGCTGCTTCTGCCTGCCCTGCCTCCTGCCATGAGAAGCGACAGTCTCCTTCCATCGCCCGATTCATACGCCCCGCGTCTCTTGACAGTGACGGGGACCGGCGGATCCGGAAAGACTCGTCTGGTCCTGGAAGTTGCGCGAGCTATTGCCGCCGCTAAAGAGAGGAGTGTCTGCTTTGCCGCCCTGGCGGATGCCGACACGCCCGAGCACATGACGCAGTTGATTGCGGATGCGGTTCACGCGAACCCGCCTGCGGGCGTTGCGCCA
>JAYUMV010000354.1:0-29116 GCA_043762265.1 Chthonomonadaceae bacterium | reverse complement strand
GACATGGTGGCGGATCAGGCAAACGCCGCGCTGTTCGGGGACGTCGTGACGCAACTGCTTCAGGGCCAGCGGCAGATCGGCGTGCGGGTGCGCTATCCTGCCGCCTACCGCACGAATCTCGCTCAAATCGAGACGCTGCCGCTCCGCTCTCCCAACGGCTTCGTCCTGCCACTCTCGGCAGTCGCGACCATCGTAAGCGTACCGGGCACGACGGAGATCGACCGGGAAGATCAGCGGCGGATGCTCTCGGTCTCTGCCGGTCTCTCCGAGCGCGACCTCGGCAGCGTCATGCGCGATGTTCAGGCGATGCTGAAGCAGACCTCGATCCCTCCCGGTGTCACGCCTGTTCTGGGGGGTCAGTTTGTCAGCCAGAACGAGTCGTTCCGTAATATCGCCGTGGTGCTCGGCCTCGCCGTGGTGCTGGTCTACAGCGTTATGATGTTCCAGTTCCGCGCTTTTACCGCGCCAACGGTGATCGTGCTCATCATGCCGCTCTCGCTCTTCGGCGTCACGTTCGGCCTCTGGGTGACCAAGACTCCGCTCAACGTCTCCTCTCTCATGGGCGGCGTGATGCTGGCCGGAATCGTGGTCAAAAACGGGATCCTGCTGCTCGATCAGGCGCAGAAGATGGAGGACGAGGGCAACACGGTGGAAGAGGCGGTGGTCCGAGCGGGACGCGTACGTTTGCGCCCGATCCTCATGACCACGCTGACGGCATTGCTCGGTCTCGTGCCGCTCGCGCTCGGCATCGGGGCGGGCGCGGAGATGCAGAAACCTCTCGCCATCGCGGTCATCGGCGGCCTCAGTTTCTCAACGCTCTTCACCTTGCTGTTCGCCCCGATGCTCTATGTCACGCTGCGCCGACTGCAGCATCGCCATCCCGCGCGCGGATAGTCCTGCTCCCTCTCGGTTTTCGTTCTCTTGCTTATCCGGAGCAGGAGAACGAAAACAAACTTCTCTCAAAACCAACCCTTTTTCTGAACGACATAAGTATTCACGAACTCTGCATCTGTCTTGGTAAGATAGATGATCCCTTCGGCCAGTCCAATAACATGCATGATCGCATAGCTGACGCCGCAGGTGAGAATGCCTTCGATCAGGCTGACGAACAGCATGATCACGCCTTCGGTAATATAGCCCATCAGAAAACTTGTGGATCCCGAAATCCGCCCAGCAGAATGCCGCAGAGGCCAGCGGGGAGTTTCTGCGAAGCCTGAGCTTCATAAGAGCCTTGCGCGTACATCGGAGCGCCATAAGGAGGAGGCATGGGCTGCCCCAGAAACATCTGCCCACACCGCGAGCAGTGCGAGGCATTCAACTCCGCAGGCGTCTGGCACTGCGGACAGGCTTTGTATTGCGGTGCATACATGCTGCATTTTCTCCTTCAAGTTCATGACGAGCCGAATCCGTGTCGGCGCTGAGTTCCAGAGACGAGCGAAGACGTGTGCCCGCTGCTACGCGCTACCATCGCAGCGTTGTGAAACTCTCCGCACTCGAAACCGAACGACGAAAATCGTGCAGGAAACGAAGGAGCATGTTGTGAATCGAATATTGCAGCTTTGAACGGTACGCAAACCTATTTTTGGGTAAGGGAGAAAGACATTGCAAGAACTGAGAGACGCCATCGGCGGAAGCTATATCGTGCGTGGGATGACCACCGATGATCGTGATCGCAGGCGGCGCACGGGGCAACACCTTCTCCGGCGACAAGATCATCGAAATCGGGCCGGGCAGCCTTATCGGAGAGATCGCATTTTTGGACGATCAGCCCCGCTCCGCCACCGTGACCAGCGTCAATGGCACGACGGTCGCCTTTATTTCCGGGGACAAACTGCGTACCCTGATGGATGCCAAACCGCATATCGAACTGGTCATCCTGCGCAATATGTCCCGCACCCTCTGCTCCAAAATCCGTATGTCGAACCTGCAACTGGAAGGCCTACTGAACAAGTCCTGAACAGAGATCGCCGCCCATGCCTCGGCTACTGCTGCACTACCGAGATTGTGTAGTCGATCAAGTCCAGAGACGGATCTGGACTGGCGCTGCCAAAGACATCGACATCGGCTGGCTCGAAAACCGCCTGTCCGGCGAAGCTCTGGTTGGTATAAGTCTGGGAATGCAACATGTCCAGGACCAGGAAGCTGGAAGCTCCGGTCGGTGTGCGGGTATCGCCCAGAGAGTCCACCTGTTTATTCACGAGAGTCGTCTGGTTGACCGGGATGACATCGGTTGCGACAATATTCATCTGGAGCCAGCGGATTCCTTTGGCGAGAGCGACCGTCTGCGTCGGATCGGTCAAGGCGGCCCCATTGGACTGCACGACGAGTTGGGAAAGATCGAGGGTGAACCGGAGCGTGGTAGGATCGTTGGAATTGGGCAGGACAAATGTAACCGGCTGGCCTTCGTCCTGAAAGTGACTGAGAGTCGGATCTCCGACCACGTGGAACAATCGGTAGGCGTTGCCCTCGAACCGTACGAAGTCGGTAAATCCGAAGGCGCTCCCGCCCGAACCGGTCGCGAAGCCGTTGCCGTAGCCCTGGCTGGCGTTGACTGGCCCCAGCACGGGCACGGGGCCAGGCGCATTTTGATCGCCTGCGCCAATCGATGTGCCCTGATTCGTAAAGTAGTTGATCAGAAAAAAGTAGTGGTAGTTCGGATTGACGGGATTTCGGAAGCGCATCGTCACCTCAAGGCGTTTTCCGGAGAGCGCGGCGTTGGAGCCCTGGCCCGGCGGCTGTTTTGCGCAGCCGGAGAGCAGCGCCAGGCTGCTCAACAGGGAGAAGACCAGGCCGTATCGGCGGTGGCGCATGCGCATAACGGGGGCGGGGCGCACGCGAACAGGAAGTCGGACAGACATAAAAGCTTGATCTTTCTCTACCCGACGGATTCGAAGGAGACCCCACCGGCCCCCAAATCCTTCACGCGGAAGGGATCTCAAAGGGATCGCTTCCGCGCAATCCATTTCGTGAAGGATTTCACGGCGAAATTTGCGTGGGGCGGCGGCTTTCGGGTACATTTGAAGTTGTGAACACTCTCGACTCCATTATAACCGACTCGACTTCTTCGCCGCAAGCGAAACCTCGAAAGATTTACCCGAAAGGTCTGCCCGGTCTCCGCCTCGCTCTGCTCGCAGGGCTGCTGCTTTTTCTCGCGAATCCTCCCTTTGGCCTCTGGCCGCTCGCCTGGATCGCCGTCGTGCCCCTGATCGTCAGCGTGAACCGTGCAGGGCGCTGTCGGCAGGCGGCCTGGCGGGGCTATCTCTTCGGCTGGGCATTCCTGGGGCCGACCTGGTACTGGACCGCGCTGACGATCAGCGGCTGGACCGGCCAGGGCGTGGTAGGCTGGGGAGCCTGGTTCTTGCTCACCCTGATACTGGCCTCCTACTACGGGCTCTGGGGCGCGGTCACCTGGTGGTTCTCGCAGCGTGTGGTCGGATACTGGCGTATCGTGCTGCCCGCCGCGCTCTGGGTGCTGATGGAGTGGCTGCGTACCCTCGGCGCAACCACCATGCCCTGGGCGCAGATCAGCTACACGCAGTATCAGTTCCTGCCTGTGCTGCAGATCGCGGAGTGGACCGGCGCGTACGGAATCAGTTTTCTCCTGCTGCTCCTCAATGCGGCGCTCGCCTACCGCTGGATGAATCGAGAGAAGCCCGCCACGAAGCAACCGGTTCTCTGGAGCGTCGCGCTGATCGCCTTCGTCTGTATCTTCGGCGTGATCCGCCTGGCGATACCCGATAGCGGCAAACCGCTGGTCGTGGCGGCGATGCAGGGCAACTTCAAATCCAACGACGAGCACGAAACGCAGGCTCAGGAATATCTCACCTTTTCGGCGCTCACCCGCGAGGCGCAGGCCGCCTCGCCTCGCCCGTCGCTCTATGTCTGGGGCGAATCGGCCTCGCCCGGCGATGCCTTGACAAACGATGGCACTTTCACCTACCTTCGCACCCTTGCGCAGCAGGTGCAGGCGCCCATCCTGGTCGGAACCCGCGTGAAAGAGGTCCACTATGAAAAAGGGCGGCGCATCGATGTCGAATCGAACGCCTCGGTGCTGTTTCCGGCGGATCACAGCAGATATCTGCGCTATAACAAACAGCGCCTCGTGCCCTTCGGAGAGTTTCTCCCGCTGCGGGCCTTGATCCCCTCCTCGCTGATGGAGGACTTGAAGATATTCGACACCGATGTGACGCCCGGCAACGAGGCGACGGTGTTCAAGTTCCAGGCTCCACAGGCCGGAGAGGTCGCGCTCGGCCCCTTTATCTGCTACGAGTCGATGTATCCCGTCTATGCCCGCTCGATGGTTCGCCAGGGCGCGAACCTCCTGGTGACACAGAGCA
The DNA here is from genome assembly GCA_043762265.1 of Chthonomonadaceae bacterium. Taxonomy (GTDB): domain Bacteria; phylum Armatimonadota; class Chthonomonadetes; order Chthonomonadales; family Chthonomonadaceae; genus JANXLO01. Next base: position 24,779 of record JAYUMV010000354.1, on the reverse strand, counting down.
ACGACGACTGGTTTAAGAGCGAAGCGGCGATGGAACAGCATGTGGCAGCGGTCGTGCTGCGCGCCGTCGAGACCCGGCGTCAGGTCGTACGCTCGACGACGACCGGCATCACCTGTTTTATCGATTCGCATGGCGCAATTCTGAAGCGAGCGCCGATCAACACCAAGGCCGTGCTGTCACATACGGTAGTGTTGCGAGAAGGCCAGACTCTCTATGTGCTTCTGGGCGACTGGTTTGTGCTGCTCTGTGCCGTGCTGCTCGCCGTGGCCCTCTGGAAACACAGGGCGTCCTCTTCCGCCGAAGGAGACACCGCGTGAAACTGGAGAGCGTGCGAATCTTAGCGGAGGGAGCGACCCTGACCGGTCTGCACTATGTGCCGGAAGGTCGGATCAACTCAACTGCGATTCTCTACACCCACGGCTTCACCTCTGGTAAATACAGCCTCGACACGCTGGCGGGCTATCTGGCCGGGCGCGGCTACCCAGGGCTCACCTTCGATCTCATCGGGCACAAACTGGGCGGCACGGGCGGCGAGATGCAGCGCACCCTTCAGGCGGCGGAGAACTTGCGGGACGCGCTTGCCTGGGTGCGCGGGCGCCTGGAGGTCGAGAAGATCGTGCTGGTCGGGCATTCGATGGGAGCGGCCGCCGGAGTGCAGGTCGCGGCCTGGGAGCGCCTGCGGCCGGGGAATCCTCCCCTCGCTGCGGTGATCGGCCTCTGCATGGGCATGGAACCGGCCACCGGCTTCGAGAGTAAGATCGGGCGTGCCATGCTCGCCCAACGGCACGACTATGTGGCCGGAGCGCCTGCTTTGGAACTGCTGCATGGGCTGAACACGCTGGTAGAGTCGGCGTCTGAGATCGGGGATCTGCCTGCCCTGTTCATTGCCGCCCGCCAGGATGTGCTGATTCCGGTGACCCGTGTAGAGGCTTTGGCGGCGCGGGCTGGTCGGAATGCGACGTGTGTCGCCCTCGATGCGTCTCACCTCGACGCCCCCGACCGCTCCCGCGCGACGATTATTCAATGGCTGGAGACACAAGGCCTTTAAAGAGGCCGACCTGCCAGAACGTGAACGCACTGCCATTCGTACAAGAAGACAGGGCTTTCTGGTTGTGAAAGAGGAGAGAGAACTATGTCTGCGACTTTTCAGGCGCATTGTCCCGCCATCGAGTGCGATGGCTGTGCGACTTCGATACAACGGACTCTGGGTAATCTGACCGGAGTGGTCAATGTGATGGTCATGATCGAGGCGAAGAACGTGCTGGTGGAGTTCGATCCAACGAAGATCGGACCGGCGACGATGCGCGAACGCCTGAGATTGGCAGGATTCTACCCTGATCAGGAGCAGGTCTTATGAAGGAGCCGGGCACACGCTTAAGACAGGCGCTTCTGATCGCACTCGGGGCGGCAGGTCTGGCAGGCGCCAGTGCGTTGAGTACGGGGGCAACGCCAGAATCGAGTCGGGATCTGTCGGGACTGGCTCTGGAGGTGCTGGGCGCGGCGTTGTTGGCGCTGGGTCTGTGTGGACTGCTTCTGCCCCGCGCACAACTGCTCTGGAGCAAGGATCTACGCGTTGCGACACAGGCGCTGCGCCTCCTGATGCTGCTGGGCGTCGTCGCCGTCAGCGGCTTCGGGCTGTGGATGGGCGGGACCGATTTCCGCGACTTGCGCGCGCTACAGACCGAGGGCCGCACCACCGATGCGCAGATTATCACGATCCAGACCGTCGGCGCCACCACAGCTTTGCGGCATGTCGGCTATGCGTTCCGCGTAGGCTCCATCGTCACCCCCGGAGAGATGGATCTTACCCGCGCCGAACTGAAGAACCTGCGCATGGGCGCTCCTCTGCTCGTGACTTATCTGCCGTCGCAGCCAAAGACCTACCGGTTAGGGCAAGTCGATGGCGGGCGCGTCCTACGGCGCGGCGCGATGCTGGCGCTGTTCGTCTTGCGCGGCTTCGCCTGGTTCGGTCTGCCTTTCCTCTATCTGGAAACCCAGCGCCGACGTCTCCGCAAAGGTCAGTGGCCCACCATCCCGTTGGTGCAGGGACAGCCCCTGGCTACCAAATAGAGAGGGAGAACAGTGATGAGCGGATTGAACGGAAAAGTTGCGGTCGTGACGGGGGCGTCCCGGGGGATCGGAGCGGCGATTGCGCGGCGGTTGGCGCGCGAGGGCGCGGTGGTGATCGTCGGGTATAGTCAGAATGGGGAAGCGGCGCAACAGGTGGTCGCCGAGATAGAGCGAGCAGGAGGCGAGGCAGAGGCCATTCAGGCGGATATCGCAGATCTGGAGCAGGTGAAACGACTGTTCGCAGAGACGATGCAGGGTTTTGGACGCCTGGATATTCTGGTCAACAATGCGGGCGTGGCGGAGTTTCGCCCGCTGGAAGCCATCGATGCGGCGCACTACGCGCATCAGTTCGATGTCAATGTGCGGGGTCTGTTATTCGCCACGCAGGAGGCTGCCCTGCGAATCGGGGAGGCCGGGGGCAGTATCGTCAATATCACCTCGGGTGCGGCGAAGACTGCGCCGCCGGGAACCTCCGTTTACAGTGCGACGAAAGCGGCAGTAGAAGCGATGACGCTCAGCCATGCGGCGGAACTGGGGCCAAGGCAGATTCGGGTCAACGCGGTTGCGCCCGGCATCACGGAGACGGATATGCTGCAAGCCAATATCCCGCCCCCGGTGCAGCAGGCGATGGTCCAGACGACCGCCCTGCGTCGCCTGGGCACGCCGGAAGATATCGCCGATGTGGTCGCGTTCCTGGTCTCCCATGAGGCGCGCTGGATCACCGGTCAGGTTGTGGGGGCGAACGGCGGCCTGCGCTGATCGCACAAAAGGATCGACAAGATAGCGCACTGGACTCTTCCTAAGAGTCCGGTGCGCTGTATTTTACCGTGCGGTTCTCTCTGTGCAGGAACCTTTCCCCTTTGCGCCGAACAGGAAAGGCAAGACGAACGGGGCACGTCCGCGTGCCCCGAGGGAAGGGATACGTACGCATGAAATTTCGAGGACTGGTGACAGTGGGGTTGCTGGCGTTGAGTGTGCTCGCGCTTGCGGATGGCGTCGGGGACAACTCGGTCGCGAACGTGCGGCGGATTCCGCCGCCTGGCGTAGCGGTCTCTGCGGAGGATCGGGTCGCGCTGGAGACGGGTATCCTCGCGCTCGGCAAAGAGATCGATGCACTGCGCACAGAGTTGAAGGGCAAGCCAGCTCTGCTGGAGCTCCTGCCGGACGTGCAGATCTACTACAATGCGGCGCGGTACGCGCTGACCTATAACGAGTTTTTTAGCCCCAATGAGATCAAAACGGCCAAGACGCTGCTGACGCAAGGCATGGAGCGCGCGACTGATCTGAGGGCAGGCAAAACGCCCTGGACGACGCAGACGGGGCCAGTCGCGCGCGGCTATGTCTCCCTGATCGACGGCTCCGTGCAGCCGTACGGGATCATCGTGCCGACAACCTTCACCTCCGATTCGACCCGCCCACGTCCCCTCGAAATCTGGTTCCATGGCCGGGGTGAGACCCTGAGTGAAGTCAACTTCATCAACGACCGCCAGCGCTCTATGGGCGAGTTTGCCCCGCCCGATACCTTTATGCTGCATCCCTACGGACGCTACTGCAATCCCAACCGCTTCGCCGGGGAGATCGATACCTTCGAAGCCATGGAGCACATCAAGAAGCACTATCCGGTCGATACGGACCGGCTGGCGGTGCGGGGTTTCTCGCTGGGAGGCGCTTCCTGTTGGATGTTCGCGACCCACTACTCCGGCCTCTGGGCCGCCGCGAACCCCGGCGCCGGGTTCTCCGAGACCGCCGACTTTCTGAAAGTCTTTCAGAACGAGAACCTCAAGCCGACCTGGTACGAGCAGACGCTCTGGCACCTCTACGACAGCACCGACTATGCCCTCAACATCTACAACGTGCCCACCGTCGCCTATTCGGGCGAAATCGATGGACAGCGCCAGGCGGCAGAGTTCATGACCAAGGCGATGGTGGCGGAAGGCCTGACCCTGACGCACATCATCGGTCCGAAGATGGGCCACGGCTACGAGAAGAACGCCAAACTGAATGTAGCGGCGCGCGTAGACGCTTTCGTGGCCAAAGGCAATGATAAGGCGGTGCCCAGCATCAAGTTCACGACCTGGACCTTGAAGTACAACACCCTCAAATGGCTGACGGTCGATGCGATGGGACAGGAGTGGGAGCGCGCCCGAGTGGACGCCGATCTCCAGTCTGACAACACTCTTGGCGTCAAGACACTGAATGTGACCGGTCTGACTCTAAACCCGCCTACTGCGCCGACCTGGAAGCAATTGAAGACTATCGCGCTCGATGGACAGAATTTCTCCTGGAAATCCGGCGCGGCCCACTTCCGCAAAGCGAACGGCAAATGGGCCGCCGTGAAATCGGTGACCGAAGGCAAACTCAGCAAGAAACACGATCTGCAGGGGCCGATAGACGATGCTTTCATGAGCCACTTCATCATGGTGCATCCGACCGGAACGCCCATGAACGCGCAGGTCGGGGCCTGGGCCGATGGCGAGATGAAACATGCGGTCGAGCACTGGCGACGGCAGTTCCGAGGCGAAGCCATCGTCAAGGACGACAGCGCGATCACCCCTACCGACATTGCGGAGAGCAACCTCATCCTGTGGGGCGATCCGTCGAGCAACAAGGTCCTGGCAAAGATCGCCGCCAAGCTGCCGGTCAAATGGGACGCCGCCGGAGTGCATGTCAACGGGCAGACCTACGCGCCTGCCACCAGCGTGCCGGTGCTGATCTACCCGAACCCGCTCAATCCGAGGCGCTATATCGTCCTGAACAGCGGCTTCACCTACCGCGAATACGACTATCTCAACAACGCCCGCCAGACCCCCAAACTGCCGGACTGGGTCGTCGTAGATATCACCGAACCGCCGAACTCCCGCTGGCCCGGTAGAATCCTCAACGCCGACTTCTTCGGCGAACACTGGGAACTGATGCCCCCGCATAAGGAATAGGAAATAGAGTGTTCGTGGACAAGAAGATTCGAATTGGGATTATTGGGGCGGGGTGGTGGGCGGCGCATACGCACGCTCCTGCCCTGAAGGCGACAGGGGATGTCGAGATCGTGGCAGCGTGCCGGCGGTCACCGGAGAGGCTGAAAGAGTTCGCGGATCTGGTCGGGGTGCCTCAGACTTTTACCAGCCATGAGGAGATGCTCGACAAGGTCGCGCTGGATGCGGTCGTGGTCTGCTCGCCACATGCGATGCACCACGGGCATGTAAAGGCAGCCCTGGAGCGCGGGCTGCCCGTTCTTACGGATAAGCCGTTGAGTATCACGGTGGCAGAGGGCGAGGAGCTGATCGCGCTAGCGGAGGCGCAAGGAGTGCCGCTCGCGGTCTTCTTTGGGCACTGCTACGATGCGGCGCATCGGTATGTGGGGCAGGCGATTCGCAGCGGGAAGTTGGGGCGACTGCTGGATGTCAGTCAGACAGGCTATGCCAATCCGGATATGCTCGGCTTCTTTGGGAACGCCGAGTTCAAACCTGATTCGAAGGAGTTTCCGATCCTTCCTACCCAGTTTCGGGCCGATCCTGCACTGGGTGGCGGCGGCTATCTGCAGGATGTCGGCAACCATCTCCTGAGCGGGATGCTGATCGGCACGGGGCTGCGAGTGGCGGAGGTTTCAGCGCTGATGGACGATCCGGAACGGGACCTGAGGGCGGTACTGAGTTTCCGTTTTACGAGTGGAGCGCTCGGCACGCTGACGGTCTTTGGGGATCTGCGCCCACCCGTGGACAACTACTTTGGCACCGGGCGCTTCGCCTACACGGGGGATTTCGGCGCGCTCTGGCGAGACAATGGCAGTCCGCATCTGCGTTTCCAGCGGTGGCGAGAGGAGCCGGTCGAAATCAGTGCGGAGGAGTTGCCGACACCGACCAATCCCGATGAGAACTTTATCCGCACCCTACAGGGGCGGGCAGAACTGATTGCGCCGGCCTCTGAGGCCATCGAGTGCGTTCGGGCAGCTGTGGCGGCCTACGAGTCGGCCCGAACGGGCTGTAAGGTGGTGGTGCGTGCTGTTGAACCATGAGTCGGGTAATGAGAAAACGGTTGCCGGGCCGGAACCCGTTCCGTCGGAGCTTCTGGCATACATTCAGGAGACCTTTGCGCCAGAGACAGAGGCGCTGCGTGTCCTGACGGCGGCGGCGAAGCGGGCGGGAATGCCGAAAGGATGGGAGATCACTCCCGATGTCGGACGGCTGTTTCAAGTGCTATGTCGGTCGGTGGGGGCACGACGGGTGCTGGAGTTCGGCACCCTGGCCGGTCATAGCGCGTGGTGGCTGGCTACGGCGCTGCCGGAGGATGGTCAGGTTATCTCTGTCGAGATCAATCCGGCGTGGGCGGAAGCGGCGCGGCAGGCGCTGGAAGAGGTTGGTGTGGGGGCGAAGGTAGAGGTGCGTGTAGGAGCGCTAAGGGAGATACTGGGGCCGTTGGAGCGCGAAGTCGTCGAGGAGCAGAAGCCTTATGACGCGATCTTTCTGGATGCGGACAAGGCGTACTATCCGGAACTGCTGGAATGGGCTACACGCGTCCTGCGTCCGGGCGGATTGCTGCTCGCCGACAACGTGCTGCGCTCCGGCTCCTGGAACGGGCAGGCGCTGCTCGATCCGAGTGCGGACGACCCGCGTATTCTCGCGATACGCCGCTTCAACCGCCTTTTGGCCGATCACCCACACTTTACCGCGACGATTGTGCCGATGCGGGCGGGAATCGCGGTCGGCGTCTACCAGCCGCCTACTCCATAGACAGAAAAACGGGACGGCACCAGGCTCCCGAATGCCCCTGCAGATTGATCGGCAGCGCCATGAAATTTTGCGGCATCGGGAGTGCAAAGACCTCTGCCGGAAACTTTAACTCTTCCACGATCCAGATGCCGCGGCTGAGCAGCGTTGTGTGGACCGTCGCATCGTTCTCTTTGTCCCACCCGCCTATTCCCCAGTGATCGATGCCCAGGCCGCGTACCCGCATCTCCACCAGCCATTCGGCAGCCGCAGGCGCGAGTTTGGGCGCTTGATAGAGCCAGACCTCCGAGCGCTCCCGGAGGTCGCCCCAACCGGTCGCCATCAGCACGATACGGTCGGGCGGCAGATCGGCAGGCAGTGCGGCGGCAAGAAGTTCCGGCGTGATCCAGGCGCCAGGTGCAATGCCGCGTAGATCGGCGATATGGGCCGAGCCGGTGAACGCTTCCAGAGGCAGCGAGTCGATGGCCCCGCCTCCTGCGATCTTGTGCAGCGGCGCGTCCAGATGGCTGCCAGTGTGACTGGCCAGCGTCAGCGTCTCCCAGTGCCACTCTGCCCGCACATGATCGGAGGTGATCTCCGACCGGATGGGAGGATGGGCCGGGCAGTTCGGCCCGCCGTCAAAAATCGGCTGGGAAAGGTCTATCAGGCGTAGTGACATCTTCTTCTCCGTGGGACAGGGGTGTTCTGGGCTTGTTTCTGCGTTCGGTGCGGATTTCCCTTCTCCGCACAGACGGTTTAAGACAAGGAATCCCGGGGCTCGACGCCGAAACGGACGGGACAGCGGTAGAGGTCATCGGCAATGCCGTCGCGTCTCCGCATCCACTCTCCGGAAAGAGGCCACTCTTATGACCGAGCAACTCTGGGCGCCCTGGCGACTGCAGTATATCGAAAACGCCGACAAGACACAGGGCTGTATTTTTTGCGACTTTCCCGCTGCCGGAATCGAACACGACACGGCCCACCTCATCGTCACACGCGGCGTGTACGCCTATATCATCCTGAACGCCTTTCCTTATAGCAATGGGCATCTGATGGTGGTGCCCTATCGCCATACCGCCAGTATGGACGACCTGACCGACCCCGAACTCCTGGAGATTATGCAACTGACCCGCCTCAGCATCCGTCTGCTCAAAGCGACCTTCAAACCGGATGGTTTCAACTGCGGAAATAACATGGGGCGCGTGGCGGGCGCAGGAATCGCCGATCATCTGCACTGGCATGTGGTGCCGCGCTGGAACGGCGATACCAACTTCATGCCAGTGTTGGCCGATGTGCGTGTGATTCCGGAGAGCCTGCAAGTCGTGCACGCGCGATTGACGGCGACTCTGGCTGCCGTCAATGCAACCACCGACCCTGTGTAAGCGTAGTCCGGTGTAGATTTATCGGTGAGGAGCAGAACGTTGGCAGAGCAGGAAGACAATGAGGAGCCGTTCGAGGAACAGAGCGAGACCAAGGCGGTACGCCTGGCGCGGGTAGCGGAGAAGGCGTATGTCTGCACCGCCTGTGATCTGGCGCAGACACGGTCCCATGTCGTGTTTGGAGAGGGAAATCCGGAAGCGCCTCTAATGCTGATAGGCGAAGGTCCCGGACAAAACGAGGACGCGACCGGTCGCCCGTTCGTCGGCCGGTCGGGGATATTGTTGGACGAGTGTCTGCGCGAAAACGGCATCACCCGCAAACATATCTATCTCTGCAATGTCGTACGCTGCCGCGCCTGCGTTCTGGAGGCAGGCCGCCTGAAGAACCGCCCGCCCACGCCGGTGGAGGCGCAAGCCTGTTCGACCTGGCTGGATCAGACCATCGAGATCGTCCAGCCGCTGGTGATCCTGTGCCTCGGCGCTCCCTCCGCCAGTGCGATCATCCACAAAGGCTTCCGCATGATGCAGGAGCGTGGGCAGTGGTTCGAGAGCCGTTATGCCCGCTATGCGATGGCGGCCCTGCACCCGGCCTATATTCTGCGTCAGGAGGGAGAGGCTTACGAAGCCTCCCGCCGCCAGCTCGTGGGCGACATCGCCTCCGCCCGCCAGAAGGTCATTGAGGCCAAAAAAGAGCCCAAAAGGACCCTGTTCTGAAAGCCTTCTGTCTCAGTGGGCGGGCAGATCCGTAGGCGGCTTGTGCGTGGCAGGGCGCGTGAAGGTGTCGCCCAGTTGGATCGGAATGCCGACGAAGCCGCCGTTCGAGAGCGAGAAGCGACCACCGTTTGCTACTCCGGCGGCATAGTCGGTGCGGTCGGCATTCCCGGTAGGATCGTGGGTGAAGCGGGCTGTGAGCAGTTCCGTCCATTTGCCGTCTTCGGTTTCGATCCACTGCGGCCCGAACTCCGCTAACCGTCGTCTCTGCCCATTGGCTCCACTGAAATTTTCGTTGAAGGAGTAGAGCCCGCGCAGGGTGTCCCCGTCTTTGGGGGCGCGGAAACTGGCGATGAGTCCCCACGCCTTGCGCTCCGGAAAGAAGAAATAGCCGCTGTAGATCGTATGCGTGCCGTCCGGTTTAGCGGTCACCAGAAACCGGTAGGTCGCGCTGGTCTTCCAGGGATAGACAAGGTGGCTGTGCCCGCCTGTGCCTTCGTTGCCGAAATCGCTCGCGACGACATTTTTCCCCTTCGCCAGCAACTGCACCCTATCCTCCGGTGCGACTTTGCTGCGCGCTACCCCTTCGTTGCCACTGTCCCAGATCGAGAAGATAATGCGTCGTTCGGTGGGGCTGTTCACCTGAATCCCGAAGTAGCCGCGTCGGAATCCGCAAGCCATATAGTAGGACCAGATCGGATCGGTCTTGACCGTCACTTCGTTGGTAAAGGCGATCACTTTCGCGGTGGGCGGCAGAGGATAGCCGAGATGCACGGAAGCGGCGTTGCGGCGCTCTTTCAGGTTGAAATGCGCTTCCGCCGCCGCCGGTCCGCCCAGCACGAGCGTCTGCACCTCGCCGAACGTCTTGCCGGTCTTCTGCACCCCTTGCAGCGCGAACCGGCAGTAGCCGGGAGAGAGGATCTCGACAGAGTGGAACGCGAGAGTGACGGTCTCCCCTGCCGTACCCTGAGCGACCGCCGTTTGCGTCTGGCCAGCGACTGTCAGGCGCAAGGCCACCGCCTGTGTCTCCGGAAGGCGCACTTCGACGGCGATGTCGAGCCAGCCTGTGGTCGCGATCTCTCCGTACCAGACCACGCTCTGTTTTGCGTCCGCCCAACCGGTGACGCCATGCGCCTCCGTCATCTGCAACGCTTCCGGCGTCGGTTCGCTGTAGGCCGTAAAGCCCGGTACGCGTAGTTCGGGATCCTGTCGTCGCGCCTTCTGCGTCGAGTGCGATAGGACACCCCACAACACCATACTTCCCACCAGAAACATCCATTTAACGGACATAGAGCGTTTTCCTTACAATGCACTACGGGATATGCTGTTCCGGTTGGGAGGCGGCAGCCGTCTCTTCGACGAACTGCTCCTCCGGGCTGGGATGACCGGGTCCGTCGCGGCGCAAGCGGTAGGCGCCATAGGCAGCCGCAAGGAACATTCCGGCTGCCACGATAAGGCCTTCTCTGAAACCGCCGCCTGTGCGCGTTTTGAATTCGGCCATCATGATCGGGCCAAAAAAACCGCCCAAGTTGCCGACCGAGTTAATGAAAGCGATCCCTCCTGCTGCCGCACGCGCCCCCATCAGATTGGTGGTCAGCGCCCAGTAAGAGCCAGCAGCGCTGCGTTCTCCCAGTTGATTGATAGAGAGTGCGAGCAGGGTCAGGCCGGAGGTGGGCACAAAGCCGCAGTAGAGAAATCCAAGCCCTGCCACGATGTAGCCTATCATCACGAAGCTCCGCCGGGCTCCGGTGCGATCCGAAGCGAATGCAGACAGGAACATGGCACACGCGCCGATCACTCCGGGGATGACACCGATATACGCCACATACGAGTCGGACCACTGATGGCCGGGAGGCCCACTGCGCAGCTTCAGCATCTCCGGCGCAAAGGAGCCTACGGCGTTGCCTGCCGTGGCAGTCAGGATGAAGATCAGGCAGAGGTGCAGGACACGCGGCTCCGACAGCGCACTGCGAAACGACAGATGCTTCACCTGCTGACCTGTGCGCTCCTCCCGTGCCAGACTTTCTGTCAGCCAGGCTTTCTCTTCCGAAGAGAGCCAGCCTGCCCGCGCTGGACCGTCCGGCAAAACGAGAAGAACGACGAATGCGAGCAGAATGGAGGGGACGCCTTCCATCATGAACAGCCACTGCCACCCGTGCAGACCGGAGACGCCCTCCCTCGCAAGCAGTAGGCCGCCGAGCGGGGCGCCAACCAGGCTTAAAATCCCGGTCAGGGCCAGAAAAGCCGCGATAATGCGGGCGCGAGCGTTGCCGGGAACCCAGTAGGTGAAATAGAGCAGGATACCGGGATAAAATCCCGCTTCCGCCACACCGAGCAGAAAACGCAGGGCGTAAAAACTGAAAGGGGTATGGACGAACATCATGCAGGAGGAGATCGCCCCCCACGACAGCATGATACGGGCGATCCAAAGACGCGCTCCCACCTTCTCCATGATCAGGTTGCTGGGCACCTCGAAGAGAAAGTAGCCGATGAAAAAGATACCTGCGCCCAGACCGTAGACGCGGTCGCTGAAGACCAGATCTCTCGACATCGCCACTTTCGCGATCCCGACGTTGCCGCGATCCAACAGATTGAAAACGTAGAGGATAGCCAGAAAAGGGACGAGCCGCCATATTACCTTGTTGATAACGGAGGCCTCGATATTCGGTGTTGGCAACGCTTGCTGTACGGACATGCACAGTCCTTTCCGGAGAGAACGCTGGCTTGCAAAGAGCCGGACTCCACACCACATTGGGGAGATTGTTCTACGTACGCCGCGCGACCGTCCGTTTCCTCCGACACAACGTAAAACGTCTGACGATCTTTGCAGACCGTCAGACGTTTTGCAACGGGGGCGCCCCATTACTTGCCGCGCAGAGGCGCGCGGGTATGGATCTTGGTCTGCTCGTTGGGCACGGAACTGATCGGCGCTTTGGTGTCCTTCTTGAGGATGCCGATTTTCGTGAAGAGGCCACGCAGGGGATCGAAGTAGTCGTCGGCAACGCGTTCCTTCAGGGGAATGATCGCGTTGTCGGTGATATGGATATGCTCCGGGCAGACTTCGGTGCAGCATTTAGTGATGTTGCACATCCCGACGCCCGCCTCGCCCTTCAACTGCTGGCGGCGGTTCAGGTTGTCCATCGGGTGCATCTCCAGGCTCGCGATGCGCACCATCTGGCGCGGCCCAAAGAAGGCGTCCTTACGGTCGTGCTCCCGGATGACGTGGCAGACATCCTGGCACAGAAAACACTCGATGCACTTGCGGAACTCCTGTACGCGATCCACATCCTCCTGCTGCAGGTTGAACGGCTTACCTTCGTTTTCGGGTTTGGGAGACAGCGGGGGGATCTTCGCCGCCATCTTGTAGTTCCACGAGACATCCGTAATCAGGTCTTTAATCAGCGGGAAGGCGCGCATCGGCCCGACTTCGATCGTGCCGGTGGGGAACTGGTCCACGCGGGTCTTGCACATCAAAGCGGGCTTACCATCGACTTCCGCGCTGCACGATCCGCATTTCGCGGCTTTGCAGTTCCAGCGGCAGGCGAGGGACGAGTCCTGGCTCGCCTGGATCTGGTGGATCGCGTCCAGAACGACCATACCGGGAAAGGTCTCGACCGGATAGTCTACCAGTTTGCCGCCATCGCTATCGCCCCGAAAAACACGCAGGGTAATCTTTTCCATCATCTGCTCCTTAAGCGGTCGCGCCTAGTCCTCGTTGCATGTCAAGAGGACCAGGCCGCGCAACCGACCTACTTGTACTGTTCGACGACCTGTTTCAGTTCGGCGGGCATCTCCGGCAGAGGCCGGGGCGTGATCTTGACCGTGTCGTTCTCCAGGGTAGCGATGAGGTTGTGCTTGCCCCAGTATTCGGGATCTATGTTCGGGAAGTCGAGACGCCACTGTGCGCCCCGGCTCTCCTGGCGCTCGATGGCGCAGAGAACGATCACCTCAGAAGCCCGCAGCATAAACCGCAGATCGCGGGCCGCATGCCAGCCGGGGTTGAACTCCCGGTTGCCAGGCACGGAGAGATTTTGGGCGCGTCCCTGAAGCTCCTTGACCTTCGCCAGCGCCACGCGCAGGCCCTCGTCGGTGCGGGCGACCATGGCGTTGGTCTGCATGATCTCCTGCAGCTCCTGATGGATCTTGTAGGGGTTTTCTCCACCCTGCGTCTCCAGCGGCGACAGCAGCACCTTCACTTCCGCTTCGATCTGCGTCTCGTCGATGGCGCCCTGCGTCGTCTTTTTGGCGAACGCCGCCGCGCCCTCACCGGCCCGTTTGCCGAAGACGATGATGTCGGAGAGCGAGTTGCCGCCGAGGCGGTTGGCGCCGTGCAGCCCTGCCGCCACTTCGCCCGCCGCAAACAGCCCGAGCACAGAGGTGGCCGCAGTCTCAGGTTCCGCCCGCACGCCGCCCATAGTGTAGTGGATGGTCGGATAGACCTCCATCGGCTGCTTGGTGATATCGATATCACCGAGCGCATGGAACTGCTCGTACATCGACGGCAGCTTGCGCTTGACATACTCTTCGCCACGATGCGAAACCGTCAGTTTAACGGCCTTGTGTTCGGTCCCGCGTCCGGCCTCGACCTCCCGGTAGATGGCGCGCGACACAACGTCGCGTGGCAGCAGTTCCGGCGGTCGTCGGTTGTTTTTCTTGTCCGTCAGCCAGCGATCTGCCTCTTCCGGCGTCTCGGCGAATTGGCCTTTATAGAGCGGCGGCATATAGTCCGGGTTGAACATAAACCGCTCGTCTTTGTTGTTGAGCAGGATGCCGCCCTCGCCGCGTACGCCCTCCGTCACCAGGATGCCGCGCATTCCGGGCGGCCAGGCCATCCCGGTCGGGTGGAACTGGATCATCTCCATGTCCATCAGTTCGGCCCCGGCCTCGTAGGCCATCTGCAATCCGTCGCCGGTGCCTTCCCAGGAGTTGGACGTAAACTTATACATACGCCCCCAACCGCCGGTCGCCAATACGACCGCTTTGGCCTTGAAGACCACGTACTTGCCGCTCTCGCGGTAGTATCCAAACGCGCCCACCACACGGTCTCCGTCTTTCAGCAGGCGGCAGAGCGTGACCTCCATGTGGACATTCATACCGACGCCGACCGCTTTGTCTTGCAGGGTGCGGATCAGCTCCAGTCCGGTGCGGTCACCGACATGGTTGAGGCGACGGTACTTGTGGCCGCCGAAGGGGCGTTGTGCGATCGCGCCTTCGGGAGTGCGGTCGAAGACCGCGCCGTACTGCTCCAACTCCAGTACGCGCTCGGGAGCCTCTTTGGCGAAGATCTCCACCGTGCGCCAGTTGTTCAGGAAGCCGCCACCCTTCAGAGTGTCGGTGAAGTGGACCTTCCAGCTATCGCCCTCTTTGCTGCCGTCCGGGTTGGTCATGTTGTTGAGGGCGGCCGCGACGCCACCCTCCGCCATGACGGTGTGCGCCTTGCCGAGCAGCGACTTGCACACGACGCCGACGCTGCAGCCCGCTTCTCGGGCTGCGATGATCGCCCGCAGGCCCGCGCCGCCTGCGCCGATGACCAGGACGTCGTATTCAAACGTTTCGTAGTTTTCCATGTTGCTTTCTGCGCCTCAGCCTTTCCGACCGAAACTCCCTGTCCGCAGGCTGCGGCAGGGTCCGGTGGCTCAATTCACCCTCTCGCCGACTGTGGGAGAGGGGCAGAGCGGCGATTATTTGACGACGAAGGACAGATCCGGCACCGCACCGGTACAGACCAGACGAATATAGACGTCCGCAAGACCGACCGTGATCAGACTGACCCAGAAGAAGAGCCCATGCCGTGCGTTCAGCGCCGAGACGTTCATCCAAACCGTAAACCGTGTCTTATTGTTGGAGAACCGGTTCAGCATACCGCCGACGAGATGGCGAATCGAGTGGCACGAGAAAACGTACAGACTGAGCATCACCGTATCGAGCGCGATGACCAGCGTGCCGACACCGATACCGAAGTGCGTTGAACCGTCCGAACCCGTGAAGAACAGCGCCTCGATCAGATGCGCCCAGTGGAACGCCACCACGACGAGAATCGCATAGAGCGCATAGCGGTGCAGATTCTGCAGGTTGAACGGAAAATCGCGCTCGCCGGTATAGTTCTTGCGGCGCGCTTGTGCGATTTCGCGGACAGCGCAGGCGGGCGGATCCCAGAAGAAGGCCCGATAGTAAGAGCGGCGTGCAAAATAGCAGGTGGCCCGGAAACTGCCCGGGAAAGCCAAGAGCAGAATAGATGGCGAAATGGGCATCATCTTTCCGGTCAGCGCCTGATACCAGTTCTGGATAGGCGGCGAATAGAACGGAGAGAGATAGTGCGGGGCATAACCGTGGAAGAACGCGGCTCCAGCCTTCATGTCGCCAAACGCTTCGGCGACCCGCATCGTGTCGTAAAAGTGGTTCTCGAACGCGCGAAAAGTTCCGTAAATGATGAATAGCACCAGCGTGGCGACGACCAGCACCGGTTCGATCCACCACGTGTCCTGACGCTGCATTTCCGGCAACGGTTTGGGTGTCGCCGGGCGCGGCGTGGTACTCACAGCCATGACTCTCTCCCTTCGAATCTTCCGGGGATTTACGGCGCTTCAGTGCACCACCCGTGATCCCACTACTAGTTAATATAATAGCACACCCCTTGCAAAAAGAAAAATGAAATGATAAGATAGGAATAATAAGTTATTCTAATAGAAGAGAAACGAGCTGACAAAATGGAAACTACGACCTTAAAACTTTTCTGTGATCTGGTGGAGACCGAGTCGTTTACGCAGGCATCCGAGCGTAATTTTATCACGCAGTCGGCGGTCAGTCAACGCCTGCGGGCTTTGGAGCGCGAACTAGGAGAGGTTCTCTTGGAGCGCGGGAAGGGGAGAGGACGCATTGTGCCGACTGAGGCAGGCCGGATTCTCTACGAAGGCGCAAAACCTTTGCTGAATGAGTTCGCGGAGTTGGAAGCGCGTCTGCGTGGCCTCTCCGATGAGATCGCCGGGACGGTGCGTGTGGCAACGGTCTACTCCGTCGGACTGCACGCGCTGCCGGGCCGCCTGAAGCCGTTTCTGGCGCGCCATCCGCAGGTGAATGTACACCTGGAGTACAGCCAGACCGACAAAGTCTATCGCGACGTGCAGTCGGGAGCCGTAGACGTCGGTATTGTCGCCTGCCCTTCGGAGCGCTCTGCGATCGAGGTACGGCCCTTCGACGAACAGGAGATCGCGCTGATCTGCGCCCCGGAACATCCGCTGGCAAAGGTGTCCGACCTGACCTTGTCGCAACTGGAAAACCTGTCGTTCATCGCCTTCGCCGACGATATTCCGACCCGCCGCCTGATCGATGCCCGACTGCATGCGAAGGAGATTCACGTGCGTGTGGTCATGTCGGTCGATAACATCGAGACGATCAAGAATCTTGTGGAGATCGGCAGCGGCGTCGCGCTTGTCCCGATAGACACGGTGCGGCGAGAGGTGCGGGAAGGCATTCTGGCCGTCGTGCGCCTGACTCCCAGTGAGCGCTTCCGGCGTCCTTCCGGCATACTGGTTAAGCGCACCGGCACCCGTCGCGCCGCAGTCCGTGCGTTTCTTGCTGAGATGCAGGAGAATCGGTAAGCTATACGAAGGGAGGTTTGAGGACGCCGCGTTCGGTCATGAAGGCGGTTACAAGGTCGCCGGGGGTGACATCAAAGGAGGGGTTGAGGACGGGAACGCCTTCGGGAGCGATACGAACGCCGTTGATGTGGGTCATTTCGGTGTCGTCGCGGCGTTCGATGGGAATCAGGTCGCCGGTCGCCAGGCTCAGGTCGATGGTGGAGAAGGGCGCAGCGACGTAGAAGGGCACCTTATGATAGTGAGCGGCGATCGCGACGCCGTAGGTGCCGATCTTGTTGGCGGTGTCGCCATTGGCGGCGATGCGGTCCGCGCCAACCACGACGCAGTCGATCCGGCCCTGGCGCATCAGACTGGCGGCCATGTTGTCGGCGATGATGGTGACGGGAATACCGTCCTGCGCCAGCTCCCAGGCGGTCAGTTTCATGCCTTGCAGGCGCGGGCGCGTCTCGTCTGCCAGCACATGGATCTTTTTGCCCGCCTCGACCGCAGCCCGGATCACGCCGAGCGCGGTTCCGTAGCCGACCGTGGCGAGCGCGCCCGCATTGCAATGCGTCAGAACTGTGCCCTCTTGCGGCAGCAGTTCTGCACCGAACCGGCCCATCCGGCGATTGGTCTCGACATCCTCTTCCAGCATCGCCAGCGCTTCTGCCAGCAATGCCTCCTGAATGGCCTTTGCGGCGCCCTCGGTGCGTTTCGCAAGCGCTGTCAGGCGGTCTATCGCCCAGAACAAGTTGACGGCGGTCGGGCGCGACGCCCGAAACACCTCCGCGATCTCGTCCAGACGCATCAAAAAGGGCTGTCGTTCGCTGGCCGAGATGCTTTGCGCTCCCAGGGCCATGCCCAAGGCGGCGGTACAGCCGATGGCTGGCGCGCCTCGCACTACCATGATTCGGATCGCCTCCGCAACTTCCCGCCAGTCGCTATACGCGATCACTTCTCGACGTTCCGGCAGAACCGTCTGGTCGATCAGCAGCACTTTTCCTTCGCTCCACGCCACCGTGCGCAAGGGTTCTTCGATTTGCATGTCTACTCCTGATTGCAGAGGATCGGAAAACGATCAGTCTCTGAGCGATTTGCCGGTCAGTGCCAGGAAAACGGTCTCCAGGGTCGGCTGGTGGATGTTCAAAGAGAGCAGAGAAATTTTGACTTCGTAAAGCGCAGCGATCAGTTCCGGGAGCGTTCGGTCGAGCTGTCGGGCGCGGACACGGAGCAGGTTGACAGCGGGCGCGGAAGCTGCCGCCTCTGTGTCTGAATCGGGGGCCGGAACGAACTCGACACTCTCAGCGTATTCCATGCGACGGAGTTGCTGGAGTTGCTCCCCGGTCACCACGACATTGCCGACGCCGATTTCGATGACGGCGCCGCCCAGTCCGGCGATCAGATTGGGGACAGTATCGCAGGCGACCAGTTTGCCGCCGTCCATGATCCCGACGCGGTCGCAGAGCGCTTCGACTTCTTCCATATAGTGGCTGGTGTAGAGCACGGTCAGGCCCTGCCGATTGAGTGCGCGGACCCCTTCGAAGATGTGGTTGCGAGACTGCGGATCGACCCCGACAGTCGGTTCGTCCAGCAACAGCAGGCGTGGATCGTGCATCAGGCCGATAGCCAGGTTGAGGCGGCGCTTCATACCGCCGGAGTAGGTGTCGGCGCGTGAGCTGGCGCGGTCGGAGAGGCCGACCAGGTCCAGCATCTGGATGGTACGCTGCGCCAGATCGCTCTTGCCAAGGCCGTAGAGTTCGCCGAAAAAGTCCAGGTTTTCTTTGCCGGTCAACTTCGGATAGAGTGCGAGCTCTTGCGGCACAACGCCAATCGCGCGTTTTACTTCCGTTCCTGCCTTCGATGCGTCGTGCCCATCGACGACGATCTCTCCAGCGGTGGGGGCCAGAATGCCAGCGAGCATGCTGATCGTAGTAGTTTTGCCTGCCCCGTTCGGCCCGAGAAGACCGAAGATCTCGCCGCGTTTGATTTCGAAACTTATCCCGTCTACGGCGGTCAGAGTATCATAGACCTTCCGCAGATTCCGCACAGTGGCGATATTGTCGTTGCTATTCATGGCGGTCCTCGGGGCAGGGAAGGGTATACTGATAGGGAATGCTTGAGACAACACGAAGACGGGCCAGAGCTATTCTCCAACCCGTCCCGAAGTGTTTTATAGTAGCAGAGCAGAGACTCGAACTCTGGACAACGCGGGTATGAACCGCGTGCTCTAACCAACTGAGCTACTCTGCCGCAGCGACAAATATTCTACCACAGGCAAGGCTGTTTGTCAAATTTAGGGAAGCCACTATGAATGTAACCAACCCGGAATCGGAACCCCTACTGGAGAGTGAAGCGGCCCTTACACAGCATCTGGCAGGTCGCTTTCTGGCGAACGCTTCTCACGAACTGCGCACGCCTTTGACGGCGATCCTCGGCTTTTCAGAACTGTTGTTGGAGGACACCTATGGTCCTATCAACGATGCGCAACGCACTGCGCTCGGACATATCGAAGAGTCGGCGCATACTCTGCTGGAGGTCGTCAACAACCTGCTCGATCTGCTGCACATACGTGCGGGAAACCTGGTGCTGCGCTACCGGATGATCGATATAGCCGATATTTTGCAGAGTCTGCACAACGTTCTGTCACCGCTTTCGGTGCGCCGAGGCGTCCGTTTTCGACTGCAACTCACGGAGTCGTTAGGACAGATCGAAATCGATGAAAAGATTCTTCGACATATCATCTATCATCTGCTGGCGAGCGGGCTCCGTTCGACGCCCTCCGGCGGCGAGGTCGTCTTGAGCGCCGAACGCGCCGCCGAAGCGCTGGTCATCCGGACCCACGACACGGCTCTGCACCTTCCCCCGGAAGCCGTCGCGAACATGATGGCGCCGTTTCCCTTGCTCGAAAACTCCCCCACGCGCGGCTACGAAGGCTGGGAGATCGGGCTGCCTCTTGTCCACCGCTACGTCGAACTGCTGCATGGCACCATGGAACTGGAAAGCCTCCCCGAACGCGGCACCACTTTCACCATCCAACTGCCCCTACACCGCCCCAAATCGACCTGATACACACCTGGACGGAGATATTTGATGATGCTACTCTTGCGCCCCTGCATTCATTTCTGTCTGTGCTCTATTTTACTTTTCTCTCCTCTGCGTTCCCCGCAAACAGTGTCCTCGGATCCCGCACCGGTAAATCTGCTCATTCAACGCTATTTTGCTGCTTATACCGCGAAAGACCTGGATGGTATCATGGCCTGTTGGAGCAGCCATTCCCCAGATTTTGCAGTAAGAAAGGAAAAAGCGCAAAATCTATTCGATCTCGTGGATCAGGTGAGAATAGACAAACTGACAGTCCGGAGTATTCACAGAGAGAACAACAGCGCAATAGCGATGGTGGGGTTCGATATGGCACTGCATGGGAAGGACAACGCCGACCCAGTCCATGTCCCTCATCACTGGACCATGCATCTGATTCTGGAGCCTCAGGGCTGGGAGATAGAGCGTGAGGGCGCCTCCGAGGTCGATGTAGCGGACGCGCTTGTATCGGCAAAATCAGAAGCTGAGCGCACAGAAGTCTTGGTGACGGCAAAGGAGTTGGTAGATCAACGCTTGCGCGAAGAGATGATGAGGATTGCCGGGCGAGAGGCGGAGCGCGGTCGCACGGTGCGCGCCAGGGAACTGTATGAACTGGCAAGAACGGTGTCCGCAAGGCTGGGGGATCGCGATGGCGACGGGCAAGCACTCCTGAGTATCGGCATTACCTTCGCGCAGCAAAATGATTTCACGCAGGCTATGGAGTTCTATCAGAAGGCGCATGGCATTCTGGTAGAAGCAGGGGATCTCCTGAACGTGTGTTCTGCGGACACGGACATGGCAGAAGTATACCTGTCGAGAGAAGACTTCCGGAAGGCGAGGGAGCAGGCGGATAGCGCTGTCAAGGAAGCGGAGACCTTGCGAGATCGGGCATCCGGCAAAGCCCAGAAAAAGGAAGCCTTAGAATGCATCGCAAACTCCTATATCAATCTCGGAAATGCATTTTATCATCTGGGGAGCTTGAACGAGGCTCTGAAAGCAATGCAGTCCTCGTTCGACGCAGCGACGACGCTAAAAGACCATAGTCTTATCGGGCGGGCTCTCCTGAATATAGGAGGGACGTACTGCGCGCTGGGAGATTATGATAATGCGGAAGACACCTATAAGAAGTTGCTTACCGTCATGGACCCCTGGATCCTCCCGGCAAAGAGTACATTCACCGACCGAGAGATAATGGCGCGGATGCACAATAACCTGGCGAACTTGCGCTTTGCACAGGGGAACTATATGGAAGCGTTGGACCTTTACCGAAGCGCCATAGAGGAGAGCCGAGAGCTTAATATGCAGGTTCTGAGGGCGGATGCGCTCGGCAACATCGCAAATATCTACCAATATCAGGGCGACTATCCGCAGGCGATCGCATTTCACAATCAGGCGCTTGAGATTTACCGAAGGCGTCAGAGCCGTGAAGGGATCGCGAACAGCCTCACCGGGCTAGGAGTGATTGCTACGATCCAGCGGGACTATCACCACGCGCTCGAATGCGACGTAGAGGCGGCGAAAATTTTTGAGGCGCTGCATAACAGCAGCAGCGAATCGGCAGCGCTCCTCAACAGCAGCTATGTTCGCTTCCTGATGCGGGACTACGCAGAGGCGATCAAAGGATATGAACGGTGTTTGGCCTTAATTAAGCAGTCGGAAGACCCAGAGCGCACCTTGCAGATCTTTGCGGCCCGGGCACAGGCATATCTGGCGCTGGGCCAGCCACGCCTGGCCGGGGAAGACGCCGGAAGGGCTGTTGCGCTTGCGCAACAGATGCATCAGCCGGAATACTACTGGAGGGCGCTCTGTTTGCAGGGGTTAAGTGATCGCGCACTGGGACGCCTCGATGCTGCCCGGGGGGAATGGGAGCAGGCGATAGGGATCATCGAGAAACTCCGCCTGGAAGTGGCTGGCGGAGACCAGCAACGGCAGCAGTTCTTTGAGAACAAGACGACGCCCTATGTGGCGTTGTTCGACCTGCTGATGTCACAAGGCTATGCCGCGCAAGCTCTCTCCTGCGCTGAACGGGCGAAAGGACGCGTTCTGTCCGAAGCCCTGCGTCTCGGGCGACTGGATATCGACCACGAGATGACCTCGGAGGAGAAGGCGAAAGAACAACGTTTGAACCGTGTGCTGGCAGCATGCAACCATCAACTTTTCGTCGCAAGCCAGAGCGGAGTCAACGACAGCAAGTATCGTAAACAGGTAGCGGGCCGTCAGGAGGTCGCCCGGTCGGCATACAGTGCATTTCTGACCGAACTCTACGCAACGCACCCGAACCTTTCCAGGCAACGCGGTGACGTGCCACCGTTTTCTCTGGATCAGGCTCGGCCCCTGATTCCTGAACATGGAGCGATCCTGGAATTCGTTGTCGTCGAAAACAAGACCTATCTCTTTGTACTTTCTTCGAAGCGGAACGGAACCGACGCAGTCGATCTGAAAGTCTATCCGATCGTAATCACGCGCGAGGAACTGGGGCGACTTGTCGAAGACTTTCGCGATCGGACTTCGGATGACAAGCATGTCTATATCCCGCAGGCGCAGGAACTCTACAGGCGACTGCTCACACCTGCTGCCGCCCAGTTGAAAACCTGCTCCAAACTCGTCATTATTCCGGATGGGCCGCTCTGGGAGCTTCCGTTCCAGGCGTTGCGCACGGAAAACGAGCGCTTCCTTATCGAAGAGCATTCTCTCTCCTATGTCCATTCGCTTGCGGTCTTGCGAGAGATGCAGCGCTTGCGAATTCGAAAAGAGGGAGGATCCGCACCAAAGCCTTCCGTAGATTTTCTGGTATTTGCCAATCCTGTGCTCGGCAAATCGGCCGCGCACGCCGCTGCCGCCCGCCGGGGAGGAGCGCTAGGCCCTCTGCCGCATGCTGAGGAAGAGGCGCATCAGATCGCCCGGTTATATGGGACGGACCATAGCCGAGTCTATGTCGCCGGAGACGCTACCGAAGATCGGCTGAAAGCGGAAGCGGCAACGTGCCGCGTACTGCAGCTATCGACCCATGGCATTCTGGAGGATAAGCGCCCTCTCTACTCTTATCTGGTGCTTTCTCAGAAGAGCGAGAGCATTGCTTCAGGAGAAGATGGATTGCTGGAAGCCCGGGAAATCATGCGCCTCGATCTCTCAAGGGTCGATCTCGTCGTTCTTTCCGCCTGTGAAACGGCAAGGGGGCAGGTGGGTGAAGGCGAGGGAATGATCGGGATGAGCTGGGCGCTGTTCCTGGCGGGATGCTCGACAGCGGTCGTCAGTCAGTGGCAGGTCGACTCGGCGGCCACCACACCGCTGATGATCGCATTCCACAAAAATCTACGGAGCGGTGGTCTTCATGGCGCGCCTCTCGCACCACCGGAGGCGATGCGTGCGGCGGTACAGGCACATATGGGCACGCCCGGCCACTTCTTGCATCCGTTCTATTGGGCTGGCTTTGTGGTCCTCGGAGATGGCCGGTAGTTCTCGGCGAAAACAGTTTTCGTATTTTTCGAGGATTTACCGGCTTTCGCTGCGTTGGCCCTGAAGTGCGAAGAGAAGCGATCGCACTTGCGTGTTTTTCGGGTTTGCACTCTGGAGAATCTGCAGTTCCTGTTCTGCGTCGTCCAGAAGACCAAACTTTGCGTAGTATGCCGCCAGCGCGAGATGCGAGCCAGCCATACGTTGCCGATCCTTTGCAAGGTCGTTGCTCTCGGATGCAGAGAGTATCCGAAATCGGGCATGTTCGCCTTTGGCAGGGGACTCGATGCTAGGCGGAAGCAGGGTAGACTGCGCAGCTTTCACATACCATTCGTAAATAACTCCGCGTCGAAGCCTGTGTGCAGGGTCCGATAGAGTCCAGGTCACCACTCGTTCCCCTTTTTGCGCTAGAATTGGAGGAGACTGGATCTCTGAGTTGCTGAGCGGAATAGTCAAAATGTAAGAGGTAGCGCCCGGAACGGCCTCCCAACGGAAGACGACATTAGGCGCTTCTATGGCGGTTCCAACCGGAGCGAGAAGCCGAAATGTATCGGAATTGCCGCCCATCAACTGCAGATCTTTTCCCCTCCCTAGTTTGGCCAGAAGATCTTTCTGTATCTCCAGTTTGCCCCGATCCAAGCTATTGACGGCAATGGCAGGAAGCCGCTGCATACGCGAAAGCCGCCCATGGTTATCGCGGGCCAGCAACGCCTCACCATCCTTGAAGTCCAATATGCGTATTCCAGGGCGGCTCTGCTCCGATTTGAGTTCTGTGCGTAGCTGGGCATTTTCTCCGCGCAGCATCGCCTCGCGATTGTCTGCAATTTTCCGATCCGTCTCGGTCTGTCGCCGTAGCGCCTCGGTCTCCCCTTTCAGCCGATGTCGGTCTCGTTCGATAGCGTGCATACGGCTCCAAAGCAGGCTTGTCACCACTAGCAGCAATAGAATCGGGACTCCTGCTAGCGCGAGACTTACAGAGGGACGCGCCTGTGCCCCTCGAATACGGCTGAGCAAAAGTGTCCAGAGGGACGTAGGCGCGGTTTGAGGCCCTGCTGAAGAGGGGGTGGCAGGCGCGGGAACGGCGGCAGACTCCTCATGCGTTAGCGCCAGAGTCGCACACAGCATGTCCAACTGCTCACGGCAGAAGGCACAGCCTTCTACGTGCATTCTTAACAGCAGGGCGTTCGGATGCGCGTCGCCCGTTTCTGCGAGATCGAGCAGCTCGTTCGGCGCCGGGCAGGCGGGCGTCCAAACGCCGATGCGCTCCTGCATTGCGGTCGTTAGCTCCTGCTCGAACGGAGATCTATCGGTTTTGTCACGCATACTTTTCGGGTTCCCTGAGCCTGAAGCTTTGTGGTTTCACTTGAAGTGAAGGCACGAAAATACTCTCTTATGATACTAGACGCCGGCAGGGGGTCAATTCTCCGGCTCTATTCCGCGTTCATTTTGCGTTCGACGGCTTCTAGCACGGGCTTGATGCGCTGCTTATGCCGATAATCGATGGTGGTTATGGGCTTGTTCAATTCGGTGGCGATCTCCGTCAACGACATCTCCCTACAGTAGAAACGCTCAAAGATCGCTCGGTCCAGCAGATCCCAGGGAGGTTTGTTCGCCTGGGCTTGTCTCTCCACTTCCAACAGTATCTGCGCCCACAAGACCCTGTGCATGCCTTCCTTTTCAACATCTACTTGTGGATCGCGAATCTGGACACCGCCTCCGAGGGTGGGGGCATCCAGAGGTAATGCCTGTATGTTCAGGTGGCTCTTTTTGGTTCGAAGCAAGTTAAAGCATGTATTGTTTGCGATCTGGTG
>JAYUMV010000353.1:0-5579 GCA_043762265.1 Chthonomonadaceae bacterium | reverse complement strand
CAGGCCCAGGATGCGCGAGGCGCGTCGCACGGCAAGAGGATGGAAATGCGCCGATTCCAGCAGGAGGTTCGTGGTGGTGGCAGAGACTTCGGAGTTCTGGCCGCCCATGACGCCTGCGAGAGCGACAGCCTTCTCGCCATCCGCGATGACGCACATCGCGTCGGTGAGTTCCCGCTCGACATCGTCCAGCGTCGTGAACTTCTCGCCCGGCTCTGCACGGCGCACGACGATGCGCCGTGCGGCCAGTTGGTCGAGGTCGAAAGCATGGAGCGGCTGCCCCAACTCCAGCATGACATAGTTCGTCACATCGACGACATTGTTGATGGAGCGCTGCCCTGCCGCTTCCAGGCGCTGCTGCATCCACTCCGGCGACGGCCCGATCTTGACGCCCTGCACGACCCTTGCCGCGTAGCGTGGGCAGAGGTCGGGAGCGAGCAGCGTCACCGAAGTCAACTCCGTGACGGGGCCACCTTCCCGCGAGGGTGGGGGGGAGGGAGTGCGCAGAGGCAGGTCGTAGAGAGCCGCGATCTCCCGCGCCACGCCGAGCATCGACAGGCAGTCGCCCCGGTTCGGCGTGATATAGACGTCTAGTACCGGCCCTAAAACCGACTCTTCGATGCCTTCTACTTCGAGGCCACCCATCGTCAGGCGCGTTGCGACCTCTTCCGCTGACGCTTCGAGGGGCAAAAACTGTTTCAACCACTCTAAAGGTACCTTCATGATCGTTCCTCAATTCTTCGTAACCCCACCCCATCCCTCCCCTTCGTAAGGGGAGAGAGGAGGGATTTAGCCCCCTCCTTGGGAAGGAGGGGGTTGGGGGAGGTGCGTTCAGTACTGTCTTAAAAAGCGCAGGTCGTTTTCCAGGTAGAGACGCAGGTCGCTGACGCCGGTGCGGATCATGTGGATGCGCTCGATGCCGAGCCCGAAGGCGAAGCCACTGTACTTCTCCGTGTTGATGCCGTAAGCGCGCAAGATGTTGGGATGGATCAAGCCAGCGCCGCCCAGTTCCAGCCAGCGTCCCTGCCAGGAGATCGAATAGTCCACGCCCGGCTCGACGAAGGGAAAGAAGTCGGGGCGGAAACGCACCAGTGTCTCCGGGCCGAACATGGAGCGCGCGAAGGTGCCGAGCGTGCCTTTCAGGTCGGACATGGAGATCTTCTCATCTACCATAAAGACATCGACCTGATGGAATGTATGGTGGTGGGTGGCATCGACGGCTTCGTAGCGGAAGCAGCGCCCGACGGTGGCGAAGCGGAAAGGCGGACGCATATTGGCCATCACCCGGCCCTGCAGCGCGGTGGTCTGGGTGCGGAGCAGGCGATCGTCCGTGACGAAGAAGGAACTCTGCTCGTCCATGGCCGGATGGTCTTCGGGATAGTTGAGCGCGGCAAAGTTGTAGGCATAGTCTTCGAGTTCTGGACCATCGACAAACTGATAGCCCATACCGCTCAGAACGGTCTTGACCTGATCGGTGGTCTGCGTCAGCGGGTGCAGGCGTCCGACAGGCAGTGGGCGTCCTGGCTGGGTCACGTCGATCGCCTCCAGTGCGAGACGTGTCTGCATCTCCTGCGCCTGTAGGGCGTCGCGTTTGGCGGCGATGCGCTCGGTCAGGGTCGCAACGGCTTCATTGATGCGCGCGCCGTACGTAGGACGCTCCTCGGCGGGCAGACTGCGAATGCCGCGTCTCAGTTCGTTCAGCCCTTTGTCGCGACCTAAATATTTGGTTTCCACTCCGGCCAGTTCCGCCACGCTCTGAACGGCCTCTAAAGCGACTATCGCCTCATCGAGTTGGTGTGTGATGCTATCCGACATGGTTCTCTTCCTCTTCAGACACAACGAGTTCAGACACAACAAGACGCCCCTTCTTTCTCACTCTCCGGTAAGTGTACGTGGGAGAGTCCGAAAAGGGGGCGTCTTGACAGAACGCTGGACTTCAGATTGTGGTCCGTCGCGGGGCGTAGTTTACGCCGACGCGGGCTCTCCCGTCTGATTCAGCATGCTCGCCGCCTGCGCGACGAGCTGCGTAAACGACATGGGATCGCTGACCGCCATCTCCGCCATGACCTTACGATCAAGCGTGATGCCGGCTTTGGTCAGTCCTTCGATGAAGCGGCAGTACTGCATGCCTTCGGCGCGGCAGGCCGCGCTGATACGCGTGATCCAGAGGGCGCGGAATTCGCGCTTCTTGTTGCGGCGATCACGATAGGCATAGTTGCCCGACTTCATGAACTGTTCGTTGGCGGTCTTGAACAGATTGCGTTTGCCACCCCAGTATCCTTTGGTGGTCTCCAAAACTTTTTTGTGACGCTTGTGCGTCATCATTCCACGTTTCACGCGCGGCATATCGAAAACATCCTTTCCTACACGGTCAGCACACGGTTATCGGCGGTCAAACGCGAGGCTGACCGGGGAGCACGACAGCGGCGTGAAACTAGTCGAGGCCTTTGCCCAGCATGCGCTGGATTCGCTTCAGATCGCCCTTGAACAGCTCCCCATCGTTGTTGAGGTTGCGTTTGCGGTTAGCGTCTTTTTTGCGCATCAGGTGGTTGAGGCCTGTTTTGCCACGCATCAGTTTGCCGGTGGCGGTCTTGGTGAACCGCTTGACGACGGTCTTGCGGGTTTTGATCTTGTTCTTCTTGACCTTCAAGTGAGTTATCCCTGTCGCCCTCTGCGGGCGTTTCTAGTTGGAATGAGTGCCGGGAGGACACGAATCTTGTTCGTATCGCCCGCAGAACCTTTTCAGACACAGGTGAAAGGAAGCCGAATGGAGCGACCACCGGCTTCCCCGCAAAATGGGCCTTGGCGTTCTTAGCGAGGGTCAGGGCTTGGGACTGAGGATCATGGTGAGCATCTTGCCTTCCAGCGATGGCGGCTTCTCGATGATCGCATGGTCGGCAATCGCCAAAATCATCTTGTCCATCAGCTTGCGTGCGATCTCCGGGTGGGTGATCTCACGGGCTTTGAACTGGATGGTGACTTTGACTTTGTCGCCCTTTTCCAGAAACTCCTGCGTATGCTTGACCCGCACTTGAAAGTCGTGTTCCTGGGTGACCGGGCGCATTTTAATGCCCTTGATCTCCTGCTGACGTGACTTCTTGTGCTGCTCACGCTCACGCTTGCCCTGTTCATACTTGTATTTGCCGTAGTCCATGATGCGGCAAACCGGCGGCTGGGCCTGGGGCGCGACCTCAATGAGGTCGAGACCCTTCTCCTGCGCGAGCGTCAGGGCGTCTCGGGCAGACATAATTCCAATCGGTTGTCCTTCGTCATCGATCACCCGGACATCCCGAATACGTTGGTCGCGCGGCCCGCGCAAAATCATTTCATTGACACGAAAATCCTTGTTGATGGATCACCCCTCCGGCAGCTCAACTCGAAGTCACGACCTGTTCGTGACTGGGCTCTCTTTTTGAGAGCGAATAGCCACCAGACGGGACGCATTATACCCTCTCGGAGCGTTCCCTGTCAAGGTGGTTTTTACGAAATTGTTACCGCTCTACGACGGTTATCTTGTACCACATAGAGGTGGTGCAAGATTGGGCCGCCTACGGTTTTAGGGCAAACGAGGTTGCGGCAGCGAGTTTCCTCGCCCCGTGTTTCGATTTTGATAGTGCTTCTTCAGAATCAGGATACCGCCGATCACGAGTAATACTGCTCCTGGCAGGCCAAATGCTGCATGTAGTTTCGGCGGGATGGTAGCGTGCGAGAGCGAGAGATACTTCGCAAGAGAATCGATTCCCATCAAAAGTAATCCGATCATCTGAAGCTTCATTGCCGGTATCAGGTGCGGCTGCTTTTTATTGTTGCCAGAGTATATGCTCCAGGCGAAAAGCAAGACTACGCTTCCATCCAGGGCTGCGAGAAACCTTTCGTCCCAGAAGTCTATCATGAACATTCCTCTTTCTTATGGACAATTAACCGTGATGCGTCCATTTTTCCAGACCGCATCGCTTACAAATCATCTCTGCTCATTGCAGACGGGTGTATTCCTACTACCACTACCATACGCCTTTGGATCTACAAGGAATCGGTTTTTCAAGCAGATTCTTCGGCTTTCTCAGAATGAGCCAGGGTTTAAGATCGTCCGCCATTTGCGTCTCCTCAATCAAAAGCAATTTGGTGCAAGAGTTCGCAACGGGCGAGCGTTAATCCTGCCTCTTGAGTCGAGAACCGGCTTAAGTTTCCGGCTATGACGATGATCTATTGACAACACATGTGTTACAGTGTACACGAGTAGTGTCCAACCGTAGAGACGTTGCTTGCCGTAAGGGGAGTGATGCAGTCGGACCAACCTGATGCTTTTGAACCGTTTGACAGCGGGTCAAGTATTCGTTCAAGAGCAGGCCATTGAAATAGATGCGCTGGACAGCAGCCTTAAGTGGCTGTAAAAAAAGAGCCACAGCGTTGAGTTGCTACGGGGATTCACAAAAGCGCATGACTTCGGCCATGCGCTTTTTAATGCCTATTTCGTCTTCGGTTTCAGTTTTTTGAGCGGATGAAGCCATTTGCGATTTCTCTTGTGCAGCCTTGATCCACGGTATTCGTTCTGCCCGGTCTTGCCTCCATTGGTCGCGGGGGCCTTTTGTGGCCTTGGAAAAGGATGGTCTCATGTGTCGTCCTACGGGAAGAGGATAGATGTTTGTCTGTCAGAAACGCTATTGTAGCCATATGGTAGAATTTCCTTCAGGGAAAGCGGGAACTATAAGGCAGCGTATTGAGACGAGGGCTTCTTCCGCGCCAAGAAACTAATTTCTCGGGATCCTGTCACGAAATGGTTGACGCCTCGTCTGATAAAGACATTCGCTTCGCTACGGGCAGCCAAACCTTGACAGTCGAACGGAAAACTTCTATAATGGGTTGGTATTGAGCGCCGCAAATACGCCAGGCACACTTCCTTTTTTGCGTCTCGACGCGAGAAGGGTCGTATAGGGTCACGATGTCGCAAACGACACAAACCGCCCCGACTACCGAAAACATTCTCGTCGCCGATGCTCCTGTGCTCGTGTGGAGCGTGCATCTCGCGCGCCGTGCGCCGCGCCGTCTCCCCACGCTGGCGCTGGTGGTGTTTCTGGGAGCGGGCTGTGTCTGGATGATGTTTCAGCAGATCCTCCCCGTCCTGGCTGCCATTGTGCTTTTGCTGGGCGCCTGCTCGGATTTTCTGTTCCCCATTCGTTATCGCCTCAATGCCGAGGGACTCTGGGCCGACGGTCTCACCAGTCGCATGCACTTGCGCTGGAAAGAGGCGCGTCGCTGCGTCTTGGAGCCTCGCGCTGTTACTGTGACGCCGCTCCCTGCGCCTTCCCGACTGGATGCCTTTCGCGGCGTGACGCTGCGTTTTGCCCCGCTCGGCGAACCCGGCGACCGCGCTTCCGTTCTGGCTGCCCTGCATGATTATATACCGGCCCTGCTCCCTCTGATGGAAGTGACAGCCATGAGCCAAGCAAATGCAGCGGAAACGCGGGATCCCGATGCGGAGGAATGCGCATGAAATTCTTCGACTGGGACGCCGACCTTTCGGAGGCCGAACGCGACTGCCTGATCGATAGTCTGGTGGAGAAGGTGCATCGCTATAAAATGGA
>JAYUMV010000352.1:0-7123 GCA_043762265.1 Chthonomonadaceae bacterium | reverse complement strand
GGCCGACCCAGCACCTGGTCCAGTATCATTCAGGTGATCCGTGATCGCGAATAT
Source organism: Chthonomonadaceae bacterium (assembly GCA_043762265.1). Classification (GTDB taxonomy): domain Bacteria; phylum Armatimonadota; class Chthonomonadetes; order Chthonomonadales; family Chthonomonadaceae; genus JANXLO01. The sequence goes on along the minus strand of JAYUMV010000352.1, from coordinate 7,069 downwards.
GTCGAACTGCGTGAGAAGCGCTTTTATCCGACCGAGCTTGGATTCAAAGTCAATGACTCGTTGGTCAAGCACTTTCCGAGCGTCATGGACATTAAGTTCACGGCGGAGATGGAGACCAAACTCGACGAGGTCGAGGAGGGCAAAGCCGACTGGGTGAACCTGCTGCGTGAGTTCTACGATCCGTTTTCGCTTCAACTGACGAAGGCGGGCACGGAGATGGAGAGCCTGAAGGCAGCTCCGGTCGAGTCCGAATTCCACTGTCCTGATACGGGCGTCGTGATGATGCTGCGCCAGAGCCGCTATGGCGCCTTTTTAGGGTGCAGCGACTATCCGAAGTGCAAGAAGATCCTGAAGCTGAACGAGGACGGTCAGCCTGCCGAAGGCCTGGAATTCCTCTGCGGGCTGGCTCCGCAACCGGAGAAGGTTCCGGTGGACCCGACGACGCTGCCAGGCGCGACAGAACACGTCTGCCCTGAAGGCAAAGGCGTGATGATCCAGCGAATCGGTCGGCTCGGTCCTTTCCTGGGATGCAGTTCGTATCCCAAGTGTCGGACCCTGTTGAACATCCTGCCGGACGGTTCGCTTAAGGAGGGCCAGGAGTTCAAGTGTACCTACTCCGATACTCCGGTCAAGTCTACCAAGAAGACGGGGGCGCGGAAGACGACAGCCCGCGCCACCACGACGAAGCGTGCAACGACGACTACGGCCAAAGCCCCCGCTCGCAAGACGGGAACGACTGGAACCAAAGGAGAGTAGGGGCTTGGACATTCGGATTGCGTCGGTCAGCGCCGAGACCTTCACTACGCCGCTGCACAACCCGTTTGTCACTTCGCAGGGACGCGCAACGGCGGCCCTGGCAGTTCATGTCTGCCTGACCCTTTCGGACGGCCGCACGGCAATCGGAGAAGCGGTGCCGGTCACCTACGTCACCGGAGAGACCATCGAGACGGTGCTGGCAACGGTGGCGCGAGTCGGCCCGGAACTGGTGGGGCTGGAAGTAGGGCGCTACCGTCAGGTACTCGATACGATCACCCGTCTTGTTCCGGAGGGCGCCAGCACGCGGTGTGGACTGGAGATGGCAGCTCTGGATGCGTGGGCGCAGGTGACCGGCAGCAGCATCCATCAGCTCTGGGGCGCGGCGCAGGACAGCAAGCCGACCGATGTGACGATCCCGATCGTGGAGAATGCCGGAGAACTAACGGAGCTGGCCTGGGCACTCGGCATGCGTGTCTTCAAGATCAAGGTCGGGGACCGCAGCATCGAGGCTGATCATGCGCGGGTACTGGCCGTGCGGAACGCCGCTCCGGAAGCTCCCCTGCGCATCGACGCCAACCAGGCCTTTACGCCCGACAACGCGTTACGGTTTGTGGAGCGGTTGCTGGCGGAAGGCGCGCACGTCGAACTGCTGGAGCAGCCGGTGCGAGCCGATGATTTCGAAGGATTGAACTGGGTGGCGGAGCGCTGCCCGGTTCCAGTCTTCGCGGACGAGAGTTGTCGTACTCCCGCAGACGCCCTGCGCCTCGCGCAGACCGCAGTTCAGGGTTTCAACTGCAAGATCCAGAAAAACGGCATCGCCGGTGTGCTGGACATTATCGCGATCGCCCGCGCCGCCGACCGCCGCCTGATGCTGGGCTGCATGCTGGAAACTCGGCGTAGCATCGCTGTCTCGCTCGCCCTGGCCTGCGGCACCGGAGCCTTCGACTTCCTCGATCTCGACTCCCATCTGCTCCTGAACGAGACGGGCGACAATCCCTATTTCCATCAAGCAGGCGCAGTTCTCTCTCTCTCTGCTCTCTGAAAGCGTCCAGGAAGGATCTTTCGTTGACTGTAACTCCAACGCCTCCCAAAAAACGTCGTCGCGGGTGGAAGATGATCCTGGTTATTCTGGCGGTTCTGCTGATTCCTGTGCTCTATCTCTACCTCAAGCCGTTGAATGTAGGCGACCTGGCTGCGAGTGGCCATCCGGCGCAGACCTATGCGGAGGCGTTGGAGCGCATTCATGGATTGGACGCGCCCGTGGCGGCCAAGTTGGGACCGATTGGCGGCACGCTGCTGCTCACGCATGGCAAGAAGACAGACAAAGTGATCGTCTTGCTGCACGGCTATACGAAATCCCCGCATGAGTTCCTTTTTCTGGGGCAGTTGCTCTACGCAAAGGGCTACAATGTACTCATCCCGCGTCTGCCGCATCATGGTCTCGCAGACCATATGACGACGGAACAGTCGCTGCTCACGGCGGAGGAGATGGCGCTGTTCTCGAACGAGGTCGTAGACTGCGCGCACGGATTGGGCGATCACATTACGGTTGCGGGCCTCTCAGCGGGTGGCCTCACGACGGCCTGGATCGCGCAGAATCGCGCGGAGGTCGAAAAGGCGGTCGTCATGTCGCCGGTGTTCGGCTACAAGGCCATTCCTACTCCCCTGACGCTCCCCGCTATGAACGCCTATCTGACGCTGCCGAACTCATTCAAGTGGTGGGATGACAAGCATCCTGGCCTCCTCACTCCGGACCTCTACTATCCCCGCTGGTCCACGCATGCCCTGGCACAACTCCTCCGGCTCAGTTTTGCCACCCAGCAGAAGGCGGCAGAACATAGTCCCGCCGCCCAGTCGATCCTCATGGTCACCAATGCCCACGACAACGACGTCAATAATGAAATGACGGCGCGTGTCGTGGAGCACTGGCACAAGAGCGCCGCCGACAAAATCCACACCTTCGAGTTCCCGCTCTCGCAGGGCCTCGACCACGACTTCATCGATCCCGATATGAAGAATCAGCCGATCCAGACGACCTATCCCGTCCTCCTCGACCTCCTTACAAAATGAATCGTTAGAACGTCAGGTTGGCATTGAGCAGTACGCGTCGCGCCTGCATAAAGCGCGTGCCGCTGAAGGCCGACTGGAAGTTGATGACGGTGCGGTCGTCCAACAGGTTCTCGATACTCAATCCCACCCCTCCATGGCCTTTGAATAGTCGCGGGCCGGTGCCCCAGCGCATGTCGATCTGGGTGCGCGGACTGCGCAGGGTGCTGGGTGGAATCGGGCTGCTGGCAAGCCCGCTGCCGTAATTGATCGAGAGCGACGCGACCATCCCAGATTTCCAGGTATAGCCTGCGTCCAACCCGAGGGTGTTCCGCTGATCGTGATCGTTGAAGTCCGGCACATCCGTACCGGTGTTGTCTTTGCCGTTGGGGCGCGCGATCGAGTAGGAGTAGCTGAACGAGGCATCGAATCCGTACGTGCGGCCTCGGGGAGGCTTGATGTCATAGGAGAACTCGATGCCGTGTACTCCCCCGACCTGGAAGTTGACTGCGGAATAGATCCCGATCTGGCTGCCGGGAATCAACAGACCTGTATCGACCTGATTACGAATGTCTTTGATGTAGTAAGCGAGATGAAGGCTCTGTTGAGAACCTCTGTTTCCACCGATCTCGCGTTCTGCGCTGATATCGTACTGGTCGAGTATCTCGGGCTCGATCGGCTGTCCTACGACAGCCCCTTGCGCGAGTGGCGGCGTATTGAAGAGTTTGTTGTAGGACCAACGCAACGCGGTTTTCGGGTCGGGCTTGTAGGAAAAGTTCAAACGAGGAGATACGGTCTTGACATCGACTACCGGTTGGCCGAGGTTCTGACCCTGTTTGTACCAGTCGCCTCGCAGGCCATAGTTGGCCGTGAATTTGCGGGAGCCATGCCATGTGTCCTGAAGATAGGCAGCACGATAGAAGCCGGAGCGATGCACCTGCAAGGTAGAAATTATTGAGGAGTTTGAACGGTAGACGGGACGACCGTTTACGTCTGTCACGGCGTTGCCCTGCGCATCCATCTGGATCGATCCGGAAGGCGCGAGAGATGGGGAGAGCGCTTCCAGGGCATCGAGCGCCAACTGGCTGGCCGGAACGAGATTGTAGCTCTCATTGCCGTTCTGATCGTCGAGGGTGAACCCTGCTTTGAACTGGTGTGCTCCCCGGTTTGAGACCACACTGCTTGTGATCTGGACGTGGTGGACATTGCGCGTTGCGGTGGGATTGTACTCGATGGAACTGTCGACAGGTAGGTTCAAGAGATCGACCGCCGGATTGTGGTTATGTACGTCCTGTCCGGAGTGCAGCAGTGTGACGGCAAACAGGCTGGTTTCGTGGGCCGAGATCTCCCGTCGCCAGGAAAGTGTGCCGAACTCACTCACTTCCCGCTGCGTGATGTCCATGCCAGCGCCCTGTTGGGAGAGCAGAGGCAGGTTGTCCGCTCCCAGGCCCATAGGATCGGTCAGGGTGGAATCGGGGCGGGAGCCGTCCGCGTTGCGGAATCCTTGAAAACCAAAACCTTGGCCTGCTTTTGCAAAGGAGGCGGGTAGACCCGTGCGGTTTCCTACTTCCAGGGTGCCCGGACTGCGGCTTAGAGTGAGATTCAGTATGTCGCGATGTGACGTCGCGAATCGGAATTTGCCGAACTCATTCAGGTCTGAACCGGTATTGTGCGCGGTCTGATCGGTGGGCTGCTGCGGCTCGACGGCGTTGCGAGTGCGCGTTGCGCTGAAATCGAATACGTAACTGGCATATTTGCCCAGAGGACCCGTGGTCGTGAAGTCGGCGTTGGTCGTATCGAAACTGCCGCCTTGAAGCGAAAACTCCGAATGGCTGTGCACGGCGCCAGGGACGGTCTCGATATTCAAAATGGCGGCAGTCTGTTGGCCGAATTCTGGAGCGAAGCCGCCAGTGATGAACTCCAACGATTTGATGGTGGAGGGAACGACGACCGAGCCCTGGCGACCGGAGAGCGTGTCCGGCAGTCCCACACCATCGACGACATAAGAGATGTCGGCATGTTCGCCCCGAATGTGCAACTGGCCTGCGGAGTCGGCTGCGACGCCGGTATTGCCCTTCAGAGCTCCATTGAGGCTTCCGCCGATTTCGGTCTTGTTCTTGATGGCGCCGGCATCGATGGTGGTCGCAGCAGTGGTTGGGCCGCTCTTCGTGGTAGTAAGACGGGTGGCGGAGACGCGGATGTGGATCTCGGCCACGGGGGGCTGTTGTGACCCTGGCGTGGCGGGTTGGGCCTGGCCGGTGAGGGCGACGCTCATCCCGACAGGGATCGTGATTACCGTCGGCGCATCGACCATAAGCCCGGTTTCCAGCGTCCAATGCCTTGTATTGAATGCCTGGCTGGCGGGACCGGAGATGAAAGTGCGTGTTCTATGCCTGCCGTCCAGATCTTCGACGGTAACACGCGCTCCGAGGATCGGGAGACGTGTCATGGCATCGACGACAACGAACTGGATCCTCGCCAACCCCCCGGCTTGAGCCAGGGCGGGTGCGGCCAGTAGAAAGAGCGATGCGGCGGCAGTTATTCCGCCTTGAACGATTTTTGTGTGCATCAACTTACCTGAAACTCGATAAAGATCCGCACTTTGCCGATGACGGGCTGGCCGTCACGCATAGCGGGCTTGAAACGCCATTTTTTTGCCGCATCCAGAGCGCGGCGATCCAGTTCGTCGTTCCCTGTAGACTGCACTGATTTGACTGCCATGGGGGATCCGTCTTCACCGACCGTACATTCTATGACCGCAGTCTTGTCGATGGCGTCGCTGCGCAACTCATCGGGAATACTCGGTTTCGGCTGGCTATCGTTGAGAGGGGATGCCGCTGTGAAGACCGGAGCTTTTGGCGCGACCGGCATCTCTACTACCGGAGTCTTGATCGGTTCCACGGGTTTGACAGGCGCGGTCACAATGGGTTTGTCGGGTTTTGGCTGCTCCGGCGCTACGGGCTTGCCGGGCTGTTCGACCGGCTTCGTGTTCTCTATCACCGACACGGGTTTGCCCGCATTCGGGTCCACTGGCACGACACCGGCTTTGCCGTTGCCCTCTTCGACGGCAGGACTACTGTCACCCCCTTTGTTGCCTGCGGCCACTGCGATGTGGGGCTGGGGCACATTGCTATGACTTGCGTGCGCCTGCGCATGGCTGGCAGAGGATTTGGCCTTGGCGACGGCAGTCTTCTTGGCTTTGTCTTGCTTCTTTTCGACAGGTTTCTCTTTCGCGACCTCCGGCGGCGGCAACACCACCATCTGGGTCTGCACAAAATGCTCTTGAATCTTCTTGAACGCTCCGAAGTAGGCCAGGATCGGGAGCAGAATAATATGTACCAGAACAGATATTCCGATGATTCGGCCCAGGAGAGGGTTCTTTTGGCGTCTGCGTCGCATCGTCGTTTACCCCTTATCCGTTGCGATAGCGAAGCGAGTGACCCCCGCCTTGCGGGCCTCGTCCATTGCTCCCACTACCAGACCGTGCGTAACCATCTTGTCGGCGTTGATGATGACCAGATTCTGGTCCGATACATTCAACGCCTTGAGGCCATCCTTCAGCTTTTCGAGCGTCGTCACTGCCGTGTTCAAGAAGATCTTGTTGTCTCTCATGATGGTGATCGTGATGTTTTGTGTCGAGTGCTGGCTGCTGGTGGAAGCCTTCGGCAGGTTCACCGGCAGCCCACTCTGCACGACCATGGCCAGAGACGAGACCATGAAGAAGAAGAGCAGGAACATCATGACATCGATCATCGGAATGACGATGATCTCCGCCTCTTCAATCGATTTTCGCCGGGCGATCCGCACACGTTTGCGCATTGACATCGGTTTGCTCTCCTAGTCCAGGCGTCCGGTGACATAGTTGACGAACTCGGCTCCGTAGAACTCCATGTCCTCGACGATCTTCTTCGACTGATTGGCGAAGTAGTTGAAGAAGATAAAGCCAATGACTGCGAGGGTGATCCCGGTGGCAGTGGAGATCAGCGCCTCCGAAATTCCGCCGAGAACTTGAGTCGGGTTGGAAAGCCCGGATTTCGCGGCAGCCTGGAACGAAGTTATCATTCCGGCGATCGTTCCCAGGAGACCGAGCAGCGGGGCGATGTTGACGATGGTCTTGATCATCGGCAGGTTCGCTTCCAGTTGGGGCAACTCGTTTGCGGCCTCCTGCTCCATCGCCATTTCGATGGAGTCTGCTGGCCGATGCGCATTTTTCAGCCCGCGTACGAACATCCGGCTGACCGGCCCACCGAAATCCTGGCAGACTTTC
>JAYUMV010000351.1:0-6077 GCA_043762265.1 Chthonomonadaceae bacterium | reverse complement strand
ACCGTCCGCGCCGGTTGCATCCGCCAAACGCGCTCCAACCAGACAGACGATCAGCACCGTCAAACTCTTGCCGAGCAGAGCCAGGCGGCCCCACCGCTTGCGCTCCAAAGTCGCCCAAACCATCAAGAGCGCTATTGGACCAGCCACCATAAAACGCACGGAGTGTGTAACGAACACTCCATACAGCAACTGGTATGCTGCCAATAGCCCCCAGCCTACCGCAAAAAGCGTCGTTCCAGGATTTGAGGCGATGGGTGTGCCGCGTTGTGTCGGCAGCTTTCTATCCGACATTTCTGATCCAGGTCTCCTATAAAAGGAACGAAAGGGAAGAGCGTCAGAGCAGATCCAATGAGAAAACGGTTAAACGGCAGAGGCAAATGAACGAACGCTCTCTACCAGCACAGTTCCTCTCCAATGAGTCAGACGGTCTTATAGGGAATAAGTTCATAAATTCCCTGCAGCGGAATCCCTTTCGCACATGTCCTCCTTCTTAAGGGGGGACTTCACCACCTGGAATCGCCGTTTGCGCTTAAAAAACTTTGCGGACAAAGTTCATGACGCGTGCTGCTACCAGAACGCCAGTCAGAGCCGCGCCAACACTGCGGGCCTTGCTGGTGACCTGGGATCCGGTGCTGTTAGCATTGCCGATCAAATTCTGCGTATGGACATGGACGAGGTTCGCAGTACTCGACGCCTTGAGGGCTATGCCCTTGGCCTGGTTGCTGACCCGTTTCACCTGGGTGCGCGCTTCCGTCAGCACTGGCATCACCTTTTTGTAGAGTATGAACATCCCGACAACAAGCACTACCGACCAGATAATGCTGACGACGAAATAGATAGACGATGCCCAAATCCAAGAGGACGGCACTTCTTGCATTGATGTCTCCTTATACGTAACCTTCGGACGCCTCTGCCCGAGAGATGCACCCTGCAAACAGCAGCGCGCCAGGAAAAGCCTCTCCCAACGCGCTGCTTGAATGATTTGAACACCCCGTAAAACCAAAGCGGTTTTGCGTTGGCTTATCCCGCGTTGTTGACGCCGGTATGCGCTTTGTCTGCAACGGCATCGATCATGTCGTTCGCCTTGGACTGTCCACGACTGAGCGCCGTCTGGGCCTGATCGGAAACCTGGCCCCATTTGTCCTTGGCCGTCTGCGCGACGTTGGACGCCACATCGGACGCTTTGTCGCGAATATCGCTGGACTTGTCCACGATCAGTTTACGCGTGGATTCGCCGTCCTGGGGCGCATAGAGCAGCGCAACGGCAGCACCAGTCGCCGCACCGAGCAGAAAAAATACGAGATTGCTTCCGAAGTTATCTTTGTTCATTGCTTTCGCTCCTCATCCGAATTCTTGGTCTGGCGGGGAACCTATTTGTCTACTGTCCGCTCGCCAATTGCTTAGTCTCTGGTATTGACGCACAGGCGAACGAGTTTGTTCCGCAAAAAAGGCAGGGAACGAACACGTTTTTAAGTCCTCTCCTTACTTCAGGAGGGAGTTGGGGGAGGTCAAGCCCCACGCAAGCGCTGGACGATGGCATCGACATCGTAGACGCAGCCGCCCCAGGTCCCGCCTCCGACCGCCTGCAAGGCCGCCCAGAGGCGCGTATCGTCCGGCAGATCGGGGTCCGCCGCGAGATCGGAGCGGCTCTGGCGTTGCGCCAAAACGCGTATGCCCTCCTCTGCACCGAAGACGGTGTCGCCCTGGCCGATCAGGTTGATGCTGCCCTCCAGGCGGTTGCGGTCGATGATGATCTCGAGCAGATCGTCGTCGAGGACTTTGCCTATCGGTCCGCCTGCCAGAGCTTCCGGGCCGATATGCCCGATGCAGGCTCCGGTCGAGACCCCGGAGAAGCGCGCATCCGTCAGCACCGTGACGGTCTTGCCCCAGGGCAAAAACTTCAGGGCGGAGGTGATCTGGTAGATCTCCTCCATCCCCGCGCCGATCGGCCCCCGGCAGATCAGCACGAGCACATCGCCGGGCTTAATACGCGTACCGGTCTGAGCCGAATCTGCGGCCTGCTCACCCGGATCGTTGTGCGCGGCTTTGATGGCAGCGATGGCGGCGCGCTCGGTGGTAAACACCCTGGCCCGCCCCTGCTTGCGGTAAATACCGTCCGCATCCACAACCGTCGGGTCGATCGAGGTGCTTTTGATGACCGCTCCATCCGGGCAGAGATTGCCGACAGGAAAGGTGACCGTAGAGGTCAGTCCGCGCTCTTTTGCCCGCGCCGGAGTCAGAATGACATCGTCTGGATCGACCCCGTCCTGTTCGCGCAGCCGCTCCCGCAGCCGCTCCCGCCGCTCGGAACCTTCCCACTCCTCCAGATTCTCGCCCAGCGTCTTGCCGGAAACGGTAAGGCAGTCGAGATCCAGCAGGCCGCGTTCGCGCAGATGCAGCATCACCTCCGGCACACCACCCGCCAGAAACAGCCGGACGGTCGGATGATCGGTCGGGCCGTTCGGCAGCACATCGACCAGACGCGGCACCGAGAGATTGATGCGATGCCAGTCCTCCACGACCGGGCGGCGCAGTCCTGCGGCATGGGCGATAGCCGGGATATGCAGGAGCAGATTGGTCGAGCCCCCGCAGGCCGCATGGACCATCATAGCATTGCGGACCGCCGCGTCCGTCAAGATGTCGCGGGTGGTGATCCCCCTGGCATACAGGCTCATCAAGGCGACTGCCGAACGCCGCGCCGCATCGAGCCAGATCGGCTGGCCGGAGGGGGCCAGTGCGGAGTGTGGCAGCGACAGCCCCAGCGCCTCCCCGACGACTTGCGCGGTCGCAGCGGTTCCGAAGAACTGGCAGCCGCCGCCGGGGGTGGCGCAGGCGCGGCAGCCCAGTTCCGCCGCCTCTTTCAGAGTGATCTGCCCATGCGCGAAGCGTGCCCCGACGCTCTGGATCTTGCCAGCATCTTCCCCATTCGCGGCAGGCAGGGTGACGCCTCCCGGCACCAGCACGCTGGGCAGGAAGGGAACGCCCGCCAGCGCGATGAGCATCGCAGGCAGGCCCTTGTCGCAGGTCGCCACGCCCAGAACCCCACGTCGGTTCGGTAGGGAGCGGATCAGGCGGCGGAAAACGATCGCCGCATCGTTCCGATAGGGCAGGCTGTCCATCATCCCGGTCGTGCCCTGCGAGCGCCCGTCACAGGGATCCGAGACGTAGCCCGCGAACGGCAGTCCGCCCTGCGCGGAGATCTCTTTCGCCGCCGCGTAGGTCAGCAGCCCGACCTCCCAGTGCCCGGTATGGTAGCCAAGCGCGACCGGTTTGCCGTCGGCGTCGCGAATGCCGCCCTGCGTGCTGAGGAGCAGGAACTCGTCGCGATTCAGCTCTTTCGGGTTCCAGCCCATCCCGGCGTTCTGAGAGAGCGCGAACACATCGCCGCTCGGTCGGGAGAGGAGCATTTCCGGCGTCAGCGGCAGTTCGCCCATCGGCCCATGCGCCTTCGTCTGCACTTCGTATATATCGGTCTGCGTCATTTCAGATAACTTCCTATCAGAGTGGCGGCGACCTGATCGCACGCGACATCCGCGCCGCCGCCCGCCTGGTTGGTAGCAGCTACCACCGCGAAATCGCGCCGGGGAGCCACCCAGATCACCGCATAGTTCATAGTGTTGCTGCCGCTGTGGGTGAGCACCGTGCCTCCGCCCCAATCCCGCTTCGTCGTGATCCAGCCGAAAGCGTATTCGCCGTCAAACTGCGGCGTGTGCAGATATTTAAAGGCTTCGGCTGGCAACAGCGAACTGCCGCCAGTCTCGCCCCGCGAATGCGCGGCCGCATATTTCAGCCAGTCTGTGATGGAGCAGTGGACCGTGCCCGCCGGGCCGATGACCTCGGGGTTGTCGCTATATTTGCCCGGCCCGATGGGGATACGTTTCCCATTGTCCATTCGATGCTGCCAGGGTTGATCGACCGTGCCCGGCGTGCCCATCGCCTGAAAGCCTGCCGACTTCATGCCGAGCGGTTTGAAAATTCGCCGCGTTATCAACGTTTCCCAATCCTCTTTTGCCACACGCTCGGCCACGATGCCCAGCAGGGCGAAATTGCGATTGGAGTAGAGATACTTGGCGCCCAACTCCGCAACCGGCGCTTCCTTCAGGATATGCTCGGCATAGATCCGCCTCTGCTCCCGAAAACTGCCGGGCAGATCATGCAGCGCCTGGAAACTCAGGTCGTTCGGCCAGCTTTCGGCGCTGATCCCACTTCGGTGGCAGGCCAAATGCGCAAGCGTCACCTTCCGCAGACCGTCGGCCATACTGTTGTGCATCTCCGGAAAATAGGTGGGCAGCGGCGCCTTCCAGTCCAGTTTCCCCTCCTGCACCAGGATCTCGACCAGGGTCGCCGTCATCGACTTGGTATCCGAGCCCAGATGAAACTGGTCCTCGATACTCGCAGGCGTTGTGTCACCGTACTTCCGGACGCCTGTCACTCCGTACGCAAGGTTGCGTCCTTTGCCGTAGGCCGCTCCTGCCAGCGCAGGCAGATCGTACTTAGCCCGAATCGGAGCCAACACGCGCCACACATCCGTCGCTTCCTCCGCCTTCTGCTCTGCGCCTGCCTCCTCTATGCCTGCTCCCACCATCGCCACGCCTCCTGCGCAAAGCGTCCTCACAAACGCACGTCTATCCTGGTACATCTGCATTCCTCCCTGCATCGCAATACACCAGACCCCGCCCCGAATCCTCCACACCCGCCAGGAGATCCTTCAGAAAGACAGGACTGCCACATGAGAATGAAAACAGATCTTCCTTTCCTGTTGCTTATCGGCAGGGAAGGAAGATCTGTTCGATTTTCCGGAGAGCAGCGACACTAGGTTTTCAGGAAGTGGAGAAGGAAGCGTCGCCATAGCCGGAGTTTGCCTTGCGGAGAACGAAGGCTCTCGGTTTGATCCCCTGGTTGGTGGAGATAGGTGAGAAGGAAGAACCTCCATAGCCGCAAGGCAAAAGGCTTGTTCATGGAACTGAATGACTACGCAGACGCCGTGGAATCGGCGCGGTCAGATTCGATCATCAGAGCAGATAGCCGGAGGCGATCTCGTCCTGTTTGAACGGGAGGCCGTCCTCTACCAGGAATTTCGTCTCTGCATCTTCCGGCGACCAGACCAGTTCGCCACGGGCGGCGGCGTGGAGCAGGAACAGGTCGTACAGGTGAGGCTTGTTCAAATGCGTTAGCGCCTGCAAGGTCAGGCCGATGCCGCTCAGATTGCCATGCACGTTGTTCACCCAGTCGGGATTTCGGCGCAGAGCCATGTCGCACCAGATCACCTCTCTGGCCTCGATATCGATGAGCAGAGGAATCGCGATGCGGGTATCTGCCGTCAGGTCCAGGCGGTCCCTTACCGTCTTCGGCTCGTAGATCTCGCCTGAATCCGCATGCTGCCGGCCCATCCAGCCCGCGAAACATTCGGGCAGGCTGCAGAAGGGCTGCTGCGTGTAGCTGTTCACGATCATCACGACATAGCGTGCGCCCTCCTGGCGCATCGTGTTCAGGGTGATGTCGATAAACTCGCTCGCGCCGTCCGGAGCATCCACGATGTCGCCGCTATGACAACTGCCTTGCCCCTCCAGGTTGTAGTAGCTCACGACGTCCTTGTACACAAACTCTTCGTCGAACATCACCGCCGACAGGTCGATATCGGTGCGCCCGTCGCCGTTCTTCCACCAGAGGAAGAAGCGCAGCGTCTGGCAGTTCTGCGGCAGCGGCAGACGACTGCCACGCGTGATCGTCCGGAACGCCTTCGACGCCGAACGCGCGGCGAAGGGCACCAGAAAACGTGCGAACTCGGGATCGACATAGACTTTGCCCAGCGGCGGCAGCGTCCGGAACCGCGCCATCAGCGTCTTCTCGCAGAGCACGCCGATGCGACTGCATACCGAAAGAGGAATGGCAGGCAGCGTATTCGTGACGGCCTGCGCCTTCGCCAGATTGCCCTTGGGAAAGAACACCCGTAGCGGCGCCGAACGGCTGCGGCCCTTGAAGTGCTGTCGCACCTGCAACAGGACCGGCGTGGAGACCTTGTCGGTCACTTCCCCGAACGCCTCCACAATCGCCGCAGCCGAATCCGGATCCAGGCG
>JAYUMV010000350.1:0-14269 GCA_043762265.1 Chthonomonadaceae bacterium | reverse complement strand
GGCGGAAAAAGGAGTTCTTGACCACAAATACGCCCCACAGAAGTCAGAGTTCGCGGGCAGACGGGCGAAACACCTTTTTTGCAAATCGGATAGGCGCCGTTATTGCCGTTAAGGTAGTATCCCAAGATCAGCGATGGGTGTTGCTCTCTCCCCTCGTCTGCAACGAAAAGCGCTTCCCTGTTCTGCAAGGAAGCGCTTTCGACCGTCGATATTCTTGCTCGCTCAGGATCGCCGGAAGGCCGACGTACAGCGTTATCAGCGGCCGCTGACGATCTGCCAGTCGGTGTCTGGTACGGTGATGATAAAGCCGGATTTGTCGGGCGATACAGTACCGAAGTTGATGCCCAGTTCCCAAAAGGTGACATCTCCAGTCACATTGTTTTCCCAGATCAGATCCAGTTCGCCATTGCCGAACAGATCCAAGGCGGCTGCGATATGCCAGTCGGGGTTCGCAACAGTACCGATATAGCCGGAGGTGACAATAGCATTTCCAAACAGCTCCCATTGAACAACGTCCCCGGTGGCCTTATTCTGCCAGATAAGGCCGATGTCTCCGTTCAGAAAAACATCGGCGACGGCTACTATTTTCCAGTTGAGGTCGCTCACGGTGCTGATAAAGCCATAGGTCACCAGAGAGGTTCCATTCAGGTCCCAGTAGCCAACGTCGCCAGTGACCTTATTTTCCCAGATCAGTTCGGTATGCCCGTTCGGGAGGAGATCCCAGGCGCCCACGATCTTCCAGTTGAGGTCGCCCACCGTGGAGATGAAGCCGGATTTAACAATAGAACTACCCTTCACCTCCCAGTAGAAAATATCTCCGGTGGCCTTATTCTCCCAGATGAGGTCTCTATTCCCATTCCGGAAGAGATCGGCGATGGCGACGACCTTCCAATTAGCGTCGGCAACCGTAGAGATGAAGCCGGACGTCGTGGCAGCAGAGCCGTTCATGGTCCAGTAAGTGACATCGCCACTGGCCTGGTTTTGCCAGTACAACGTCGGCGGGGTGGCCGCCCTCGCGGGAGCCCCGAGTACGAGCGTCGCTATCAGAACCAGCAGTGTCCTGTAGAGACAAATAGTCGCAGTTTTCATTTTTTGATCCTCCTGATCTTCGTTTTCTGTGGAGAGGTGTTTCCCTCTCTTAATCGATTTTAGAGCCTCGCTGCGTGAAGTGCATGTGTGAAACTACCGACCCCTAAAAGGGTGGATTTCCAAATTTTACGCCCGAGTTTGGGTGCCTATATCAAGTAATGGTTGCAGGAAAATACGCACATTTCTCTGTATTGACAGGCTTGTAGCGTACGAACACTATACCACAAAGCGTGTCGAATAGAAAGTCTGAACAACATATCCATAAAATACTCAAAACTCTGAACTGTATCCAACATATCAACGCAGGAAAATGAATTGACGGCAATGGGTGCAGGGGATAGGCTCTCCACCCCCTGCACCCATTGCCATAAGAGGATGGATTGTAGATGATCCAGAATAAGAAGAGGGACGACATCGCTGTCATTGCTATCGCCCCTGCGAGCTGGCGTCGGTAAAAAAACAGCGATGCAGAGTGCCCTCTTTATTTTGTCGGGGCGTTGCCAGCGGTTTTGATGACGGGTTGGCGGAAACTGCGCTCGATGGTGTCGTTGGGGTCAGTGGAGACGGGGCTATCGCGCCAGAGCCAGCGCATCATTTCGGGCAGGGCGACACCGCCGAACTTCTGGCCGTGGTTGTTCATGCCCCACGTGTAGTTCACCTCGTAGCCCTTCGCGGTCAAGGCTTTCATCAGGCGCACGTTCTGGTAGAACCAGTCCCAAGTCTCATCGTACTTGCCGCCGCGCATGCCCCGGTTGTCATTGCGGCCATCGCAGAGAAAGACGCGAATGGGCTTCTTCGGGCTCTTCAACACGATGTCCGGATAGGCGTGTCCGCCCCGAATGTTGGTGAAGCTGCCGACATTGCTCAGAACCTTGCGGAATTCGTTCGGGCGCTCCCAGGCGACCGTGAACGCGGCGATCGCGCCGGAACTCGATCCCCCGATGCCGTGCTGATCGGGATCTTTGGAGAGGTTGTACTCTTTATAGAGGACCGGCATCAGCTCTTCGGTAATGACGCGTGCGTACTTATCGTCCAGCGAGTTGTATTCGGTTCCCCGATTGGTGAAGCCGTCGCCCCAGCCGACCTGCGGCGAGGGTTCCTGCTGCTCCGGCGTGCGGCCAGGATTGATGAAGACGCCGATCATCACCGGGATCTCGCGGCGGTAGATCAGGTTGTCCATCACGTTCTGCGCCCGCATATCACCCTTCTCATCCTTGAACGCCTGCCCGTCCTGAAAGATCATCAGGCTCGTCGCTACGGAAGGATCGTACTGCTGCGGGACATAGACCCAATAGGTGTGTTGCGTGCCGGGATAGGCCTTGCTCTGAATCACATAAGGGCCGCGTATCTCACCCTTCGGCACCCCTTCCTGCGCCATCGAGTCAGGCCCGAGATGGTACTGTGAGTCGGGATTCGGCGGTCGGTTGTTTTGCGGCGGAGGGGGCGGAGTCTGCGCGAAAGCCATCGCGGTCATACTCATCAGAGCGAGAGCCAAAGCAGAATGAACGAATTTCAACATTGAATCTTATCCTCTTTATTTTTAGATTGGCGGCAAAAGACTTACAGGATGAAAAAGAGACTTCTCATCCTGTAAACTCAGTTCCTCTGGTCTGAAAACGTTTTTCTTCAGGCTTTTAGATCAGGGTGGTCAGGCGACCTGTGCTGTCGCCGATGGTTTCGGCATGTACACCCATCCGGTCCAGCAGCGAGAGGAACAGATTGTTGAGCGGGGTGTTGGGCGCGAAGTTCAAGTGCTGGCCCTGCTGTTTAATCGTGCCTGCGCCGCCGCCCGCCAGCAGAATGGGCAGGTTGTCGTGGTTGTGCGCATTGCCATCGCTGATGCCCGCGCCGTAGACGACCATGGAGTTGTCGAGCAGGGTGCCGGTAGGCTCGTGGACGCTGTCCAGTTTTTCCAGGAAATAGGCGATCTGATCCGCGTGGAACTTGTTGATCTTCGCGATCTGCGCAAGTTTGTAGGGATCACCACCGTGGTGAGACATATCGTGATGGCCTTCCGGCACGCCGAGATCCCGATAGTTCCGGTTGCTGCCGTCGTTGGCGATCATGAAGGTTGCGATGCGGGTGAGGTCGGCCTGGAACGCAAGCGTCATCATGTCGCAGAGCAGGCGAATATGCTCGCCCATATCCTTCGGTACGCCCGCAGGCATTTTGGAACCGAGGCTCGGATCGGAATTGATCTTCTCGACACGTGCCAGACGATTTTCGATCTCGCGCACGCCCGTAAAATACTCGTCGAGTTTGCTCTGGTCCTTGGTGCCCAACTGCTTTTTGAGCTGGTTGGCGTCGTCCAGCACGAAGTCCAGCACGCTGCGCTTCAGGCTCTGGCGCGTGGCCCGACTCTCGGCGGTCTCACCGGGGATGTTGTTGCCGAACAGGCGCTCGAACACCGCGCGCGGGTCGATCTCGTGGGCGTTGGGCGTGCTCGGCCCACGCCAGGAGATGGAAGAGGAGTAGGCGCAGCTATAGCCGGTATCGCAGGAGCCCGCCACCGCACCGCGCTCGCAGCCCAATTCTAGCGAGGCGAAGGGGGTCTTGCGGCCCACGCGCTCCGCCGCCAGTTGATCGACAGAGATACCGGCCCGCAGGTCCGCGCCGTCGGTTTTGCGCGCATGGCAGCCGGTCAGCCAGGTCGCGGTGCTGCGGGCATGATCGCCGCCGCCGTCGCCGAGCGCAAAAGCGTTGTGCTGGGCCAGGCCAGTGAGCACCGATACTTTGTTCTTGACGTTCTTCATCGAGGCGAGCGTCGGGGTCAACTCCAGCGCGCCCTCGGTCTTGGGCATCCAGTTCTCGACATTGACGCCGTTCGGAATAAAGATAAAGGCCATGCGATTCACCGGCGCTTTCGCCGCCGCCTGCGCCAGCGTATGTACCGGCATCATCGCATCCAGCATGGGCAGCGCCATGGCAGTACCCAGTCCGCGTAGAAATGTGCGTCGTGATAACGGGTCTCTCGACATCTTATCCTATTCTCCTTTATCCCTGCGCTGTTCGCGGAAGGGATCGCTCCGAACGATGGCAGTTACCAGTGCAGAGAACCGGTCGCCGTCTTTATGAGTGCTGCTGACAATGTCATCCAGGTTACAGTGGTCTGTGCGCTCCAGGCCTCTGCCAAGGGCATAGGTCATCAGTTTCTGCGTCAGACAGTGGAGGAACAGATCCTGCTTGTGCACCAGAATCTGCTTGAGTTGGGCTGGGCCGCTGAATTTAGAGCCGTCCGGCAGAACCCCACTCGGATCGACGGGCGTGTCTCCGTCGGCGATGCGCCATCTGCCGACCGCGTCGTAGTTCTCCAAGCCGAAACCGATGGGATCCATCCGGGCATGGCAGCCTGCGCAGGCCGGATTCGAGCGATGCTGCTCCATGCGCTGCCGCAAGGTGCCTACCAGCGGGCCTTTCTTGTCGTCGGCCAGCGGGGGAACTCCCGGAGGAGCCGGGGGCAGCGGAGTGCCCAGCAGATTCTCCATGACCCACTTGCCCCGTTTGACCGGGCTGGTGCGCGTCGGGTTCGAAGTCACGGTCAGGAGGCTGGCCTGCGTCAGAATGCCGCCCCGCTGGTCTCCGGTGAGCGTGACTCGTCGGAAGTCCGCGCCCTGCACGCCTTCGATCCCGTAATGTTTCGCCAACTGTTCGTTCAGAAAGGTGTAGCGTGCGTCCAGAAATTCGATCACGCTCCGGTCTTCATTGACGATTCCCTGGAAGAAAAGTTCCGTTTCCGTCTTCATCGCCTGCCGCAGTCCGTCGTCGAAGCTGCCGAAGCGCTGGGGATCGGGCGAGATGCTGTCCAGGCTGCGCAGTTGCAGCCACTGTCCGGCGAAGTTGTCGGAGAGCGCGCGGGCGCGTGGGTCTTTGAGCATCCGCTTCGCCTGCGCGGTCAGCACCGCCGGGTCTTGCAGTTTGCCCTTTGCCGCCAGGCCGAACAGCTCCTCATCCGGCATCGACGACCAGAGGAAATAAGATAACCGCGACGCCAGCGCATAGTCGTTCAGGAAATATTTGTTGGTATCGGCTTTCAGGCCTGCCGTCTTCACTCCGGATTTGCCTGCCGTTTTCGCGGGTGGCCTGGTTGTCGTTACGACCGCCTGAGATGGGCTCGGAACGCCGGGAACATCGGTTTCGATGCGGAACAGGAATTTCGGCGAACACATCGCGGCCGTCATCGCGTATTCGATGCCCTGCTGGAACGTCTCGCCCTGTGTCTGGGCCAGGCCCACCGCACGCACCATTTTATCGACATCCTCTTTAGTGGCAGGGCGACGATAGGCGCGCCGGACAAAGTCGGCCAGGAACTTGCGAGCGACGGCCTCACGCGCCACGGCATCTGTGGGAACAGTGCCAAGCTGTTTTGCCAGCGGCGACAGCGCGTCGGCGCCCTGCAGCGGGCCGACGACGGCGAGCGACTTGAGGTTCAGTTTGCGGTCGCGGTTGCGCTGCTGATTGCCGGTGGCGGGCGCATCGTCGTGAAAAGGGTTGGTAAAGACGACGCTGATATGATGCCGTCCGGCAGGAACGGTAACCTTCACTTCGTACGGGCGCGGATCGCGGGCGGCGTTGTTGACAGGGCGGACCGCCAGCTCCTTGTCGTCCAGTTTAATCTGCATCTTCGCCGCTTCGGGGCCAGCCTGACTCTGGTAGGCGAGCGCGCGCACCAGATAGTCTCCCGCTGTCGGGAAGTTGTAGTCGCAACTGACTTCCGCGTTCAGCACAGCCAGAACGGCATGGTCGCCTGTCCGGCTGCTCTGGTGGACGTAGTTCAGACGGGGCGGATCGAAAAGCACGGGGCGCAGCAGCTCATCGGGGCTCTGGAAAGCGGCGTGGGCCACCTTCGCCGCCACCGCAACATACTTCTCCATCAGCAGGGGCGAGATCGAGAGCACATCTCCAATATTGTCGAAGCCATATCCGACATCGTCGTTCGGGAAGCCGTCTGCCGGGCTGATATCGACTCCGCACAGATCGCGCATCGTGTTGTTGTACTCGGCGCGGTTCAGACGTCGGAGCGTCACATGGCCAGGATCTTTGAGCAGACAATCGGCCGTCGTCGTCGTGCTCTGCACCCAGCTTACCAGGGCGGTGCGCTGCGCGGCGGTCGGCGCGGGACTGCCGGTGGGAGGCATGTGCCCGGAAGTGACGTTCTGCACCACCCGATCCCACGAATCCCGGTCCTTCAAGACCGCACTCGCGTCCTTCGCAATCGAAAGATCGATCCCGGCCTGCGCACCCTTGCCGGTATGGCAACTGACGCAGTATTTCTGAAGAACCGGCAGCACATCCTTCGCGAAGCCCGCGCTCATAGGGGAGGCCACCGGAGGTTTCGCCTTCTTACTCTGGGAGTGACCCTGCGGCAGACCCGCCGCATAGAGCAGCGTTGTGGCGGGCAGCAGGCAGGTCAAGATCAGCGCCCGTACACGAACATTGCTGCGTACTTTCTGATTTCGTATGGACTTATAGCGTCGTTTGTTCACGTTTACATAACTCTCTGCGGGACGTTTTTCTCTTAGATCGAATCTAACTGGACGAGTTTGCCGGTGCTGTCGCCGATGGAGTTGGGATGGACTCCGGCGCGGTCCAGCAGGGTCATGTAGAGGTTGGCGACGGGCGTCTCGCTCCCGTAGGCGATGTGGCGGCCCGATTTGATGCTGCCTCCGCCGCGTCCTGCGACCAGGATCGGCAGGTTCTCGTGGGTGTGGCGGTTGCCGTCGCCGAGGCCGCTGCCGTAGACGACCAGGGAGTTGTCGAGCAGGGTAGTGCCGTCGGCCTCCTGGGTGGATTTGAGCTGGCCAAGGAAGCGTCCGAACAGCCCGATGTGAAAGGTATTGATCTGCGTCACCTTCTCGATGAATTCGGGAATATTGCGGTGGTGGGTCAGTGGATGGTGGCTGTCGGCGATGTTGATCTCCGGATAGGTGCGCATGCTGCCTTCGCGCCCGATCATCATGGTCGAGACGCGGGTCAGGTCGGCGCGGAGAGCGGCGGCCTGGAGGTCGAACATCAGGGAGACGTAGTCGCCGAACCCGACCGGAATGCCGGTGGGCTTCTCGATGCCCGGCCTGACGGGCTGGCTGTCGCGCTCGGCGTTCTGGATGCGGAGTTCGATCTCGCGGACGGAGGTGAGGTACTCGTCCATTTTGCGCTTGTCCGCTTGGCCCAGCGTGGCGGTCAGAGTCTGCGTGTCTTCGCGAACCATGTCCAGGATGCTTTTGCGATACTGGGCGCGGCGGGCGCGGGTAGCGGGATCGAGCCGGAAGTCTTCGGTGCCGAACAGCCGCTCGAACATCAGGCGCGGATTCACCTCCGGCGGCACGGGCGTGGTGGGGCTGCGCCAGGAGATGCTGTTGGTGTAGGCGCAGCTATATCCGGAGTCGCAGTTGCCGACGGTGCGGGAGTCTTCGCAGCCGAATTCGAGAGAGGCGAAGCGGGTCTGCGATTCGAAGGCCCGCGCCGCAATCTGGTCCGCAGACACTCCGCCATGAATGTCCCCGCCACTCGTCTTTTTGCAGTGTACGCCCGACAGAAACGAGGCTCCTGCGCGGGCATGGTCGCCTGCGCCGTCGCCCAGTTCGTTGCCGTTATGGTCGGCGAGACCCGAGAGGATCATCATCTCTTCGCGGTAGGCTTTGAGCGGGGCCAGAATGCGCGGAAGCTCGTAGTCCGTGCCCAGTCCCTTCGGCGTCCAGTCCTTCATGATGATCCCGTTCGGGACATACGCGAAGATCAGGCGGACCGGCGGTTTGCGCTGCGGGCTGATGGCGGCGAGGGCGGGCGTCATGGCGTCCAGCATGGGCAGCGCGATGGCGGCGCCCACGCCCCGCAGAAGGGCGCGGCGAGAGAGGGTATTACGGGTGACGAAATTCATTGCGTTCGGTCTCCTCGGCGCATCTGGAAGGGTCGGCTGGTGACGATCTCCTCAACCAGATTGGAAAAACGATAGTCGTTGGCGGCGAGCTTGTGGGTTATCTCTTTCACCGTCGCCCGGTCGTATCCCTCCAGGCCGCGCCCCAGAGCGTAGGTGAGCAGCTTGGTGGTCAGGCACTGCGCGAAGGCATCGCGGTCGGCCTGCAGAATGGTCTTGAGCCCATCTGGACCCCGGAAAGTGCGTCCGTCCGGCAGCGAGCCAGAGGAGTCGATGGTGAACTTGCCGTCGCCTTCGCGCCACGCGCCGACGGCGTCGAAGTTCTCCAGGCCGAAGCCCAGCGGGTCCATGCGGGCATGACACGAGGCGCAGGTCGGGTTTTTGCGATGCGCCTCCAACTGCTGGCGCAGCGAGGCTTCGGTGCCGACGGTCGAGACATCCAGCGCGGGCACGCCGGGCGGCGGTGCGGGAGGCGGCGCGTTCAGGATGTTTTCGAGAATCCATTTGCCGCGCAGGACCGGTGAGGTGCGGTTGGGATACGAGGTCACGGTCAGGACGCTCGCCTGGGTCAGGATACCGGCACGCGGGGTGTTGGCGAGATCGACCCGCCGAAACGCCGGTCCCTCCACGCCGGGAATGCCGTAGAAGTTCGCGAGGCGTTCGTTGAGGAAGGTGTATTTCCCGACCAGCAGATCGACGATGCTCCGGTCGTCGCGGATCATGTTCTCGAAGAACAGTTCCGTCTCCTGGCGCATCGACATGCGCAGATAGTCGTCGAAATCGGGGAAACGTCCGCGATCCGGCTTGGCCGATTCGAGCGAACGGATCTGCAGCCACTGGCCCTCGAAGTTCTCTGCCAGGGCATTCGCTTTCGGATCCTTGAGCATGCGTTGAATCTGCGCCTTGAGGACGGCGGTCTGGCGCAGGGTCTGATGTTCTGCGCAGGCGCGCAGCGTCTCGTCCGGCAGGCTGCTCCACAGGAAGTAGGAGAGGCGCGAAGCCAGTTCGTACTGGCTGACCGGATGCCCGCTCGGGTCCTGCGCAGCGGTCCGCGTCGTCGTCAGACTGGCCAGTACCTTCGTCGCGGTCGGCGTGGGGGCCGGGTCGCGCTCGATCCGATAGAGGAAATGCGGAGAGACGAGCATCCCTTGCAGCGCCAGACAGATGCCCTCTTCAAACGAGTCTCCCTGGCTCTGCACCTGGGCGACCAGATGCGTGTAGCGAACGACCTCCTGAGGAGTCAGGGGGCGACGGAAAGCCCGACCCCCAAGATCGCTCACGATTTTGCGGGCGCAGTCGGGCGTATGACCTCCGGGCAGATGCCCGCACGTAAAGATCTTTTGCTGGCTCTCCGGCGACGGTCCGGCGGTCTGCGCGTAGGGGCCGCCGATCTCCAGCACATTGACGCGCACGTCGTTGACCGGGACTTTTTCTTTGCGCCGCGCTTCGGTGCGCGCCTTGATCTGGGCGATACGCTCCGGCGGAAAGCCGGGCGGTGGTTTGAACTCCGGAACCGGAATGACGCGGGTCGTAGGGCTGGAGCCACCATAGGCAACGGGCAGGCCCTCGTACATCCGCTCGATGACCGCCGAGATCCAGTGGTCGCCGGTCGGGACCCGCAGACGGCACTCGACGGTGCGCGCGGAGAAGTCCTGGCGATCCGGGTTGAAGGCGGCCCCACCGGTCGGGTCGAAATCCATTGCCTGCATCTTTTTGCCGTCGATCCACAGGGCGAGATGCAGGGCGTCGGAGCCGAGTGGGCGCAGGCCTTCGAGTTTGAAGCGGAAGAGATACTCGGCGTCTACTGGGAAGCGGTGCGTCACCTGAAGCGAGTTGGGGAGAGTGAAGCCGGAAGCGTCGTAGTGGGCGGGCACCGTCATGATATGGTCGATGCGCCTGCCGTGCGCTTCATGGACCGCCAGGGTGGGCTGCATCGGCTCCGCGCCGAAGACAGCGGTACGGGCGATCTTCTCGGCAGTGGCGACATAGCGCTCCATCTGAGAGGAAGAGAGCGAGAGCACGTCTCCGATGTTGTCGAAGCCGTAGCCGGAATCATCCTGTGGAAAGTCGTCGGCGGGGTGGGTGTTGACGCCCAGCAGGTCGCGGACGGTGTTGTTGTACTCGGCGCGGTTGAGACGTCGGGCGGTCACACGGCCCGGATTGGAAGCGTCACGCTTGTCAAGGCGCTCGAACTCGGCGTCGATGCCGGTCGTCACCGCTTTGATCGCCGCCTGGGTGGGCTTGGGCGATCCAGGAGGGGGCATCTCGCCCGTGCCGATCTTGCGCACGATGCCTTCCCAGGTCTCACGATGCTTCGCGACCGAGTCCGGCCCTTGAAGCGCGAAGAGGTCCAGTTTACCTGCGTTCACTTTGGGGTTGTGGCATGAGGTGCAGTTCTGCGCAAAGAACGGCCCGGTCATCTGCGCAAGGGAAAGCGTGGCTTGCCGCTGACCCGCCTGACCTCCGGACGGCAGCGCGAGCGCGAGCGTCACCAGAGGCGCCAGACTGATCGGCAGTGCAATTAGAATCCTTGAACGCATCCGCATTCCCCTTTTGGTAGCGTGATGAACCAGATTTATCACTTCTTATGAGTTTACCATACGCATTCAGCGGTGTCAATATACGATAAATAAATGAAAAGCAGATTTTTGTGTCATGGGATTTAACAGAAAGAGTGATTTTGTCTAATATCAGGGTATAAACTTATCGCTTATTGTCTATTTGTCAGGATATATTGAGAGAGGCGAGGAGGCTGAGGATGGTCTGTCCTTACTGTCATGAGACGCAGAAACAGGTAAAAGCCGGGAAAAACGGGGAGGTTCAGCGTTATAAATGCTCCCATTGTCAGCGCCGTTATACGTCGGAAACGCGCGGGCGGGGCTATCCGGACGCTCTGCAGCATCGCGCTATCGCCCTATACGCGCAGGGGCTGAAAATTCGCCGGATCGGTCGTGATCTCGGTGTCAATCACCAGACCGTGGCGAACTGGATTCGGCGGCATCCGCAGCACGATGCGGCATCGACAGGTGCGGTAGAGGGAGCAGATCGGTCAGCATTAGGCGAACTGGAGACGGAAGGGACGCGCGATCTGGAGAGACACGAGGGGAAAGTCGTGCGCAAGGAGCGTGCGACGATCGCGGATGTAGCCCGCCTTGCCGAGGTCTCTCCCAGCACGATTTCGAATTTCATCAATGCCAAAGGACGTATGAGCGAGGAGACCCGGAGCCGTATCCGCAGGGCGATGGAGGATCTCTACTTCACCCCCAGTGCGCTCACACGGGCCATTCGACAGCGCCGCACGCGCATCCTCGGGCTGTTGGTTTTCGGGTTAGGCAATTTAGACGCGAGCGTAGGCAAATCGCTCACGCCGCCTCTGGTTGCGGGCATCTACGAAGCGGCGGAGCGGGCCGGACACGACATTCTGGTTTTTACCGGCTGGCCGGATCGTCCGGATCGCCATTCGGGGTTAGATTTTCTGAATGGGCATATCGATGGTCTGCTCTGGGTCGCTCCGAACCTGCAAACACCTGTGCTGGAGCGGCTCGCCATCGCCGGGCTGCCCGTGGTCGCCCTCCTTACCCGCCATGTGCCCGACGCAGTCGGCTATGTCAATCTCGATAACGTCGCCGCCGTGCAGGAGGTGGTCGCGTACCTGGGAGCCGAGGGGCGGCAACGCATCGCCTATATCGGCCCTATCGCCTGGCACGGCAATGTAAACTCCAACTGGCAGGATCGCCTGGAGGGTTACCGCACGGGCCTGATCGCTGTCGGCTTGCCGTACGATCCTAACCTGGAAGCGGTTCTGGACCCGGCCCGATGGCAGGAAAAAGGCTATCAGCAGGTGTTGGAAGGCTGGATACGGCTGGCCTCTCGGCCGGATGCGATCGTGGTGTGTGAGGACACTCTGGCGGCGCACATCTGCGACGCGGTCCGTGCGCTGGGACTGCGTGTGCCGGAGGACATCGCCGTGACCGGCTTTGACGACATTCCGGATGCGCGTCACATGGCTGGCGGCATCACCACCATCCGCCAGCCGTTTCGTGAGATGGGCCGACTGGCCGCAGAACGGCTGGTCGCTCTGATCGAAGGCGCTCCCGTAGAGACCTGCCGCCTGACCGTCCCCGGCCAACTCGTGGTCCGCGCTTCCACCGCCTCCCGTTTTGGGGAGCATCAAGGGTGAAATCGTGATTTTCGACATTTTCTTTTCTCCTTTGCAAAACCCCTGTCCTGGAGCGATAAGAGGATGGCGGTAGAACCGCGAGGAGGCCTGAAACGGTATGAGAACCAGTAAATTCCAGCCAGACATGTTCGCTAATTCCCCTGTGACATTTCGGCACTATCGGGATGAGGGGGATATTGCGGCGATGCTGGCGGTGCATGCAGGATGTCGGGAGGCGGATCGGGTGGATCCGTTTTCAGTCTGTTATCGCGTGCCGAATATGGGGTTGGAGGACTATGCGAGGGACGTTGCGTTATCATTATCCGGATCTGCCTTACAACAGCCTTACAAAACGAGGCTATTTTTACAACCAACTCGTTTCAATCGCATGATCTTGAAAATCGTGGTTCAGACACAAAGTGGCTGGAATCGCGAGAATTGCACGGCAGCTTTTCCGTTTGTATACGGTGTGTATACGGAGGATAGATATACTGGGTCTGACGGGAAAACGTTGGACGGTCGGTAGATCCCTCTGAGTTCTCTTTTTCGTCATCTCAAGATACCGATTTCTCGCTGCGGAGGGGACGGAAAACGGATCCGTACCGCACTTTTATGTCACCTGACAAAGGATGTTACGATGATGACGTGCTTTTCAACGCGCGTTCGCTTGCTGGGACTGCTGATTGCGGGGATCACAGGGACGTTCGCGGCGGAGCGTCCTGCCGCCGGGCAGGGGCTCGGCTGCAATCCTTCGCCTTCCGAGGCGTTCGAGACGCATGCGCATGTGCGCATCGCGACGAAACGGGGACTGGATCGCCCGAAACAGTTCAGCCTGGCCGACGATCTGCCGCCGGTCGGGGATCAGGGCGAGACCAGCGCCTGCGTCGGATGGTCTACGGCCTACTACTGCTACTCGACCTCCATTGCACGGCAACGGAAGCTGACGCCGGAGCAGCGCAAGGATCTTCGCTTTGTGTTCAGCCCGTCCTTTATCTGGCACCAGTTCAATGGTGGTGATAAAGAGAAGGGCATGCACATCTATCAGGCGTTCGACATCCTGGCGAAACAGGGCTGCGCGGCGCTGGCGGATATGCCCTGGAAGGAATCGGATGTCGTCTCCCAGCCCGACGAACAGGCCAAAGCGCATGCGTTGCGCTACCGGGCGCGGCAGACGGTCTCCCTGTTCAGGGGCAAACTGAACGGGGAGGAGGGCGACGCCGAAAAGCTGAAAAACTGGCTATGGGAGACCAAGCAGCCTTTCGTCATCGGCATCGCTGTCTACAACGAGTTCTTCAAAATGCCGCACGAGCCGGGGTATGTCTACAAGCCGTCCGCCACCAAGGGCGAACGGGCCGGGTTTCATGCCATCTGCATTGTCGGCTACGACGAAGAGAAGCATGCCTTTCTGATGGTCAACTCGTGGACGACCGCCTGGGGCAACAAGGGCTTTGCCTGGCTGCACGAAGACTTCGTTACGCAGGAGGCCATCGAAGGTTGGGGACAGCGGCCCGGTGGCCCGGTCGCCCGCGACCCCAAAGCGCCGAAGCCCGCCCCCATGCCCAGCATCAGCTACGAACCCGCTCAGAAAGCCGAATAAGGGGAGCACAATAATGATGATTATGAAGAATAGGAGCGGGTTGTGCGCGGTCGGAGCAGGAACCTTGCTGCTCTGCGGAGCGTTGACGGCAGGACCGGCGCGGGCGGATCGTGCGGTCGTGATCGGAGTCAACGAGTATCCGAAACTGGCGCAGGGCAGCAATCTGGAAGGCTGTGTCAACGACGCGAAAGGGATCGAGCGCACCCTGAAAGCGCAGGGGTTCGAGGTCGTCAGCCTCACGAACGAAGACGCCTCCAAGCGCGGAATCATGGCGGCGCTGGCCCGCATGAAGACCCTCGCGCGCCCCGACGAACGCTTTGTCTTCTACTTCGCCGGACACGGCACGGTCGCGACAGACGGAGCCTCGACCCTGCTGCCCGGCGACGCCAGCGAGAAGGACGAGCGCAGCGACATCGGCCGCGACGAACTCTACCAGGCGCTCCTCGCGATCCCCGCTCGCAGTCGCACCGCTCTGCTCGACGCCTGTTTCTCGGGAGGATTAAGCCGCAAGGGCATCGGGCATCGGGTCAAGAAGACGCGGGCGTATCGACGC
>JAYUMV010000349.1:0-7896 GCA_043762265.1 Chthonomonadaceae bacterium | reverse complement strand
AATTCTCCTCTATGACCAGTTCCAGCGTATCCCTATCCTACTTTGTTGCACCGTTCGATTGCAGCGGGATCGTGATGCTATTGAAGTGAAAACGTTTCGTCACAGACAATGCGGTCTGTTTGTTGGCGTCGTGTGCATTAACATTCACGTGGTGGGCCAGCAGTTCCTGCACAATACGTTTCTTTACCGACAGTGAGCAGTCCTAGCTACTGTCGGGAAACTCGATTTTGCGAAAAAGATGTATAATGCACAGAATTGGGAATCGCAAAGGGGAATCTTTTCATGCCATCCATTCAAAGTTTAATCGGGGCGGCGCTCTGGTGCCTGACCGGCTCCTTGGGTCTTCAGCAACCGAGCGCCACGACAGCGCCTGCGGCCGTGGAACAGCCCAAGAAAGCGCCTTTCGAAGCTGAAATCGAGGCGTTCGAGGCCGCCGATAAACGGAATCCGCCGCCGACCGGCGCAGTTCTCTTTCTCGGCAGTTCGAGTATTCGTTTCTGGACGACACTGCCGAAAGATTTCCCGGAACTGAAAGTTATCAATCGCGGATTCGGGGGCTCGGAGATTGCGGATAGTGTGCGCTATGCTCCCCGCATCGTCCTGCCTTATAAACCTGCGATGATCGTCTTCTATGCGGGCGGCAACGACATCAACGGCGGCAAGACTCCCGAAACCGTGCTCAAGGACTTCCAGGCCTTTGTAGGCGAGGTCCACAAGGCCCTGCCGAAAACGCGCATCGTCTACATCTCGATGAACCCTGCGGTCTCCCGATGGAAGAAGGAAGCTCAGTTTGTCGAAGGCAACCGCCTGATCGAAGCGTATGTGCAGCAGGCAGCCAAAAAGAAGATGCCCTTGAACTTTCTCGATTCGCACTCCAAACTGCTCAGCGCCACTGGGGAGGCGCGCCCGGAGATCTATCGGGCGGACGGTCTGCACCTGAACAGTAAAGGGTACGAACTCTGGACCTCCCTCCTGCATCCGCAAATTCTGGCCCTGGCCGCGCCGGAAAGCGCCGCCTCGAAGACCCCATAAAGAAAAGGCTGTCCTGTCCAGAGAGCCGCTGAAGTTCCTGTACGGATAGTGACGAAAAAGAAAAGACGTAAGAGGAGAAGTCTTTATGCGGAAGAGAGTTGTGCTGGCGGGAGCGCTGTTGGCTTTTTGGGCGTCTGCCGCCAATGCGCAGGATGCGATCCGATATGAAAGCGCTTTTCGGGATGCGGTGGCCGTCTGGCACATGCGGGATCTGAAGGATGCCGCCGGAAAGAACGCGCTGAAAGTCGTCGGCGCGGTGACGCTGAATATTCCCCTTACCGGCAAAGACCGGGCAGCCTCTTTGGCAGGCGGCAGCGACGGTGTGGTGGCGCAGTTCGACGGCGGCTATCTAGATGCGGGGCAGGGGACCGACGGGATGCTGAACCTGACCGGTTCGGCGTTCACTCTGAGCGTGCGCCTGCGCTCACCTTCCGGCGTCTGGGGCAAGCCTGTCTTCAGTAAGCACGGCGGCCACGAGCGTCTTCTCTACAATCTCTTCTCGTTCCCTATGGCGATCGGGTTCGAACTGGGAACCCGAGACACCCCCACCATGACTCAGGTAATGGCGCCGCTCGCGCAAATCGGCGCGAAAGAGTGGCATAACGTCGTGTGTCGTTACGACGGCAAGACCCTGCGCATGATTGTCGATGGCGTGGTGATGGACGAGGCGAACCCGGCAGGACCCCTGCGCACCGGCAACACAGAGCCTGCACTCATCGGTGGCGAGACGGCAGGCAATGGGGTCAATGCTGGCTGGAAGGGGCAGATCGACTACATCGCCCTCTGGAACCGCGCCCTATCCGATCCTGAGATCGAGCGCCTGAGCGGCGGCTCCGCGCAGGTCGCACTGTACAAGAAACAGTTTTTGGAGACGCACATGCTGCCCATACCGACCGATCTTTATTCAGAGAAATACCGCCCTCAATTCCATTTTACCGCGCGCCAGTGGACCGTGCATCAACTCAATCCGGGGATGCGGGAAGAGGGCTGGCTCAACGATCCCAACGGGCTGATCTACCTGCATGGCGAGTACCATCTGTTCGCCCAGCGGTGGAACAAGTGTTGGATTCATGCCGTGAGCACAGACCTCGTTCACTGGACGGAACTGCAGCCTGCCTTCTGGGAAGACCATCGCTTCGGAACCGGTGTGCAGTCCGGAGGGGCCGTCTACGATAAGGACAACACTTCCGGGTTGGCCCATGATAGCAAGCATCCGCCTCTGGTCGCGTTCTGGTCAGGCAACGACAACCGCAGCCAGTGTCTCTCCTACAGTCTGGATCTGGGACGCACCTGGACCAAGTACGCGCAGAATCCCGTGCTGCTGCATCCCGAACGCGATCCGAAGGTGTTCTGGTACGCGCCCGACAAGCGCTGGATCATGGTGATGTACGGCGACGGACAGTACCATTTTTTCACCTCGCCCAATCTGCTGACCTGGACGCAGTTGCCTGCCTCTCTGCCCGACAGCTTCGAGTGCCCCGATCTCTTCCAACTCCCGGTAGACGGGGATAGCAGCCGTCAGAAGTGGGTGCTGATACGCGGCAACGGCAACTATTCGGTGGGAGAGTTCAATGGGAAGATGTTCGTGCCGGAAACCGAGCAGTTCGCCTGTGACAAGGGGCCGAATTTCTATGCCACACAGTCTTGGGGGGATATAGATAGCGCTCCCGGTAGACGTGTGCAGATCGCCTGGATGCGCGACGGCAAATACCCGGAGATGCCCTTCAACCAGCAGATGACTTTCCCCTGCGACCTGACGCTCCACAGCACACCCGCTGGCCTGCGTATCTATCGCAAACCGGCCTCCGAGATCCGCAAACTGCACGGCAAACCGCAGGTCTGGAAAGACCTTACTCTCCCATCGGGAACGCCCCTGCCTCTGGCGACTTCCGGAGACCTGTTCCATATCCTGGCGCAGGTCGAAATTCCGGCAGGGGCCACCGTCACCTTTCATCTCCACGGCGCGACGGTCACTTTGACCGATCGTTCCGTAACCTGCGGCTCACAGCCCGCTGCGGTAGCTGGTACCATTAAAACCGTGGAGATACTGTTGGACCGCACCTCGGTAGAGACGTTCGTAAACGATGGCGAGGTCTCCGTCACCGCCTGTTGCCTCCCTACCGAGGAACGCCTTTCCGTAGAAAGCCTCCACGGCGCTGCGACGATCCGCTCCTTGCAGGTGTTTCCACTCCACTCGGCCTGGCAGAGCAAACACCCGTAAGACTACAAAGGCGTCTGTCCTTAGAGAGGGTAAGCGACTGATTTACTCGGATTTGGACTTCTGCTCTTCTGCCTTCAGGTCATGCTCCAACTGTTCGGCCTTCGGGACATGCGTGTGGCGCTCGTTCTTGTCGTCGCTATGGATATCGACTTCTTTACGATGCTCTTTGTTGATCTCTTTGTTCTGCAGGCCGTGCTCGTGTGTGGCGCTGTTCGCGGTAACGACTTCTACGTCGCCTGCCGGATTGTGCGGCGTGGGGTGAAGCGCCTCTTCATGCTCTTCCGCCCTGATCTGTTTTTTCTTTTCGTCTATTTTGTCCGGCATCTCTTTTTCTCCTTGTTGCAAACATTACTGCAAGAGCGGACGGCCCCCGCCACGGAATCGTTCCCTCTATCTTGCTTAAGAGGTCGAACGCAATCCATGCGCACTCTTCCCGGCAATGAATTTCCGGGAAGAGTGCGCACTTACCGAATAGGGGTGTTGGGGATGGCAGGCCCTCGGCTTTAGCCGTGGGGAAAGTTCACGGGGCATCAAGACGGCCCGCGCTACTTGCGCCGCCTGCGGAAGACGGAAAGCGTACCAATGGAAACGGCGCCCATCCAGAGCGCAAGGCTGCCGGGTTCCGGTACCGGAGCGCCCAGAGGATACTGCGTTCCGGAAGCCGAGGTCACTGACCAGCCCGAAACGGGGTTCCCATTCGCATCCCTGACCTGAATCCCGGCCAGAGTGAGGGTATCCGCATAGTTCCCCGTTGCAGTGTAGGTGCTGCCGTCCAGTTTTTGCGACACGTAGGTCGTCATTCCCCCGTAGAAGTCCGTCGAGATGTTAAAGGGCACTCCCCAGTCCACCTGATAGTCCGGAGTGATCCATAAAGCCGACCCCTGTGAGGTGCGAGGGTTGTACGAAGGGCCATTCGGATCGCTGGTAGAAAAGTTCAGGCCCGCTTCCACATCTCCGGAAGCGGTTCCCTCCAGCGCGAAATAGTAGTTTACTTTATAGCCTGTACCCTGGAGTCCGGTATAGGTGAAGGTGTCGGTCCAACCGGCGTTGCCGTGGACGGCGAGCAGGTCCGGGGAACCATTGGGATTGACATTTCCATTCGAATCGGTAAAAGGCTGATTGGCGGGATTGTAGTAGCTGTTCGTAACGGTGCCTGATCCATAGACATGTATCTGTCCGAAGTTTGCAGAGGAGTAAGCCGTACCGGAAACGGTCATCTGTTGCGGATTGCCTCTGTGATCGTTGCCGGTGAAGTTGGCGCTGCCCTGAAACGGATTGGAGGCGTCGTTGGGGCTGCCGTTACCAAGGATGTTGGCAAAGCCGCCGGAGTTCCCCGCATAGATACCCTGGAAAGCCTCCAGAGAGGGAGTCGTCTGGGCGAATGCGCTGGAAGAGGCTACCGAAGAGGCTGCCAATGTGAGCAGGGTGGCCCATAATAGAGGCTTGCTGCCGTTGCCGAAGATTTGCCGAAGTGTCATAGGGAAACGTCGTCCTTTCGTGCGTCGCTTCCTCCTCTCGAACGCGAGAGGAGAGAGTGGAAACATCGGCATAGCGCGGGGAGCCGTGCGTCGGGACGAAAGGAGAGATATGCAGGCGGCTCGGCCCGGTATATGCTTGAGGACTAGCGTATCACGGCCCCGTTAACCGTCTATTAGCTCTGCGCAGATTAGCGCATTAACGACGCTTAATTTTGGGACGGGAAGCGCACCGGGGAAGCGGTCAAAGCTCGACGGTCTCCAGGAGGGAGGGGGCGCTCAGGGATTCGGGCGGCGTCTGTCGGCCACGCCGGACCAGCGATTCGAAACGTTCGCTGCCGAGCGCGGCCTGCAAATGCCCGATCAACTCCTGCAGCCAGGTGGGGCGAAAGGACTGGGCGCGCTCCAGGCTGTAGCCCATGCGTTCCTGGAGATGGAGAAAGGCTCCGAACAGGAGTGCCGCCTTTTCGAAGTCGCCCTGTATCCGGGCCATATCGCTTTCGTAGGCGAGCGAGAACATCAACTCCGTCATGGTGCCGTTCGCTATCGCGATCGCCTGGCCTCGTTTGAGGAGAGGCTCCGCCTCGTGGAAGCGTTTGAGGAAGAAGAGGGAGGCAACGGTCATCATATAAGAGAGGGGGACCCGCCTCGAATAGGGAGGGACGCGGGCGATCATTTCCCTGGCCAGTATTTCAGACTCTTGCAGCGCCGCTTTGCCCGTTTCTGTCTCCGCTCCCAGAAGAGCGCCATACCCATGCAGCGCCCCGCTGGCATGCGACAGGCAGGCCAATAAGAGAGAGGGGCTGTCGAGTGACCGTGCCCGCTGCAAAGCGTCTCGCTGCATCGCGACAGCGACCTCGAAGTTCCCGAACGCCTCCTCCATAAATCCGAGGATCACTTCGGCGTGGGTCGCATAGAGAAGGTTATCGTTCGCCAGGGCGTCCGCCTGCATCTCCAGAGCCGTGCGCTGCGCTTCCGGGAAACGCCCGCTGTCGGACAGGATCTGACAGGCCGCATAGCGGACACGGAATCGCAGATCCGCTTCTGGTACGGTCGCGACGAGAGGCAGCGCGCGATCGATCCAGTCCTGAGCGCGACGATGATGGCCGCGCACAAAGGCATGCAGCAGTGCGCCTGCCAGGCCCGCCCAGAAGACCCGATCCTGTCTCTCCCAACCCCACGCGATGGCCGTTCTCAGGTTCTCCTGCTCCGCGTCCAGAGGGCGAAGAGTGCGCAGGTCGTCCTCGTCTCCCTGGCCCGCCAGTGTCAAAAAATAGTGCGCATGCCGCGCTTGCAGAGCGCTGGCCTGGACCTCCGGCAGTTGTTCGGTGGCGAAGCGGCGCATCGTCTCAAAAAACGAATAACGCATCGTGCCGACGCCTTCCTCTTCGCGTACCATGACCAGAGAGCGAAGCGTCAGCTCTTCCAGCGCCTCCTCCGCCGCTGCGTCTTCTGTCACCGCCCGTGCCGCTTCCACGGTCCAACCGCCCTGGAACACCGAGAGCCTGGCGACGAATGCCTTTAACTCCGCTGTCAGCAGATCGAAACTGCCGTGAATCGCGGCCCGCAACGAGCGATGCCGCTTCGGAAGACCACGCTGTCGTGACTTCAACTCCATCCTATCGACGTCCAGCGCTGCTGCGATCTGTGTAGGCGTCTGCGCAGTGACGCGGGCCGCCGCCAGTTCGAGCGCCAATGGCAGTCCTTCCAGGCGATGGCAGATTTCCACCAGCGCCTCCGCTTGCTGCGCGTTGAGCGTGAAGTCCGGGCGTACATTGCGCGCTCGGTCCAGAAAAAGCGCAATGGCTGGAAACTCTTCCAGACGTTCGGAGGCGGAGGCATGTGGCGGCGGTTCCAGTGGGTCGAGAGGTAGAAGCGCCTCGCCAGGGATTTCGAGGCGGCGGCGGCTGGTTACCAGCAGTCGCAACTGCGGCACGGCCTCCAGTAGACTTAGGCTCAACGCTGCAACCGCGTCCAGGAGATGTTCGGCATTGTCCAGGATCAACAGCGTCGAATCCCGGCGCTGCAGCACCTCGATCAACTGCTCGACGGGATCGGACTGTGCCTGCGGCGAAATCAGAAGGGCCTGCAGCGTCGCCTCCGGAACGCGCTCGGGAGAGGGCAGATCGGCCAGAGGGACGAAGACACAGTCCCAGGTTAGGATCGCTGCCGTCTCCACGGCCAGGCGTGTTTTGCCGATGCCGCCCGGCCCCGTAAGGGTTACCAGACGGTTGGCCTGCACCAGATCGAGGAGTTTCTGACGTTCGGACTGCCTGCCGAAGAACCGGGTCAGATAGAGCGGCAGACGCTTCGACCGTGCAGGAGGTGAGGCGGAGACGGTCTCCTCCACCACCGGACGGGGCTTGCTGGGAACGTCACGCCACTCCTCCCGTAAGGCTTCATAGCGCTCCCGTGCCGTAAGAACCCATTCGTCATAATAGCCGGGCAGTAATGTCCCTTGCGGGAGAGGTCTCTCCTCGTCGCGTCGTCCCGTCTGCAGATTCTGTTCGAAGGCGGCAACATCGCACCAGACGGCGGACGCACGCAGAAGGACGCTGCCCGGAATGCCGACATCGAGGACCGTTCCAAAAGGGATGCCAGCCGGCTCCAGTTGACGCCGCAGCGATGCCAGCGTCACCCGCAGCCGATTGGAGGCGATGTCCAGATCTTCTTCCGGCCAGAGCGCACCGCACAGCGTCTCTCGCGGACAGGGCCGATCCAGATGAAGCGCCAGATAGGCCAGCAGCGCTCCGACCCGCTGGGAGCGGAAACGTCGCACCATCACGCCGGAAGCATCCTCAAGCACCGGACCGTCAAAAAGCCGAAGACGCCAAATCGTATTCTGTTGATATTGCAGGGTTTCCACACGGCCTATTATGGCAACAGATGCCGAAATTCCTTTCTGCGAACAGCCATTCGCCCTGCGTCTAGCCCTCGCACAGCAGTCGCATCCCTTCCTGCACCCAACTCAATTCCCTGGGATTGACAACCGGCGTACTTCGCGTTACACTGAGGAAGAAGAGAGATAGGTAGGAAAAAAAATGCTTCGACTTGGACTTTGCTGCACTTTTCGGGACGAGCCTATCAAATTTGTCAGCACGACGGCAACGGCTATCGGGCGTATGGAACGTGCCGACGCCCTGGAGAAACTGGACCGGCTCTGCGCGG
>JAYUMV010000348.1:0-15521 GCA_043762265.1 Chthonomonadaceae bacterium | reverse complement strand
TTCGCTTGCATATTGCCCCACGACGATAGGGACATATCCGGTCTCCATCCCTGCAGGCGGGGTCACGATCAGGGCCGGATCAAGCCGAACCAGGGATCCGGCGCTGGGCGGGGGCATATAGTTTCGATCGATGGTCCAGCGTGCCTGGATCTCGGCGACCAGTTTCTGCAATCGCTGCTTCCGCCCCTCGTCCCAGTGATACTGCTGGAACACGGGTTGATCGATGAACCGGTACCAGGCATAGGTGACCTGAGATCCGTCTCTCAGGGTGACGGTTATAGGCGCGGTCGCCGGACCAGGGGTCTTCCACGCTGCGCTGGTAGGAGTGATATAAGTGGCCCCTTGCTTTGCCACACGGAACTTCTGGGTAGCGAGACCTGTCTCGTGCGGCACCGCGCTGGATGGGATAGGGGTCCATTGCGCGCCGTCTTGCCGGAAATATTCTGGAAACTCCCCCGCACGGGTGATGGTGTTGGGGAACCATTGCATCCCCCATCGGTTCCCTGGAAACACCTTCGTTAAGCACACAGCCTCGACACCGGCGATTGGTTTTTTCTCCTGATCGTAGCGGGTGGGGCTTGTGGTGAGGTTGGGCTTCCAGGTACCAGCGGGATCAAATGTGCCGGAGCACGGGATGCCCTCGTCGCGCCAGCGTTTAACTGAATCGTATAAAGCCGTCTTGGAGAAGTAGGTCACGTCCTGCACCAGGATGGCCCGGCCCGCCTCATCGACGGGAAAGTGCAGCCGTGGGATCCGGGAATAGACGGCGCCCTTGGCGTCGCTTGCCTCAAAGCGCGGCACCGTATTGATCTCAATTGCGCCCCCTCCTACCACGCCGGGACGGGCATCCAGCCCACGGCCGTAGAGAAAGGGATCCTTGAAGAGGGCGCCGATCTTGCTCCAGGTCTGGGGAACGTAGAAGGCGATGGGTCCTTTGAAATTGGCGGCATTAAGAAAGCACGTCCAACTCTGGTCCCCGGTCGGTGGGTCGGCCTCCGCTGTTGGAGTTGTGAAAGGCAGGGCTAGCCAGGCATAGCCCAAAAACTGTCCTTCATGGCTGTGATCGAACGGCAGTCCGTCCGGGGGGATAAGGAGGCGATTGCTGAACTGAGCGATACCGAGGCGGTTATCCGGCAGAGCTTTATCGTTGTAGAAGAAGGACCAACCTGGGGAACCGACCTCATAGTCGTAGCATTGGGGGGTGGCGTTCATGCTGAATTTCGGCCCGCTATAGCGGAAATGGTTCCCTGCCCAGTACCCGAGTCCCCCCTCTACCGTCTGAAAAACGCTATCCCAGGTGGGGCCGCGCCCCTTCCAGGTGCGTGCTAGAGTGCCCACAGGAGCGAGCGGATGGTCTTTGTTGTCCTGGTTGTCCGGTAGGATCCAGCATCCCGGCAGACCGATCTGGAAACCGGCCAGAGGTTGATCGATTAGAGACCATACCGCCGAATAGAAGCCGATCCCTGCGCTGGATGCCGCCTTGTCCGGGTTGGGTTGTGTGTTGTAGCTGATATACCCATGCAGGCCGTCCGCATGCGCAGTCACCTCGGAAGCGTCGGGTTGGTCAGGGTATGGAGACAGTTGACCAGTATTTGCGGCTATTGGCAGGGCGCTGAGCAGTGGTATAAGCGCAAGCATAGTTCGAATGGCAAGTGTCATGACTGCTGGTCCTTTGTGGAATGATAGCCTGACTGAAAGATTCACAGCCAGGAGACTTGGTATATGTCTCGCTGCGAGACAACAGATTATGGATTTAGTTGCTTTTGGAGCCGCTGTAAATCGGTTATCGCCTCTGCAGTGTGGGTTCATGGGATCGTCCCTCTCTCCAATCGTAAAGGTGCAATCCGCGCTGCGCGCAATCCTGAGCGATTTCGCTCTCTGACTATGGCTCAACTACAGCCGCAGGAGCCGGTGCCGCACGCGGCTCTTTTGAGCGCGAGCTTCTTTTCGATGGCGAGCGATGTCGGCGTAATCGAAAGGCCGCCCAGAGTGGTACACCGAAGTTCGCGCGGCATCTGTTGGGCGACTCGTTTTGCAGTTTCAATGACCTCATCAAATGGGATGACCTGGTCATAGCCGGCCATCGCCATGTTGGCGCAGCATAGCGCGTTAGCTGCCGCCATCACGTTCTTGCCCAGGCACGGGGCTTCCACGCGATTTGCAATGGGGTCGCAGATGAGACCGATCATGCTCTGCATCGCCATGGAGGCAGCCCCAACCGCTTGTGTGAGCGTGCCGCCTGCCAGCGTTACCAGTGCGCCGGCAGCCATGGCCGCTGCGGAGCCTCCTTCGGCTTGACATCCGCCGACTTCCGCTGCAAACGTCCAGGCCGTTGCAATGAAGACGCCGATTAGCCCGCTCGCGAGAATGGCGCGTGCCATCTCTTCCTCTCCCAACCCCATCTCCTCCGCCATGGCGATGACCGCGCCCGGCAATGCGGCGCACGCGCCTGCCGTTGGCATTGCGACAATAACACCCATAGCGCTCTTTACTTCCATAAGCGCCGTTACATAGAGGACAATGCGGTTTAGTGAGCCTGCATCCAGCAGTCGCTTTTCCTGCATTAGCCGCTCAAATCCCCCGGACTGATGCCCTAGCACGCGATCTTCATAGACGGTGCCAGCGATGCCTTGCGCTATGGAACGGCGGAGGATTTGCACGATACCCACCATCATCTCCACCACATCCTCCTCGCTCAGTCCACCCCGCGCAGACTCGTAGGCGCACGCCAACTTCCACAGCGGAGTGTTTCGTCCCTCATCAAATGCCAGCATTGTAGAGCATGTTGTGAATGGCACGCTTGTCGTGCAGCGAGACATCACCGGCAGCACGGGAGCGATCCTTTTAACTGAGTGAACAGTTCCATGTTTCTGAATCTCCTTCAGTTGAGTGTCCGAGACAAACTGCTGCGCTTTTACTTCAATCAGCAACGCGCCATCGCGTTCGTGAAGAAGGACAGCATCCGCTTCGAGCATCGAAGCGATTCTGTCCCGCAGGGAGGCGCCGTCGCCGCAAACCCACAGAAGCGTCTCGAAACAGTCTCCGAACATGGAGACCGAGAAGCCATCTACTTCCAAAACTTCTATCATCCCACCGCCAGTGGAGATGGCTCGCACAGCATGGCGTTCAAGTTCACTGCTCAACGTGAGCCGATACGTATTCGGATGCGGGTCGCCGACATCCACCGTCTCGATGCAGATGGCGACACCGCTCTCTTGTAGGGTCTGCATCGAATCTGGCAGCCGCTCGTCCGCTGCATCCCAGCCCATCAGACCGCCGAAGAGACCCATGTCGGAGCCTTGCGTATCATGGGTTGTCGGCAGCGAGCCACTGCGGTCGAACTCGACAAGCGCCTCGCGAAATGCGCCATCCATGAGGTCGCGCGCCATCCTGCCGATGCGAAGCGCAGCCGCGCAGTGCGAACTGGAAGGCCCGCGCATTACAGGGCCAATGACATCGTTGAAGATACTTACAAACATGATCGCTTACCTCGCAGTTCGCTAAGAGCCTATCCTATGAGATTATACATCTTGTTCAACGTTTGTGGTCAGGATGGTGAATAGTACATATATTGTGCCTCTTGTCAGGAGCGCATCAGCGCTTCGATGGCATCAAGTTCGATCGGAACGTGGCTCGTCAGGATCTCGACGCCTGTCTCTGTGACGGCGATGGTGTCCTCGACACGGAAATAGAGGCGTTCTTCCGGGATCCACATCTGCGGGTCGATGGAGATGACCAGTCCCGGCTGCAAGGGCGTCTCGAAGTAGGAGCCGACATCGTGCACCGCCATTCCGACCGGGTGGGAGAGATGCCCTCGAAAGGTCAGCGTCCGTTCCGCAGCCTCACGATAGATCCGTTTAGAGAAGATTGTGCTCTCTACGACCGGGCGCATCTCCTCGGCCGCTTCGGCGAGCAGGTCGCGCGGCAGCACGCCGGGCCGGATCCGCTTGAGCACCGCTTTGTGGTATTCGACGATAAAACCGTAGAGTTCGCGTTGCAGCGGCGAGTAGGCGCCGTTGATGGGCCACATTCGCCCGATGTCGTTGGTGTAGTTGCAGACGTCCGGGGCGTAGTCCATCAGGACCAGGTCGCCGTCGGTCAGCACGCTGTCGTTGCGGTTGTAATGGCCGTGCCAGATATTCGCGCCGCTTGCGATAATGGCGCAGTAGCCCTCGCGTCGGGCGCCGTTTTCCCGGTAGAGCCGATCTGCGATCGCGCCCAAATGGTACTCGCGCATACCGGGACGAGTCGCCTGAATCGCCTCTTGGACCGCCAGTGCCGTCAGTTTGCCGGTCCAGCGCATGAGCGCGACCTCGCGCGGACTCTTGAGGACGCGCATCGCGTCCAGAATGGGCGTAAGGTCCCGAAGCTCCGTGTTCGGCGCCGCGCAACGGAGGCGCGTGAGAAATCGCTGCTCTCGCGCAACGTCCCCATCCCAGGGATCCTTCGCGACCAGGCGGGCGTAGAACTGCAGAACGTCCCGGCACTCGACGCGTCCCTCTGCCGGGCTATGCGGAGTATAGAGAACGGCGATGTCCGCCACCTGTGTCTCCAACTTGTCCAGACCGTGGACCGCGTTGAGGCCGGTCTGGCTGCACAGCGCGTCGGCGTCGTCTGCGGTCAGAAACTCTGGTTCTCCTCGTTCGGGGCGATGGGGCAAAAAGAGCGTTGCGGTGCGGGTTTTACCATCCAGCAGCAGATACGACTGCGGTATCTCCACGCCGCACAGGTAGAAAAACTCGTTCGTCTGTCGAAAGACTTCGAACCCGCGCGGCGGACCGCCGCCCTGAATAAGGGCGTACGCTTCCGGGCCTATCTTATCGAAGATCGTCTCACGACGGGCGGCGAACGCGTCCGGAGGAAACCAGGTCGCGATATCGGAAAGAGGGAGTAGTAGGGATGTCATAGGCGTCCTTTGCTGTTGCATGAGATGGGCGAGAACGTCGCCATTTTGAATGGAAGTCTTGTCATCATCGGTCTCCTTGGGTGCGGCAGACACTGAACTCGTAGATCGACCAGTGATAGGTCGGGTCCGAGCCTGTCTGCGTAACTCGAATCCAGCGTGCGTTCTGAGCAGGAAACCTAATGGTAGTGATGCCCAGGCTCCCGTGGCCGACTGAGATCGGCGCGCTCCAGTGGAGACCGTCGTCGGACACGGTCACTGCATACGCCTGGGGTGAGTCCCACAGCGCCCAGGTGTTGTCAAGCACAATCTTGTCGAACGACTGTCGTCTCTTCATGTCCACCTGGAACCACTGTCCCGCATATTGGGTCTGAGTCATGTCACGCCACCCGGTCCAGGAGTCGCCATCGAGGACGTTGGCGGCCGGCACATCGATGGGTATTTTGGCGCCGCTGAACAGAAAGGATCCATCGGGAGTGGAAGCGGTCGCGGTCCAGCCGCGCTTGTCGAGGTTTCGTTCGCGCCGCTTCGGAGGCGGTAAAGGTTTGGGCGAATCGAGCGGCAGCGTCCCACGTCCTACAAAACGCCAGGTTCCTGGCGCAACACGAAACCTGATATACTCCCCATCATCTCCAATCCAGGAGACTCCCGCTGCTCCTCCGACATAGCCGCCGTTCCAGATGCACTTGCCGTCAACATCAATCGACGTCAGTTTGGAGAACGAACGCTTAGGAATGCCGAGGACGGCCTTCGTATCGGCCGGAGAGATCAGGTTCAGAGCATACTCCGTCGCCGTCTTGTAGATATCTACTTTGATCGGCCCTTTGATCGACGGAACCACCACTTTGAGGGTCGTCAGAAACGCTTCTTTCGGGAGGACCTGGTAGGTGGTCCAGCCCGGTTCGACCGGGCGAATG
Organism: Chthonomonadaceae bacterium; assembly: GCA_043762265.1. Taxonomy (GTDB): domain Bacteria; phylum Armatimonadota; class Chthonomonadetes; order Chthonomonadales; family Chthonomonadaceae; genus JANXLO01. The sequence continues at coordinate 9,701 of JAYUMV010000348.1, read as the reverse complement.
CCGGCGATGTCCTGCGACAGTAATAGAGCCGGGGGATTCCAGCCGTGGTTCAGCGAGGAGGCGTCGTCAAAGGCATTCCGCCGGGATGCCCACCATCGATCGTAGTGCTCCCAGAGGGTTGTAAAGCTGCCGTCGATCATGGTCCGATAACGCGTGGACATCCGCAGCAGCGCCTTATCCTGCTTGCCCATCGCACAGAGCGCCTCGAACACCCAGCGATCAAAGAAGCAACTGGAGTTGGTGGTACGACTGAGGACATTGGTATAGATCGCCTCCCAGTGGGAGGGATCCGCCAGCCCGGCGTTCACGGCCATCGCGTTGGCCCGGTCATCCGGCTCGGTGACATCGGCGGACTGGTAGAAGCGTCCCTTCCAGAATCGGGCATCGAACGCATTCTGGATCTCTTGGCGTTTTGCATCGATCCGCGGCAGATCCGCCTCATGGCCGGTCGCGGACGCCAACTTCCGCAGTGCGCCCAGGTCGATGTAGTAGAAGCACGTTTCGATGACGCTGGTGTCCTTACATTCCTTTCCCCAATCGAACCAGGTCTTCGGGTTCCCGAATTTGTAGGTCTCCAGCAGAAAGGTTTTGGTGGCGTCGTAGACGGCCGCTACCGAACCCAGGTCTCCGGTATGCAGATAGTAGAACCACAGACCATACTCTCCGAGAAATTCCAGGTGCTGCCCCGGGTAGAACGTGGGCTGCAGCTTCCGCAGCACCAGATTTTTGCACAGGGCATGGGAGTTGGTGTCGAAAACATAGAAGCACTGATTCAGTTCCGGGGTGCCGTCCCCCCAGAAACCGACCCGCTCCCGGTCAGGGCAGTCGTAAAAGTGGTCTCGCATGCAGAGATAGGCGGTCCGCGCCGCCTTTTGCCACAGGATATTGAAGTCTTCATCGTTGCAGGTGAACGATCCGGCGAAAGTGGTATTGTAACCTGTTTCGCGGTACTTGACCGCCTTGACGGTCACGCCCGCCGGAATGGTATAGACAGCGCCTTCGCCGCTGACCCAGTTCCGTGCTTCATAGGCGTGGATGCCGTTGAGGGTGCGGCAAATCTCCGTAGGCGTCAGGTAGAGCACCAGGGGATTGCTGGAGTTGAATGTCAGGGTCTTCCCGGCAGACGCCTCGACTTCGATCCAGGGCTGGAACTGAGAGTTGTGGGGCAGCGCGCAGACTAGCTTCCAGTCTTTATCCTCTCGATGGGGCAGATTTCTGGAGACATGGATGTACTTTTTGAGGCCATAGTCCTTGAGGGCCATGTTTCCCTTCTCTACCGGATCGGATTGCGGTTCTGCAGCCCGACCGGACAGGGCCACTACGGACAGGGGCAGAGTGACGAGAGCCGTTCTCAGGACAATTAGAGTGCGTGCAGAATGAATGCGCATGGTCAGGTTACCATCTCTCTGTAGTCTAAAGAAGATTGGGGACTCTGCGCCAGGCTTGGATAGGCGCCTGCTGTCTCACTGAAGTCACGGTCTGCCGCAGGTGTGGTCCGCAATCTGTAAGATCATCCCACTTCAGGAGAACGATTCTGAGGGTTGCATCCCTTCGCGCTGGTACTTCCATCGGACGAGCGATTTGTCCTGCAGGTGTGCCGCGCGAAACGCCTCATTGCGCGGCGCATAATAGGCGTCCCAGACCTTGCGCTGCTCTGGGGTGAGCGCCGCCGACGGAGCACCCAGCTTCAGGCCTCCGTCCGTCATGGTCGAGCGGATCATCATATCCTGCCCATGTTCGGCCTTGCCGCGTCCGGTATAGTCGTCGAAGAGGGTTTTGGGTTCGGGGAACTTCACGCCGTCGTACTGGGCCAGCTTATCGAGAGCCGGCTCCCAATCTCGATGGGTCGCTTTGTGTTGGCACATCAACAGAAAGGGCTTCGCGGGATCGCGCTTTTTAAGCCCGTCCAGAGAGAGTTCGGTGATGATATCGGTGACATAATCTTCCCGTGTGAGGCGCTCACCGTTGCGGATCATGGGCGGGTTGTAGTAGCGGCTCTGGCCCGGAAGAATGTCCCAATAGTCGAATCCGGTCGGGTCGGAGACCAGATGCCACTTGCCGATCATGGCGGTCTGGTATCCGGCCTGCTGGAGAAGTTTTGGGAACGTGACCTGGGAGCCGTCGAAGCGGCTGGTAGTGGTGTCGTAGAAGCCGTTGGGGTGGGAGTATTTGCCGGTCAGGATACAGGCGCGGCCTGGTCCGCAGAGCGAGTTGGTAACCAGGCAGCGGTCGAACCGCATCCCCTCCCGCGCGATTCGGTCGATATTGGGTGTGTGATTCAGCCTGTAGCCATACGCACTGACGGCCTGATACGCATGATCTTCCGACAGGATAAAAACTATATTGGGCCGCGACTGCGCGCCCGCGCGATGAGCGAACAGACAGGCAAAAACAATCACCAGGGATATTTTCAATAGCCGTGTCATGTTCGTCTCTCTCATTTAAGGAAATTGTGCCGCCCTGCCGATCCACTTGCATTCTTCCTGTCCAAAATCCTCCTGCATTTTCGGGAGCGTACCGCGGCGAAAGAATCTGTTCCTGGATTCTATTGCTTGAGTGTTTTTGTCAACTATGGTAGACTTACGCTCAATAACACGCGTTTGCTCGTGGCGATGGGCCGCCGTTCGAGAACTGAGAGCAACCAATGGCACCCTGTTTCGACGGCAAGGGAGAGGCTCTGCGATGACTCACTCACCGATCCTTCAGCATGTAGTTTGTTGTGCCTGGGGCATTTTAACGGTGGCGTTGGCCCTGGGGCCGGCGCTCCCGGCCCCAGGGCAGGTCGTCAGCCAGGCGCACCGAAACGAGCACGTCGGCGGCTACCTCATCATCCCGCACGCCGGGAAAGTCGACCGCCAGTATAACGCGGGCTACTCGATGTACGTGGCAGCGTGGCCGCTGTTGGACTACTATCCGGGGCACCGCCTTCAGACGGGTCTGCCGGGCACGTGGATGTTTGCACAGTACGACGGCGCGGCTCCCCCAAAAATGTACTCGGATGTTGAAGGCGGGCTAGGGTGGTGGACCGATACGGTCTTCCCTACGACCACGCCGAAATTCATTATGGGTGGTGTAGGCCCTCAATTCTCTGAGATCGCCAATGGGCCGTCGCATGGCGCGGGGAACTGGGACAAGCCACGCGGGCTCTACGGGGTGGCACAGCTCAGCCCCTGGATTCTGTTTCCTATCGATGGCCTGGACGTGAAACAAGGCGAGCGTGGCGGGCTATTCGGCTACGGCTATCTCAATCTACCGCTTGCCGACCCCAAGCCAACCACCGAAGGCAAGGATATACCCACCGGAGGCAACTGCTGGACGCTTTTCCTGAACACCGACAACTTCAAAGGCCCTGTGGCCTTCTTCCTGCCCCACTTCTGGTCGCACGCCTACGTGAACGATCCGAGCCTCGCAGGTCAGCTCCTCGACAGTCGGCCGATGGATCCGAACCGGGCCGTGCAGATGGAGACGCAAAACACCCCCTGCCGCCTGGCGTCAGACGCCAACGGCAACTGGTACGCACGTATTGCCCCGGTCTCATTCCCGAACAATGGGCGAGAAGGCTCGGTGCTGGTGCAGCAGGAAACCGCCTACGACAGGACGGCGCTCTACGACTCGGTGGCAGCGTGGTTCGCCGGCGGGAATCCGAGCAGTGGGGCCGTCGCCCCCCGGGGAGCCTACCAGCTCGTCTTCGGCGACAAGGGGTATGGCACCTGGCAGATCTGGTGGAATGAGGGCGGGCCCGAGAAGAAGGTACCCATCGACCTGACCGAGTTCGCTGCGCCGGTAGCCCTGGACCCGCACACTTTCGGCATTCGGTGGAACGATGCTCTCGTGAAGAAGGCGGGCGGCCTGGTAACTATCCCGGAGTACTTTCGGCTCGAAAACGCTGACGACGAGAAGAAGGCGAAATGGATGCCGGTATCGCCCGACAAGGTTCCAGCGAACACGGGTCTCCAGAAGATCACGTGGACCCGGCCGGTGGAGGCGGCGCCGAATCCTTATACTACGCCGGACGACCCGGCGAGCGGCTGGAAAAAGCCGGGGCCGGTCGCCGGTCCCTTCAAGGCACACCTGGGTAATGGCAGCGTGGTGACTTACTACTGGTATCGCTTCGCCGATCAGCCGGCGCTGCAGAACGCCGATCTCACGCCAGAAGAGCGCGAGCGCCTGCAGACCAGGGTGGCAATGCTGCATCGCGCCTGGTCCAGGAACCGAAACTACCTCGCCCCGCTGAAGACGGGCAAACTAGCCAGCCTCGATCCGGCGCAGATCATGAAGCCGCCAAAGGGACTGGAAGTCGGCTACGTGCCCATCGCTACTCGTCAGGAGCTGGAACGACGATGAAGGTCCCAGATGAGACGGCAGCGGCACTCCAGGTCGCCATCCAACCAGAATCGGCATCACGGGCTGTACAAACCGGAGGCAAGACTATGATGAACTCCAGGCCATCCATGGCATGCGATACGGGCGGTGGGACCACGACGACCCTGGCGATGCCAGACCGCGGCTTCATCAGTTGTGCTCCCGCCGAAACCTGGGAGCAAGGGCTGCTCAGTGGCAACGGAACGCTTGGCGCCAACGTAATCGGCCAGCCGCTTGATGAAACCGTCATCTTCACCCATCACCGGATGTTCCTGCCCACCGGGGCCCCCGTTGTCCCCCCGGACGCTTCCTCACGGCTGTTCGAGGTCCGCCGACTGATCGACCGTGGTCTTTACAAGCAAGCCACTCAACTGGCTTTTGATCTGTCGGGCCAATCAGACTTCATGTATCCCGATCCATTCGTTCCCGCCTTCGAGATGCACGTCACCATGCCGGAGCGAGGAGATGTCCGAGACTACGCCCGAAGCGTCGATTTCCAGACTGGCCAGGCTACAGTCCATTGGGCTGATGAACGGGGCGCGTTTGAAAGGCGCCTCTTCGTTTCGCGCACCGACGGCACGGCAGTATTGCTGATCACCGGCCTGGGGAAGCAGTCCATCGACTGCACTCTGGAGTTGGGGCCATGCAGCCCCAATCCCATGCTCGGAACTTCGATCGTAGAGCGATCGGCCGAAGTGTTCAGGAGCCACGTTTCCAACATGGTCGCTACCGCTGACGGGACACACCTGACCTTTTCCATCTCCTTCCCCCACTCTTATCCCGGCAGTATCCACCGGCTCGAAGGCGTTGCTCGGATTGTCGGCCCCGGTGGAGATATCCGGTCGGAAGGCTCGACCATGATCATTAAGGACGCCGATCACGTACTGGTCCTCCTGTGCATCGAGCCGATCTATGATCCGGATTGTTCACAGATTGAAGCGATGAAGAACACGCTGGCAGACCTGCCGGCTGACTACGTCCGCCTGCTTGAGCGGCACGCTGCGGTTCACGGCGCCCTGTTCAACCGAATGCGTCTGGACCTCGGTGGCAGCGCCGACAGCCAGCGAACGACCGAAGAGCTGCTTGCCAGTTCTACGAACGAGGACCCTTCGCGCGCCCTTACGGAGAAGGTCTTCGACGCCGGGCGCTACAACATCATCAGCTGCACGGGGGACTTGCCGCCAACGCTGCAAGGCGTGTGGGCGGGCACCTACGTTCCGGCATGGGCAAGCGATTTTACGCACAACGGCAACGTGCCCTCGGCCATCGCAAGCATGCTGCCGGGCAATACCCCTGAGCTGATGCTGGCGTACACTTCCTACATCGAGGCGATGCTTCCCTACCTTCGGGTGAATGCCCGGCACATCTTCGGCGTCCGAGGTGTCGTGCTGCCGTCGCGCTCGACGACCCATGGGTACAATAATGCCCTGGCGCCGAATTTTGCCGGTGGGATGTGGGTGGCCGGGGCGCCGTGGGCGGCACGCTTCTTCTACGACTACTACCTCTACACCGGCGATCGCGAGTTTCTGGCCGAGCACGCACTTCCCTTCATGCAGGAAGCGGCGCTGTTCTTCGAGGGCTACCTTTACGAAGGTCCGGATGGGAAGTATCTGTTCAGTCCGACGACCTCGCCAGAGAACAGCCCGCTGAACACCCATTCACAGGGTACGTTCAACGCCACGATGGATGTCGCCGCCGCAAAGGAGCTGCTGACCAATCTTATCGCCGCCTCGCGCGACCTGGAAGTCAACGCAGATAAGGTCCCGGTGTGGGAGGCGATGCTGGGTCGGATGCCTGGTTACATGATCAGCGAGGAGGGGGTGGTCAAAGAGTGGCTAACTCCCAGACTTGAGGACAACCTCGATCATCGCCACTCCTCGCAATTGTATCCGCTGTACTACACCATGCCGGACGAAATTGCGGGTGACGCCGGACTGCAGGCCGCCTTCCGCAAGATTATCGAGATCAAGCTCGCACAGCATTATCGTGAAGCGGGGTTCATGTCCTTTGGCGTCGTGCAACTCGGCCAGGCGGCTGCCACGCTGGGCGATGGCGAACTCGCCTACCAGGCGATGGTGCGGCTGGTCAATAGCTACTGGTTGAGCAACCTGGCCTCGATGCACAATCACCGCTCGCTGTTCAACATGGACGTCAGTGGCGGTCTGCCCGCAGTTCTTATTCAGATGCTTGTGACCTCGTCCCCTGGCAGCGTTCGATTGCTGCCCGCACTGCCCAGAGCGTGGCCGGTCGGCACGATCGAAGGGGCGCTGTGTCGCGGTCAGGTTGAAATCCAGCGCCTGGCGTGGTGGCCCGGCCGCATCCAGGTTTCGCTGTTCTCTGATCGGGCTCAGACAATAAAGCTGTCGGGTCCAGCCCCGATCAAGAGCATCGAGATCATCGGCGGTGGAGCGACCATCGCCGATGCTGGCGAGGACCGGGCTCGCCTGGTCACGCTGTCTCAAGGCCGCACTGTCACGCTTGAGATCGAACAGAGCGAAAGTAGGGCGCCAGGATCGATTCCTGCGGGACCTGGCAACCAGAGTGAAACGGACCGACGCTGAAACGGCCTCGAGAATAAGGAAAGCTATAAGAAACGCTCGACGAAGTGGGCAGTTCATTATGCTGACAGTGGCTCTCGGCCTGGCGCCTGGGATCACGAGCCAGGTTTCGGCCAGGCTGCTGAAGGTGTTTATCCTGGCCGAGCAGTCGCACATGCAGGGGCATACGAACATATCGACACAAGAAAGCTGTTCTTTTCATATTGTCTGCTTCGTTTGAAGCAATCCAACTTTTCCGGGTCGCATCCGGCACGTCAGCGACCCAACATCCCCACCATCTTCTCACCCATGGCCTTACCGTTGAGATACTCGCTCTCGCCGTTGTGGTTCCAGTGGTAGCCGAAGTTGCTGGGAGAAACCGAGGCATCGCGCCAGAAGGGGCGGGTGTCGGTGGTTTTCACGTTGCCTTTCAGCTCGGGGTGTTTTTTGGGATCGCCCACGGCGAGCTGAGCCAGCTCCACCGCAGTGAGTTCTGGGGGCGGCGCCATGCCGGTGGTGGTGATGGACACCGGTAGCTTCGCGTTGCCGAACTCGGCGCGCAGATCCTTGATCAAATCCACCAGGTTCGCCTCGTAATTGGCGGAGGCGACCTTGTCCACGCGATCGTTCCATCCCTGATGCCAACCAATTCCGGCGATGCGATACCCCATGCCCTTCCACTCAGGAAACTCCGTGCCGAGGTTGCTCATACAGTCATGGGTATATTCGATCAATCCCTTGTAATACGGTCCCACCACGCCGCCACGGGCCGCCGCGGCACTTGGCGGGCGGAAATCGACGTTCAGGCTTTTGCCGCCCCACGCGACCTTGATGATCAGGACCGGCTGCTTGAGGCGCTCGCCGATAGCCCAGCCGAAGCCATATTCCGGGCCGATCCAGCCTGGATTCCGGTTCTGCGCGTAACCGATCTTGAGATTTCCCTTGATGACGGCGCGTGGGGCGGTGACATCGCTATCGCGCCACCAGACCTTGACGTCGTCGCGGGTTTTCCAGGTGCCGTCCTTGTTGACCAGGTGACCGTAGTTTTTGGGATCGTGTTCGACTTGGTACCGCAGGCTTCCGATCGCCCCCTTCACATTGTCGTGGCCCTCATCGGTCTTGCCATGCCCGACCATATTGGACTGTCCGGCGAGAATAAAGACCTGCACCCCCTTTGGGTCATTGTCCCAATTGTAAGTCTTATTCGAAGGCTCTTCAGCGAAGGCCGTTCCGCTCGCCACGAGAGCGAAGGCCACAAATGCCATAACCAGCCATGGGGAGTATCGTTTCATGTTATTCCTTTAATCGCTTTGTTTTCAAGGCGTTCCGCACAAGCCCGGTGCGGTGGTCAAGCTGCTCGGCATAATCGCCGTAGAGTCCAGCCTTGTTCTTTTGCCGGAATTCCGACTTGCACCCCAGTCTGGCAGACTCAGCAGTCTGGGCCAGACTGCATCCCATCAAGCAAAAGTCGCAGAAGCGTAACTGCTCCTACGGCCGTCTTGTACTTTATAATTGGATGCGAGTAAGCCATCAAACGCCCTTTAGGAATCGGCGCGCTTCAGCTTCATAGGTGTTGGTGAAAAGAGGTTCTTGCGGGTCCCCTGGCGAGTTTGTCGTATTTTCTCACGATCCATACTGCGACAATGCTTGGAGTTCACAAGGCTGATGGATTGAGAACAGCTACGCGACAGCGAACTCAGTGAGGTCGCGTACCTCTGGAGGGTTGAAGGCGAGAACGATGTCTTCCTTCAGAACACCTCGGGACATCAGTTCCGTCGCGACGCCATCTTTGGTCCAGTCCTCTTCAATCCAGATCTTGCTATTTCTCAGACGCAAGTAGAAAACCGGACGTCGCACTCGTGTTTCCCCACGCCAACCAACCCTCATGAGCAGGTACTCGCCATGCGCATCATCCAGGATCATATCTGTATCGACACCGTCCTCTGAGATCGTTGCATACAACTGGACATAGTCCGCGAGCAGGCAATGAATAGTATTTCGATACTGCGCTATTCTTTCCATTCGACAATCTCCTCCGTTATCGCCTCCACGACGATCAGGGCTATCTGGAACCGTTTCACGATAAGGCCGAACGCTTTGACATGATTCAACTCATCGTATGCTGCTTTGCCAACAGCCAAATAGAGTTTGCGCTCAGGTTCGACTACTTCCAACACACTCAAGTAGAGAGCGTATTGACCAAGTGCATTTTCCAGATCATTGATGGGCGAACGGCCAATAAAACTCTTGATCTCGACAGCAATTTTCTGTCCGGCACGCTCTGCGGCCAGAAGACGTTCTGCGGCCAGATCAATGAACAGATCCTCGTCACCGTACTTTAGGAAATAGGGATCATCGGTAACTGTCCACCCACCTTTGATGAGTGCGTTTCTGACAGCATCATGAATTTTATCTCTGCGCGGCATCGTGTTTGCTCTTCTGTTCCGTCTGCAATGCGCTCAGACTGGTCTTCTGTCCCCATTTTTTAAAGCGATCAGGCACCATTCAAGACTTCGTTTGCTCTGCCAGTATCGCTTTCAGCTCATCAAGACTATAGACTGGCTGCCGCTGATGCAGCATAGCGTGGCAATTGGGGCAGACAGGCAACAAATCGGCGATAGGATCTACAACATAGTCCATTCGCATCTTAGCTAGTGGAATATTATGATGTACATGAATAAATCCCTTGCCCATAGGGCCATAGTATCACCTCAATAAGGCGGGGCCGCTCTCATAGTTTCCCTGCACTCTTGTGCGAGGAAAGATACACCTACACTTTTCGGCCTTGTTTTCTCGCTCGTT
>JAYUMV010000347.1:0-5432 GCA_043762265.1 Chthonomonadaceae bacterium | reverse complement strand
CGGAAAGATGCGCAAGCGCTTATTCAAGCAGGCGATATATTCGTACTGCCCAGCCTTGCAGAGCCGTTCGGCCTGGTGATCCTGGAGGCGATGTCGCTGGGCCGCCCGGTGATCGCTACGGATGCGGGCGGGCCGCGCGAGATCGTCGAGCAGGGGGTGACCGGTCTGCTGGTTCCCCCTTCCGATCCGCCCGCATTGGCGGCAGCGATACGCCGCCTTTTCGCCGACCGACAGGCCACCCAGGCGATGGGACAGCGCGGCCTGGAGCGGTTTCATGCACGTTTTACCGCCGCGCGGATGGCTCAGGATATGCTGGCATTGTACCGCCGCATCCTCTAAACGAAAGAGTTTTCCTTACCCTTATGCGTGTTCTGTTGATTTCACACACCTGCCAGTCTCGTACCGAAGGGCAGCCGAAAGCGGCCTTGCTTGCACAGCATCCTGACATCGAACTCAAAGTTCTGATACCGGAACGCTGGATGCACTATGGAAAGTGGCGCCCCGCGCAGCCTCCGCTGGACAACGCTTTCGACTGCGAAATCGGTAAGGTCGTGTGGCCCTGGTCTGGGAAGCGTGTCGGATTTTATATGCACTGGTATCCGGGAATGGCGCAACTGCTGCGCGAGTTCCGACCCGATATCATCGATCTGTGGGAAGAGCCGTGGGCGCAGGTCAGCGTTCAGGCCTGTAGACTGCGTAATCGCCTCCTGCCTAACACGCGTATCGTGGCAGAGACCGAGCAAAACATCAATAAAAAGTTGCCTCCGCCGTTCGAACTGTACCGGAAGTTCACGCTGCAACAGGCGAACTTTGTCGTGGCGCGTAACCAGGAGGCCGTGGAGATCGTGCGTTCGAAAGGTTACCGTGGTTCGGCGGAAGTCGTGCCGAACGCGGTAGATGCCGAACTGTTCCGTCCGATGGATCGCGCTGCGTGTCGGCGTGAACTGGGCCTGGCAGGCTTTGTCGCGGGTTATGTAGGGCGGATGGTCGAGGAAAAAGGACTGATGGAGATGGTGGATGCGTTGGCGCTCTGTCCCTCGTATTTCCGTCTGCTGTTTGTCGGCTCCGGCGACTACCAGTCGGAACTGGAGAGGCGTGTGCGGGAGATGGGCAAAGAGGATCAGGTGACGTTTTTGCCGGGGCGGCCTCTGGAACAACTGCCACAGGTGATGAATGCGCTGGATGTGCTGGTGCTGCCCTCGCGCACGACTCCCAGTTGGAAAGAGCAGTTTGGGCGGGTGCTGATCGAGGCAAACGCGTGTGGAACGCCGGTCATCGGCTCGACCTCCGGGGCGATTCCGGAAGTCGTGGGGAAAGCGGGCATCGTCGTGCCGGAGCGCAACTCCAAGGCGCTGGCAGACGCCTTGCGGGATCTGGAGGCGGACCCTGCAGGCTGCGCCGCCATGGGCAGGATTGGGCGGCAACAGGTGGAAGAAAACTACACCTGGCAGCGGGTTGCGGAACGGATGAACGGTATCTACCAACGGGTCATGGAGAGCGGATAGCGCCTTTAAGAGCGAGGAGACGGGTCCGACTTTCAGGGACCCTCTGCCTTCGTTTAGGGAATAAAAGCGACTATCGCAAGAATTGTGCGGCAAAGTAAAAACCTCCGCCTGGGCGGACGATCAGGAGCCACGACGGTGGTCACGCAACTCGCTTATGAAGCGCTCTCAACGCATAAAGAGGAGACCGATGCTACGCGGCATGCAACCACGCATGCCCCCGCCGCTTCGGCGAAGACAGTCGTCTATTTCGATCATACTGCGTTGATGAGCGGGGGCGAGATTGCTCTGTTGCATCTGCTTCAGCATCTCGATACGCATCGCTTTCTGCCCGTCGTCGTCCTCAGCGCCGATGGACCGCTGCATGCTAAGCTGATGGAAGCTGGGATCGAGACTTATATTCTTTTGCTTGAAACAAGCGTCGGCGAAACCCGCAAAGACAGCCTCGGTCTGCGCAGCCTGCTCCGACCTAAGGCCGCTCTGCAGGTTCTGCGCTATGCCTGCCGCCTTGCCCGATTCCTCAAAGTCCGTAATGCCCAACTTCTGCATACCAACTCTCTTAAGGCCGATGTTATCGGTGGCATCGCCGGCCGTCTCGCCCGTGTGCCTGTGATCTGGCACCTCCGGGACCGCATTGCCGCCGACTATCTTCCCTCTTCTGCTGTCAAAGGTTTTCGCTGGTTGGCGCGTCTGTTGCCGACCTGTATACTGGCCAATTCCCAGGCTACGCTCATGGCTCTGGAACCGCGTGCGAAAACCGGTAAGGTGATTCTGAAGGCAGGTCGAGTTCGAACCAGGCTGGAAGTGGTACATGACGGTATTCCGGCGAGTGAGGCGTCCAATCCTGTGTCGGGCGCGAGGTCCGTGCTGCGGATCGGCATGGTAGGGCGTTTAAGCCCTTGGAAAGGCCAGCATATATTCCTGGAAGCGGCAGCGCTGATACACCAGCAGTTTCCGGAAGCGCGCTTTCAGATCATCGGCTCGGCGATGTTCGGGGAAGAGGCGTATGAGGCGAAGGTGCGGCAGTTGTGCAAGACGCTGGAGCTAACGGAATGTGTGGAGTTTACCGGCTTTCGTAAGGATGTCCCCGCTATGATCGAACAGTTGGATGTACTGGTGCATGCCTCGACCATCGGAGAGCCGTTTGGGCAGGTGGTGGTGGAAGGAATGGTGGCAGGCAAGCCGGTAGTAGCAACCAACGGCGGCGGCGTTCCGGAGATCGTGCAGGAGGGCGTGACGGGTTGGCTGGTGCCGATGGGCGAGAGCGCCCCGATGGCAGAGGCGATCCTGCGGCTTTTGCGCGATCCGGAAGGGGCGGCCAGAATGGGTGCCGCCGGACGACAGAGGGTGCTGGACCACTTCACCATCGAACTCACTGCCAGAAGAGTAGAAGCGGTTTACGACCTGATGCTGTGAAGCCGGGCGTTTATGGTCGGCAAAGGCGTCGCTATTTAGCAGGCAGCCCCTCGAAGCGTGTGATATTCAGGCTTGCGAACTACTGCAGCGCTCCTCCGCTCAACCGCGTAGACAGACTTGTTCACTGCGTCCCGTTCTTCTCCCTGGAAGCCGAGTGCCGGATTTTGCAACTAATTGCATCGGTTTTGCCTGATTGCTTCCCCTTTTAAACGATTTATTCAAAAGGGGAACTTAACGGGCTTTTCAATCGTTATATAAGGTGCCATCCAGAAAATCGCGAGGAGCTTTGCTCTCTACGATCTGACAGGATCGTTACGCCTCGTGATAAGGAGAAAATTATGTCCAAGACCCCACAATTGATCGCTGAGCCCCTGACGGCCATCTCAAAAGGCGACGTCAAGCGCTTGCGCCAAAGAGGTTATGTGCCTGTTTCCATTCAGCATCGCGGCAATGAGACCATTCATCTTCAAGAAGAAGAGAAGCCTTTGGACGCATTCATTGTGCGGCACGGCAACTCCGGCGTCGCCGAAATGCTCGTCGGACCGATGCAGAAGAAGCATACCGTGGTCCTCCACGATATTCAGCGCGATCCGATCTCCAAGCGTCTGCTGCATGTCACCTTCCAGGATATGGAGAAGGGCGATACCGTCAAGACGCATATCGCGCTGGTGTTCAAGGGCGAGCCGGATGCGGTGCGTACGGGAGAGGGCGTTTTGTCCCAGGCGCTGATGCAACTGGAAATCCGGACCGATGTGTCGCACATGGTGGACCATATCACGGTCGATGTCTCCCACATGGAACTTGGCGGCTCGCTGCGTGTCTCCGATCTGCCCAAACAGAGCGGCTACGAGATCCTGACCCCGGAAGACACTCTGATCGCCTCCGTCTCCGCCCCGTCCGCAGCGGAACCGGTAGTCGTCACCGAACCGACCGGCACCCTGCCTCCCGCGTAGTCCGTCTGAAGCCATAAGGCTTTCCGCCACGAGATAATCCCCATTTTAGGGTTGTCTCTACAACTTAAAACCTCCCAGGCAAAGAAACGAGTTTTCACACTCGCTCTTTTCCCAGGAGGTTTTTGTTGCGCGAAGGTAAACCTCTCGTGGTCTCCGCTCTCACTGCGCGTTGTGGCGCGCGAGCCAGGTTTCCAGATCGGCAACCGTCGTAAAGCCAAGGAGATCCATGCGAAGGTCATTGAGTTGCTCGGAAGACAATTGATTGAGACGTTCCGTCATCTTAGAAGAAAGAACACCAAATCGGTGGATGAGTTGACGGACATCAAGATCTTCTTTGCCTTCTTGCCTCCCAGTCTGACGGCCTTCTTCCCATCCTTGTTTCAACCACGGGTTCATCAGTTCCATATTCGCCTCCTTCTCTTCGGGAGTAAGTTTTGCAAACTCCTGCTCGTGCTGCCTCATCTCTACCGTATTCAGTCTTAAATAAGTGCCGATAAATCCACCTGTCAGTTGTGATAGGGCGGGATCGAGTTTGAGTGTCGCCAGCAGACGCAGACACTCCAGGCGCACCTTCGGTCTATCTTTAGGCGCGATCTTCATCTTCGCCAACAGCGCACTGGCTACCGGATTGGGTGTCGAGACATAATCGCGCCATGAAAGAATCAAGGGATGTTATCCCTCGCTACGCGCCTTCGGCGGGCCGTCCTCCGGACGGAGCGACATCAGGTTGATAGCAATTCCGGTTTCGAGGAACAACGGGTTTGTGCCCACCTTGCGTCAAGAGGCTGGGGTTTTCTCGGTTCTGATACCACATGTTTGCGCCCAACCATATCCTGTAAAGCAATCGTAAGAGCAGGAATGGCAGAGCTGTCAGCGGTTTTGCGCAGGATATATGAGGCACATCTTCGCACGCTGTCGTTTGTGTCTTGGAGACTATTGAGGAGAGCAGGCATTACTCTGGGGGCGTTGTATTTCTCCGTCCCCAAGAGCCTCTATAAGCGCGGGAATTGTCGCCATATCTCCTCGCTTTCCCAGGACTTCTGCAGCCTTCTTACGAACGTGGTAGTTTGCATGGGTCAACATGCCTGTGATGTCCGGGATCGTAGATAGTCCTGGACTTTCTAACAGTTCTGTTGCTTCGTCTTTGGGCCAAGGAACATCGTCTTGCTGAAGAAACTTGGATCTTCGTTCTTCGATTCGGACGATGGCATTTGCGATTCGCGAAGTGTTCATGAGGAAACCTCCGGACTACTCTTCGAGGGCGCGGGGATGAGCTTTGTCGTAGACTTCTTTCATATGGTCGGTGGTGACGTGGGTGTAGATCTGGGTGGTGACGAGGTGAGCGTGGCCGAGGAGTTCCTGGACGGCGCGGAGGTCGGCGCCGTTGTTGAGAAGGTGAGTGGCGAAGGAGTGGCGGAGGGTGTGGGGCGTGGTTTTGAGGCGTTCGGAAGCCTCTTTGAAATACTTGTCGAAGGTGCGGCGGATTCCCCGGTCGGAGAGGCGCTTGCCGAACTTGTTGAGGAAGACGGCGGGATCGGGTTTGCCGCTCGTGTTGTTGGCT
>JAYUMV010000346.1:0-34533 GCA_043762265.1 Chthonomonadaceae bacterium | reverse complement strand
CAGTTGAAAGCCGAAGACCCTGCCTTCGCCCGCAAACTCTGGGAGCTGGACCAGGAGGTGTCGCATGATATTCCGACACCGGAGACCTTCACGCCGCTGTCGTTTGAAACGTATCACAAAATGATGCTGGAGAGTCCGAACTTTCTCAATGAGGGCTTCTTCGTTGCGGTCGAGGGCGAGACGGGGGAATATGCCGGACTTTCCGCCCTCTTGAGACGCAAGGCGGACGACCATCTGGATACAGGGTTCACGGCCGTGCGCCGTAAGTATCGCCGCAGGGGGATCGCAATGGCCCTGAAACTGCGTGCGGTCGAGTACGCCCGGTCGGTCGGCTGCCCGGTGATTCGCACCGACAACGCCACGACCAACCGTCCGATGCTTTCTATCAATGAGGCCCTGGGATTCGAGAAGCAGCCTGTATGGATCTCGCTGGCAAAAACCTTATCTCCCACAACGTAGAAAGAGAGATCTGTCTTATGAGCCTGCCAGTTGTTTCTCTGTCCGGTTCGCCCTACGCGATGGGCGTCACGCACGGCACCGTCCTCAAAGATCGAATCGCCCATAATGTGGCTCTCTACTACGACCGCTTCCAGCGTGAGATTCATCTGGATAGGACTGCGGTCCATGCGGTCGCTGTTCGTTTTGCGGAACAGGTGGAGAGGGCGAGTCCGGACTACTATGCCGGAATGCAAGGGGTGGCGGCAGGCAGCGGTCTGGACTTTCTGGACATCGCCGCACTCAATGCGCGTTATGAGATCCTCTACTATCAGTTCGGGCGTCTCGCGATGGAGCAGGGCCAGGGCGAACGAGGGGAGCCTGGAGCGTTAGAACGCGAAGCGACGCCGGACGGATGTACTTCCTTTGCCGCGCTGCCCGGCATCACCGCAAACGGGCATCTTCTCGTCGGGCAGAACTGGGATTGGATCCCCGAAACGCAGGGTGCCGTGCTGCATACGACAGAGCCGGACGGCTTGCAGACGCTCGCCTTTAGCGAAGGCGGCATCGTCGGGGCGAAAATCGGCTTCAACAGCGCGGGAGTCAGCCTCTGTATCAACGGCATGACGACCGTGGACGACGACTGGATGCGTGCCGTCACGCCTTTCCATGTCCGCTGCTACCAAATCCTGCGCTCCCGCACGCTGGAGGACGCAGTCCAGGTTCTCGCAGGAGAGGGGCGCGCCTGTGCCGGGAATTTCCTCATCGCGCAGACGCCAGATCGTGTGGCCGATGTGGAGGCCGCACCGGACAAGCTCAACATCCTCTCCTGCAACGAGGGCTGCCTAACCCATGCCAACCACTTTGTCGATCCGAACAGACTGGGGATCGTCGAAGCTCCCAACGAGCGCCGCATCTACTCCCGCCGCCGCCAGGCTCGCCTGCGCGAACTTTTGATGCAGCGTCTTCCCCTGACCATCGAAGGTATCCAGGACGCCCTGCGCGATACCAGAGACGATCCTTTCGGCATCTGTCGTCATCGCGACTCTCAGGTCGGACCGGAAGAGCACTACACGACTGTCACCGCCGTCGTCATGGATCTTACCGCCAGGGTCCTGCACCTCACCGATGGCCCTCCGGACGAATCCCCCTTCCAGACAGTCCCCCTCCTCGGTCTTTGACAACTCCGTCTGCCCACGCCTGCCTATTCATATGAAAATTGCCGATGCGAACTTGCAGACGCAGACGCAATAGACGAGAGAGGGATCATGTCATGAAGTTGGATGAGTTTGAGCGGCGTTTCGATGCTCTCTGGGAGGAGAGAGATACCCTTTACAATCCCGACACTGATCACTGGACGCGCCAACGCCAGGATGGCAGAGAAAGGCAACTGTGTCGGGATATGCTGACAGACTATGCACGTAGCGTCCAGAAGGTCGGCCTTTCGCGGCGCAGCAAGAACAAGGCGCAACGCCTCTTCGACGAACTCGGCGTCGATCCAGTCAAACTGGAATTCGACGTGGAAGAGAAAGTAGCCCAATCTGCGGACGGTAAGACAGCCGTAACGCCTCCAAAGAGGCGCATCATGTACATCGAGCGCAAAGCAGGGCAACTGACGGGCGAAGCACATATCGGCCGGGTGGCATATTCCAAGAGTGGAAGAACGTTGTACTACGGTGGAAGGTCTTTTATGAGCCTGAACGGTCAGGGCTTCAAGGCGAATTACTACTGCGTCGAAACGGGCGAGGAGTATTGGATTTCGGGCTGCAAACGTGATGGGAGTGATCGTCTGTACGGGGAGCGCGTGCCGATTCACATTGACCGCGATGTGCGGGAGGAATACTGGACTGACATCCGTTGCAAGCCCGAATGCAAAGGGCGAGACGAGGCGTAAGACTTCTCTCACCGACAGTTACTAGACCGAAGTGGACACCTATTCTGTCGAATTGACGAGGGATACGGCCTCTGGTGCTTCCTCAAAGGGTCAACTATTTTACAATGGTCGCATCGGATAGGGCTTGATGCCCATTTTCGACCGGATAAATTCGATTCGTTCATTGGGATCAATTCTCCAGGAGGGCGCGCAGGGCGAAGAGCGCCAGCAGGGTGGCTTCCACGGGAGGCCCAGACGCCTGGGCGAGCTGTTCCAGCACAGAGCGGCAGAGGCGGGGTCGGTCTGTGACGGCAATCGGCAGCACACTCGCCGAGTGGTTCAGCGCTTGAATGCACGCCTCGTAGTTGCCGGAGAGATAGGCGTCCTGTACCGTGCTCAGGTCGGTAGGAACCGCGCTGCCCTTCGCTCGCCGCAACAACTCTTGAATCAGTTTCGCTACACCGCTGTCTCGTCCGAACTCCTCTTGCGAGAGCAGCCCGTAAAGGCCATCTCCCTCCCCTATCAACTGCCCGATCGCATTGGCGATCTGTTTGCGGGCGACGGGCGATTCCAGGCGTAGAAGCGGCGTCAGGAGCGGCAGGGCGGATTCGGTATCCTTGAGATGCGCCAGGGCGTCTGCGAGCGCTGGCAGCAGTCCGGCATCGGCGAGATCTGAGTGCAGTACTTCACGCAGCGCAGGCAGCGCGGCCGGGTCGCCCTGTTCGCCTAGCGCGCGACAGAGGGTAAGGCGCAGCGAACGCGGGGTCAGGGGTTCGAGCAGGCGACTGACCAGCGGCTCGGTCACACGCCGATCGCCGGTGTGGCTCAGCGCCCGTATCAGCACCTGCGTCATCTCCTCCTCTTCGGCAGGCGGAATCTGTTCCAACATGCGCAACAGAGTATCCGTCGCTTCCTCGCCGCCCAGGTCTCCGAGCGCCCGCGCTGCCGCCATCCGGTCCCGTTGAGAAAAAGTCTCCTCTTCGCTTGTCAATACGGATGTCAGTGCCGGGAGGGCACGGCGATCCCCGATGCGGCCCAGGGCATGGGAGGCTTCGACCGCCAGCCCGGTCAGGGGATCTTGCAGGACGCGCAGCAGAGCGTCCACAGAGCCGGGATCGGCGATCTCGCCCAGTGCGCGCGCCGCCTCTTCGCGTACGGCGATATTGGGGTCGTGCAGGGCGGCTTCTAGCTCACCAGTCGCTAATCGGGTACGGGAGGAGGCCAACTCCTCTGTGGCGCGCAGGCGCGTTTCGGCATCACCGCCGCGCTGCAGTTTGCGGATATTGCTCCAGGCGCGCGGATTGGCGCTGCCGAGCTGTTGCAGCACATCGCGGGCAGGCCGTGATCCGGCGTCCACGACAGGGCGCAGGAAGATCAGCGCGAACAGCCGCAGGGCCGCTGCGATGGCGAAGGTGATATGGAAGTTGGAGAGGGAGTAGTGGAACAGATGGCCGTGCCAGCCTTCCAACAGGTGCATCGCCTGACCACCAAGCAGCGGGGCCATGCCGCCTGCCAACCCGGTCACCGCCGACATGACGGCGACATAGACGGGAGTCTTGTCGGAAGGGCTCAGCCGGATCAGCAGATTGAACTGCGCCAGTCCGACCCCGGCCCAGAAAAGCCCGCCCATCAGGTTGTTGAGCGTCAGCAGCATCAGGGTCCAGCCCGGACGATGCGCCGTCATGGGGATCCAGACCAAAGGCAGAATCACTGTGCCAAGGGCAGCGAGCGCGAGCAGGGGCTTGTTGCCGAATCGATCGGTCAGATAGCCCCAGAGGGTCATGGAGGCCAGCCCGGAGACGCTGGTCAGAGTGGCGAAGATCTGCAGCCAGACGTAGTTGAGTTGCAGGTTCTGGAGAGCATAGACCGTGAAGAAGGGCGCGGCGAAGTTTTGCCCCAGCCCGAAAAGGGTGTTGAAGACGATCAGGCTTCGGAAATTGCGGTCGGCGAACGGCGCGCGGTAGTAGGCCCAGGCGTCTGCCGGACTGCTGAAAGCTGCCGTGGGAGGCTGGCGGCGCGGCGGCTCCGGCTGCCGCAGGAGCGCCCCGAACGAGAGCAGCCCGCCCACGACCGCAATGCCAAAAAGCACACCGAACCCCAGCGCCTGCCAGTGGTGCTGTTTGGTGGCATAGTCGAGGAACCAGGCGGCGGGCAGGCCGATCACCATGCCGACGATGCCCGCGACCATGTTGCGGCGTGCAAAGTAGCGGCCCCTATGGTCCGGCGGCACAAGATCCGACATCCACGAGGTCCAGGCCGGACTCGTGAAATTGAGCAGTACATACGAGAGCGCAAAGAGCAGTAAGAAGGGGGCGAGCGCTGCCGTCGGGCGCACCACCAGGGGCAGCAGCAGAATCGGCAGAAACAGCGTGCGGCCTGCGATAGCGAAGCCAGCCACAAAGGGCCGACGCGCCTGCCGCCGCTCCCCGACATACGAGGCGACTAACTGAATTAGCCCTGCAAAGATCGGAATGGCCGTGACAAAGCCCATCGCCCGACTGTCCGCTCCAAGCCAGAGCGCATAGCCCGTCAGAAACGCCCCGGTCGTCAGCGCGCTCCAGACCGTCGCATAGCAGGCTTCCCAGATCGAAACCCGCAGCCCGCGCAACACCTCCAGCCGATTCAACTCTTGCGGCGGCTCACTCTCCACCTCCTGCTTCTCTGCCCTTGCGTCTTGCAAATCGCCGTTGCCTTCCTCAGAGTGGATCGAGTGCAATTTACTTCGCCGCTTGACTTTGAGCATGCCGCGTCAGTTGACGCCGGAGGCGGCTCTGTTTCAGACGCAGTTTCAACGGCATGAAGAAGGCTTCCTTGATCGTTTTACCGGACATTTTGGACTCGCCCAGCACGCGATCCGCGAAAATGATCGGGACTTCAGTGAAAGAGTGCTGCAGGACATGGGCGCGGAAGAGAAGCTCCACCTGGAAGGAGTAGCCGTTGGCCGTCATGCTCTCTAACTGGATGTTTTCCAGGACCTGGCGATGGAGGATCTTGAACCCGCTGGTGCAGTCATTGATGTTCAAAGCCGTGATGCTCTTGACATAGAGGTTTGCGAAGTAGGAGAGCAAGATGCGCCGCAGCGGCCAGTTGACCACGGAGATTCCGTTCAAATAGCGTGACCCGATGACGACATCGAACTTGTCACTCGCTTCGATCATCTTGGGAAGATAGATCGGATCGTGCGACATATCCGCATCCATCTGAATAATGAGATCGTAGTCCCGCGCAAGAGCCCACTGGAAACCAGCGATGTAGGCGCGTGCAAATCCATCTTTAGTAGTGCGATGCAGCACATGCAGACGGCTCGCAATCCAGGGAAGGCGGGCGAGATTGTCCAGAAGGTCGCCGGTCCCATCCGGAGACTCATCATCGACAAAGAGGATATGGATATCGGGGGTCTGCGCGAACACGGCGGCGACCAACCGTTCCACATTTTCCACCTCATTATAAGTCGGTACCACGATGATGGCGTTCATCAGTTTTCCTTAGGGGCTCCCATCGCGTTGAAGGTGCATTACATGATGACAACAGTCAATAACTATCAAGAGGATGGGAGCGGCGCATTGCCTTTTAGGATACCATAAAATCGAGTGAGAAGGCACGGGGTGTCTGAACCGAAAAGAGACAGCGGGCCTTGGTGGAACGGCAGGCTTGTGCAGCCCGAGAGGAGGGGTATAATAGACTCCGATGGCGAATCGCCGGACTAAGAAAGCACCCTTTCCCTTGGCATGGAATGTGCAGAAAGATCCTTTATCATGAACAGCGCCATTTCCCGATTCAACCACTCCGTTCAGTGCAACGGCTTGCTCAATACCGTGCACAACAAATGGGGCGCCTTTTATAACAATCGTCTTCGGCGGCGGTTGGGGGCGAAGGTAGACGGCACGACCTATACGCTTCGGACCACGGCCAGTAAGTTTCCGCTGCACTGTCGCGTAAACTCCAGCGATCCCTATGTGTTCTTTCAGGTCTTTATGGAGCAGGAATATGCTATTCTGAAGGACCTGAAGAATGTGAGTTTGATCATCGATTGCGGCGCGAATGTCGGCTATTCGGCAGCCTACTTTTTGAACCTCTATCCGGAAGCAAAACTGATCGCTGTGGAGCCGGACAGCGCCAATTTTGCCATCCTGGAACGCAATCTGAAACCTTATGGAGACCGGGTTCAACTCTACATGGCCGGGATCTGGTCGCACACGACCGGTCTGACGGTGTGTCGGGGAACGTACCGAGACGGAGCGGAGTGGTCCACACAGGTCCGTGCCAGCCTCCCTGGAGAGACGCCGGATGTGGAGGCGATAGATATCGGCACCCTGCTGCAACAGAGCGGTCATCAGCAGATCGATATGTTGAAGATAGACATCGAGAGATCGGAGGCTGTCGTATTCAGCGAGAACTATGCGGAGTGGCTTGGCAAGACCCGCAATATGGCCATCGAAATCCACGACGACGAGTGCGAACGTATTTTCCAGGCTGCGATCGCCGGTCGGTCGTTTGCGATTTCTCGCAATGAGAACGTCGTTTTGTGTAAAACAGGCTAACTGTGCAATTTATCGCACAGTTTTGACCGTACTTGACATCGGGTCGAAATAGGTGCGACAATAGATACGGTAGAAATCTGCCGAACCTCCGTATTCTACTCCTTCTCCTCTATCGCAGGAGAGGAACTACCTGGACTATAATCGCGCTTTCCCGAGACAGCTTGCGATGCACGCGTTGCAAAGCAGAATTCTTGCATTGGATTGTCAGGGACTAGAGGTCCTCGCCTGGACCATTCCCGGCCGATCCGGCGCATTGCCCCGGCAACGGAATTGCCCCACCGGAGAGAAGGAAAATCCGTCGTATGAGTATCCTGGAAGAGACAAGCCCGCCGCAAACGTCCGAACTATCGTTACGCGACTACATGGACCTGTTGCGACGGCGCAAAGCCATCGTGATCCAGACGTTCATGGTCGTGTTCGTTTTGGGCGTGGCCGTCACCTTTATGGCAAAACCCGTTTATCGTACCTCTGCCCGTATTCTGGTAGAAGGCCGCAGTTATCAGGTCGCCTCGTATAGTTCCGATAACCCGCTGGTAGGTCTATTCACCCCGGATTCCGGACATGATATTCTTACCCAACTCGAAGTTCTGCAGGGCGACCGTGTCCTCGCAGACGCCTATAAAGACGGCGATGTCCCCCCAGGTTCCGCCCATCTTGAGGTCCGCCAGGTAAACGGTACCGACGTTATCGAACTCCTGGTGGAATCGAATACCCCGACTTACGCGGAACGGCTTGCGAAAGCGCTGCCCAACACCTACCTCAACTACGTGACCGGAAACCGCAAAAAAGAGGTCAACGACGCTTTCAACTTCGCTTCTCTGCGCCTGAAGGAAGAGAACGAAAAACTGACCCTGGCCGAACTCGCGTACGAGCGCTTTAAGAAGAGCGCCGGCATCACCAACCTGGATACGGAGCGCGATGCCCGTATTGGGGAACAGAGCGAAGCCCTGGCCAATGTGCGCGTACTCGAGGGGCAGTATGCGAACATGGCGGCCCTGGACAAGAGCCTGGAAGACAATCAGAAGACGATCAAACAGACGATC
The DNA here is from genome assembly GCA_043762265.1 of Chthonomonadaceae bacterium. Taxonomy (GTDB): domain Bacteria; phylum Armatimonadota; class Chthonomonadetes; order Chthonomonadales; family Chthonomonadaceae; genus JANXLO01. Next base: position 26,641 of record JAYUMV010000346.1, on the reverse strand, counting down.
GTGAATCCTCAAACTATCACCAACAACAACCAGATTCAGGGGATCAAAGGCAATATCGATCTCATCAAAGTGCAGCGCGAAGGCCTACTCTACAAGTTTAAGCCGGAACATCCGACGATTCAAGCGCTCGACGCGCAGATCGCGGAGTTGAATCGGCAACTGGCTGCAGCGCCGAAGGAGATCACCTCCAGTATTACGGTTCCCAACCCGGCGGTGGAATCCACCAAGATGAAACTCGCGGACACCAGAGCCCAGGCCGATGCGCTGCAGGCGCAGTTGGCGCAGGCTCGCTCTCGCGCCGATAAAGCGCAGGCCGCGCTCGGCAACTATAGCGCGCTGGAGCGTCAGCAGTCGCAGCTTACGCGCGATATGGAGATCCATCGCGGCACGGTGACCCTGCTCTTGAAGAGCGTCGAAGATCTCGGCTTGCGCCAGAAGGCCACGCACGATCCGGTGCTGGTCATCGCGCCTGCCGCGCCCGCCGTTCAGGTCGCTCCCAAGAAACTCAACAACCTGGTCTATGCCAGCCTCGTCGGCCTGATGCTCGGCCTCTGTTTTGCGCTCCTTCAGGAGTTCCTCGACGACCGTATCAACTCTCCGGAAGACGCCCGCCGCATTGTCGGCACCCCGGCTCTCGGCTATGTCCCGATGATCGAGAACGAAGAAGCCCGTCTTTTGAGCGGCTCCCGCAGCGGCGGCTCCGTTCTGGAAAGCTACCGTGTTCTCCGGTCCAACGTCCGTTTCGCCGCCGTCGATACTCCTATCCATTCGCTGCTGATTACGTCCACCGTTCCTGGTGAAGGAAAGTCGGTTACGGCGTATAACCTGGCGGTCGCGATGGCTCTGGACGGACGGAACGTCATTCTGGTAGACACCGACCTTCGACGTCCTACCATGCACGAGAAAGCGAAAGTCGCCCAGCAGCCCGGACTAACGAACGTCCTCGTCGGCCACACTTCGCTGGAAGACGCGATCAAAGAGACCAATATTCCCGGTCTCCGCGTCCTGCCCGCCGGACCGCTGCCGCCCAACCCGGCAGAACTGCTCAACTCGCAGGCGATGAAACAGTTGCATAAAGCGCTGAAAGACCAGGCCGACATCGTGGTCTTCGATAGCCCGCCCTGTCTGGCTACTGCCGATGCGCAGGTCATGGCAGCGGAGACAGACGGTGTGCTCTATGTCGTGCAGTTCGGCGAAGCCAAGAAATCGGCGGTCCGACACGCTGTCGAAATGCTGCGTCAGGCCCGTACCCGGATCCTGGGCGTGGTCTTCAACAAGATCGACCTTACCGCCAAGCGCGATGCCTATTACTACGGCTACTACGGCTACTACGGTTACTATCAGACGACCCAGTTGGAAGACGGCCGCCCGCGCCGTCGCCGATCTACGGCAGAGTTCGAGGCGCTTCTGCCCCGCAACTCGTCTTCCGCACGAGAGGGCGCTGCGTTCGACCGTGCTGCTCAGGATGCCAACGCTCCTACCGGTCCCATTGGCCCCGCGCCGACCCATGGGGTGGACGACAACGATATGGACGAGGAGGCTTGATTATGAAACACTTTCATTCTCTTTGCGTCGCGGCAGCGCTCGTTTTGCTGCCGGTGACTCTGCTTGCACAGGCCAAACCGCCCTTTATTCCGCCGACCGGGGCACCGGTCGCCAGCAGCGATAGCGACATACTGAACGCCGAAGACACCATCGAAATTCAGGTCGGGAACCATAACGATCTGGATCAGTTCGCGGTCATTGGCCAGGATGGCAAAATCACGCTGCGCGAATTGGGGCAGTTTATGGCGGCGGGGAAAACCCGCGCCGCCTTGCAAAACGAGATCCAGGTGAGGGCGGACAAGACTCTCAACAACGCTCCGGTCTTTCTCAACCTGCGAGAGCGCCATTTGCAGCATTTCACGGTCGATGGCGGAGTTGGCGCGCCTGGTGTCTTTACGCTCACGCCGGGCATGCGGGTGTTGGATGCGATCTCGGCGGCACATGGTCTGGCCCTGAAGCCGACGCATTATACGCTCAAACTCATTCGCAAGGACGTAAGCCAGTCCTTGAGTGTGCCTAAACTCTATTCCGATCCTGTCAGCGATAGCGATCCGGTATTAATGGCTAACGACAAACTGGTCTTCAGCGAGATCGAGATTCCACTGCATAAAGTGACCGTTCTGGGGCAGATCGGTCGTCCTTCGACCTATGTCATCGACGGCGACACCACAGTGCTGACCCTGCTCGGGCAGGCAGGCGGATACTCCCAGGCTGCTGCTCTTACGAAAGTCACCGTGAACCGAGGCACCACCACTATTCCGCTCAACCTGCGTCCGATACTTATTGAAGGCAAAGATGACAAACCGATTCTGGATTTCCGCTTTGAGGATGGGGATGTGCTCTCCATTCCAGCGGTGGATACCAAGTATCAGGTGCTCGGGCAGGTCAACCGACCTTCCAGTTATGTCTATCCGGAAAAGGCCAACATAACGGTGCTGGATGCCCTGACAGCCGCTGGCGGACCGACATCGCAAGCCAACCTCAAGAAAGCGGTCATTCTGCGCACGGAGAACGGAAAGTCGAAGGAGATCAAAGTAGATTTCGACTCTCTGCAGAAGAAGGGACTTGCCTCGGCGAACGTGTTGATTCAGCCGGACGATATTCTGACTATTCCGCAGAAGAAGAAACCTGGACCGGGCCTCAACGACTTTCTCGCGCCGCTTGGTATCTTGAACCTGCTGGGATTCCGCCTTCTGGGCAGATAGTCCCCGCGATACCGCCTCTCAAACCAACTTCGGGCAGAGACAGTCGCTGTCTCTGCTCCGATGCGTTTCGGCTGAGCGAGCAGAGAACTCAGGTTTCTCTGCTCGCTTTGTGCTGTTTCCATGCAGAAAATGAGTGGCGATTGGGCTGAATACGAGGGATTGGCACGTTTTGTGCAATACTCAATATTGTCTGCTGTCTTTGAAGGCATTTTTGTGTCTGTAGAGGCGTGTAGGATACTGTATATCACAACGAGCTCCCTGGTTTGCGTCGACGAAATGTGCAAGGCAGCGTCGATCTGTGGCTGGGAGAATTTCTGTAGCGCATGATCCGGGTGGATGTGGAAGTCACCTCCGGAATGAGGGCGCGAAAGAGAAAGGAACTGTTTTATGGCAAAATCGGAATCTTCCGGTTGGGCGCAGGTACTTCAGAACCGCGTTATCATGCTGGTTCTAGCGATGGTGATCATCGTACCCTTCGTCGCCACTCCTGCGGACAATGGTTCACGAGGATTGGCAGCTCTGGCCTTTGAAGGCATGAGCGTTTTGTTACTGGGTTTTCTGCTGTGGAAGGCTCGCTGGAAAAACTCGAAGGAAGACATCGTCAACTTCTTCAAAACCAGCGCCAATCTGCCGGTCCTGCTCTTTTTGGGGCTGGCGACCGTTTCGGCAGTGTTCTCTTCGCACAGACAATATAGTATTCAGGAGATGCTGCGCCTGGGCGCGGGTATCCTGCTCTACTTTACCGTAGCCTACCATTTCCGCCGTTCCGAACAGTTGATGAAACTGGTCGATGTGCTGATGTTCGTCGCCATCGGCTCGTCCTGTATCGGTTTTGCGCAGTACGGACTGGGCGCAGAAGAGCAGCGACAGGCGACCGGCGTTTTCGGCGACCATCAGCTCTACGGCTCCTTTATGGCGATTCTGCTGCCCATCGTTGGCGTTGTCGCTATCTCCGAGCGGGAACCGAACCGCCAACTTATCGCGCAGATCGCTGCGGTCCTGACCACGGCGGCCCTGTTGCTCTCCTACTCCCGCAGCGCGTGGATCGGCTGCGCCGCCGGGCTAAGCTCCCTGGGACTACTCGCGCTCTACATGGCGACGCGTAAAAGCCAGAAGTTGGCCAATCGGAAGCATGAACTGATCTTGCCCCTGATGATGCTCGTTGTCTCTGTCGGGTTCTTTCTGTTGATTTCCCCCAGCACCGGCGGCTTTATTCAGCGCGCCTCGACACTCGGAAATCCGGACGCCGAGCGCGGTTGGCAGTATCGCCAGCAGGCCTGGCATGGCGCGGAGATGATGATCAAAGAGCGCCCGCTGACCGGGTTCGGGATCGGCAACTATCCCTTCTATCAGGCGGGGTTCACCCATGCGGGCTTTGCGATGACCTCCGTGCGCAACACAGGGCCTATCCGACCGTCTCTCTGGGAGCAGGCGCACAACACCTACCTCCAGACGGCAGCCGAGCTGGGCATTCCTGGCCTTCTGCTGTTTATCGCCGCGCTCTCCGCTTTTCTGGGGATGGGGCTGCAGCGCGTCATTGGAATGGACAATGGCATCCGCCGCACTCTGCTGCTTGGATCGATCGGGTCCATCGTGGCCTTTGCGTTCGATGGCTTCGGCAGTCCGGCCTGGCAGTACGGTCAGGTGTCGATGTTCTTCTGGCTGATCCTGGGAATCGGTACCGGCTGTATGCGCCCGCGCAGCAAATACCGCACCCGCTCGGATGAGCAAGCGGTTCCCACCAAGGGAGCGCGTTTCTCGCGACCTTCGGCGATCCTGGCGGCCTTGGGCCTCGCGGCTCTCCTGCCGACTATCGCTCTGGCAGGCGTACCAGCCTACTACGTCTTGGTCTCGAACAGCGGACGCTTGAGTCCGACATCGTCCGATATTCCGGCCAGTACGCCGAACAATATCTCGACCCAGCAATATCAGTTCTTCGCCAAGTTTACCGATCCCGGCAACCCCGGAAATCCGCCGTTCGAGCTCGATGTGACCTTGTGTAACCAGCAGGGAAGCGTCTCGACCTACACGGTGACCGGCGTGCCAGGGTTCATGAACGGCGTGAACAACAACAGTCAGTTCCAGGCGACACGTTCTGCAGGTGGACCTGGTACCGTCCAGGCGACCTATACCGGCAATGGTGGCAGCACTACGGCCACTGCCAGTCAGACAGTCCACTAAACGCCTCTCGGCCACAATACAGGCTAGACCTGTTGTTTGAGAAGCCGGGCCGCCTTAAAACGGCCCGGCTTCCCCCTGTATGATCGGGGAAAGATGTCTTCACAAGGGAGTATTCAATCGATGCGTGTGGCTATCGTTCATGACTTTCTAATGCAGATGGGCGGAGCTGAGAAGGTTGTCGAAGTACTGCACGCCATGTATCCGGATGCGCCTGTCTATACCTCCGCCTACGACCCGGACGCCATGCCCGACTACTATCGCACCTGGGACATTCGCACCAGCTTTCTCCAGCGAATGCCGCGGAAGCGCAAGACGCATCGCTTCGCGTTGCCCCTCTATCCGCTGGCCTTCGAATCGTTCAATCTGAGCAGCTACGACCTGGTCCTCAGCTCCTCTTCCTGCTTCGCGAAGGGCGTTGTCACGCCTCCACACACGACCCACGTCTGCTATACCCATGCTCCGATGCGTTTCGCCTGGAGTACGGAAAGTTACCTGGAGAATGAAAATCTGCCCAAGATTTTCCGCCCACCGCTCTCCTTGATCACCCACTACCTGCGCACCTGGGATGCCACTGCTTCTATGCGGGTCGATCAATATATCGCGAACTCCAGTGTGGTATCTCGGCGGATCCGAAAGTTTTATCGGGCCGACAGCGAAATCGTTTTCCCTCCGGTCGAGACGCAACGGTTTCAGATCGCGAAGGCTGTGGAAGACTACTATATCATGGTCAGTCGCGCCGTACCCTACAAGCGCCTGGATCTAGCCGTAGCTGCGTTTACACGCCTGAAGAAGCCTTTGAAGATCGTCGGTTCCGGCCGGCAAATGGATGCTTTGAAAGCGCAGGCTGGCCCTAGCGTGCAGTTTTTGGGGCGGGTCAGCGACCAGGATCTACCTGGACTGATGGCGCAGGCCAGAGCCTATATCATGCCGGGCGAAGAGGATTTCGGGATCGCGCCGGTGGAAGCCAACGCCTGCGGGCGTCCCGTGATCGCCTATGCCGCTGGGGGAGCGCTCGACACGCAACGCGACGGTGTCACGGGAGTGCTCTTCGAAGAGCAGACGGTCGATGGGCTCTGTGAAGCGGTCTGCCGCCTGGAAAGCCTCGATCTGAATCCCCAGACTATCCAGGATCATGCACGTACCTTCGATACGCTTGTTTTTCAGGAGCGTATCCGCAGCGTTGTGGCAAAAGCGATGGAAGAAACGCGCTAGGACGATTCGGCGCATGCGCGTAGCAAGACGGAATAATCTCTTGATTCTGCCATCAGAAGCGAAGGCAAGAGCGAGAACGCAAGCGAAGACACAAGTAGAGAAAATAGGGTATTCTACAGGGGTCTCTGTTCGTTGCAATATCACCTCCCTGTGTCTCTACGAATTACTATGGAAAAAACAGCTCCAACCACTCTTAAACCACTCGTGACGATCCGACCCAGTTCGGGATGGGCCGCACTGAATTTGCGGGAAATCTGGCAGTTTCGGGATCTCCTGCTCACTCTGGCTGGCCGCGACGTCAAACTGCGCTACCGCCAAACGGCGATAGGTGTCGTCTGGGTAGTGCTTCAACCTTTGATTGCAGCCGTGATCTTCACCTTCGTTTTCAGTAAGGTGGCGAACATACCCAGTCCGGGTGATTTCCCCTACTTTGTCTTCTCCTACGCGGGACTGCTGGGGTGGCAGGCCTTCAGCAGCACGTTGAGCAAAGCAAGCTCCTGTCTGATCGGCAATTCGCAACTGGTTTCCAAGGTCTTTTTCCCGCGACTGGTTCTGCCTATTTCGACCGTCTTCTCAACGATGATCGACTTTGGTGTCGCGCTGGTGGTGATGCTCCTCCTCATGGCCTGGAAACATGTCATGCCGACACTGGCGATCGTGACTTTGCCCGTGTGGATGCTTCTCATCCTCATGGTGGCAATGGGCATAGGCATGCTGGCCGCCGCCCTGACCGTCAGTTATCGGGATGTACAGTATGTGCTGCCGGTTCTGACTTCCTTCTTGCAGTATGGAAGCCCGGTCGGTTATGCAGTCGCCTTCGCCATGACGAAACTGCCAGCCACGTATCGTCCGCTCTACATGCTGAATCCGCTGTCCTCCCTATTGGAAGGGCTGCGCTGGTCTCTGCTGGGCAGAACTGCTCCGGTTCCGGATTGGAACTGGGTGATCTATGCCGCGTTCTGCGCCTGCGGAATCTTTATCTGGGGCGCCTTCGGTTTCAAGAAGATGGAAAGGAAGTTTGCCGATGTCATCTAGCGACCTCGCCATCGCAGTACGTGGAGTGTCGAAGTCGTATACCATCGCGCACAATGCTCCCAAACATACCACCGCCGTCGAGGCCCTCCTGCATCGGGTACGCCATCCGCTGGAGCGTTCTTCGAAAGAGACGTTCTGGGCGTTGAAAGAGATCGACTTCGAGGTGAAAAAGGGCGAAGTCGTCGGCGTGATCGGGCGCAACGGCGCGGGCAAAAGCACGCTGCTGAAAGTGTTGAGTCGTATCACGGAACCGACTACCGGCTCGATCGAACTCTACGGACGCCTGGGCAGTCTGCTCGAAGTCGGAACCGGATTTCATCCTGAATTGACCGGGCGGGAAAACGTCTATCTCAACGGGGCCATCCTCGGCATGAAACGCAAAGAGATCGAGCGGCAGTTCGACGCCATCGTAGCCTTTGCGGGCGTAGAGCAGTTTCTGGATACGCCGGTCAAACGCTATAGCAGCGGAATGTACGTGCGGCTGGCGTTCGCGGTCGCCGCGCATTTGAACCCGGAGATCCTGATCGTCGATGAGGTACTGGCCGTCGGAGATGCCGAGTTTCAGAAAAAGTGTCTGGGGGCGATGAAGGACGTTGCGAACAGTGGGCGGACCGTGCTCTTCGTCAGCCATCAGATGCAGGCTATCAACTCTCTCTGCACATCAGGCATCTATCTGGACAAGGGCCGAATCGGTTATATGGGGGATGTTCATACGGCGATCCACCACTACATGAGTGTTCGGCAGACCCAGCAACTGGACTCGGAGTCCATCAAGCGTCCCGGCTCCGGAGAGTTCCGCTTTACCCACTTTATGACCGATAAAGGCACCTATCTCAGCACAGATGATATTCAACTGGATATGGATATCAGCTGCATCAAGAATACTCAGCCCGGCTACTTTATCTCAATAGAGATCCAGAACGCCTACGGCCTGCCGGTGCTCCATCTCGATTCTCGCCTGCTCAACCAGGAGTACGATCGCACCGACTTCCGTCGGCTCCGCATGACGATTCGAGAGACGCGGCTGGCACAGGGCGACTATCGCATCTCCGGCATCATCTGCAGCAACGGCGGTGTGATCGACCGTCTGGACGGAGGCGCCGAGATCACGATCGCGCCCATTCTGCCCTATCCGACAAGACGGAGCGACTGTGCCTCCAATGCGGCCTACTATCCGGAATTCGAGATCGAAGAAGAGCCGAATGAGGCATTGGCTCCTCCACGTTTGGTAGTGGAGAATGCCGGCTTATGAAACGTTCGGTGACGCTCGTGACACCCTCTTACGCGAAAGATCTCGAACGTTTTGTGCTGCAAAGGGAGTCTATCGAGCGCTGTGGGATCGATCTCCCCCACATTGCCATCGTCCACGACGAAGATATGGCCCTCTTTCAAAAAATTCCTTTTCAGCGCAATCTACGTCTCCTTTCCACCAGGGATCTTTTTACCCCTCATTTCGAGGCGCGTCGGAAGGCCTGGGGACGGCGGCGGCGCGAACTGGCTTACTGGCAAGGCAGACCCCCCATTCATGGCTGGTACAGTCAGCAGTTGTTGAAATTGGCGACTCCTAAGGTCGTGGAGACTGAAGGGATCGTCTGTCTGGACTCGGATACTCTGTTTGTCGACCATGTGACCTCGGACGATTTCTTTGCACCCGATGGCCGCTTGCACTTCTACGAAACCGACGATGATGTAGACTGTGAGATGGGCGAGTGGTACATTCGCAGCCTGCGTTTCCTGGGGGAGAGCCTGCGCAACCGCCCGGTGCTGCGCACCACGCACTCTCCAGTTCCGTTGCATCGGCAGGTCCTGCTCGACATGCAGGCCCATATCGAGAAGCAACACGGCATGTTCTGGATGGAAGCGATGACACGCGCCGAGATGATCATGGAGTACTCCACCTACGGTGCGTATGCCCGCTACCTCGATAAACTCCAACATGTTGTCCCGGCACGCCCCGATGCGCTGTGTCTCTACTTCTGGTGGAAAGAGGATATGGACAGCCTTTTTACGGATCTGGTAGAACGAGTTCAAGCCACCAAGCCCAGGGCAGTGGTGGTACAATCCAGCCAGGGCCGGCCCGTTTCTGAATACCGTGCTCTGATCGAGCAGGCCTGGGCCATTCAGGGGCACTGAAGCCCTCGCAGAAGGGAAGCCTTCGGCAGATTGCAACAAGCAAAGGATCGTACTGCGATGAAAATTTTGGTGACAGGGGCGGCAGGGTATATCGGCAGCGTAGTGACGGAACTGCTGGTCGGTGAGGGGCACACCATCGTTGGGCTGGACAACCTGTCGTCCGGCCACCGGCAGGCTGTTCATCCAAACGCGAAATTCGTGCTATTGGATCTGCTGGATGCCGAGGGATTGCAGGCGCTTTTCGCCGCCGAAAAGTTTGAGGCCGTCGTCCATCTGGCCGCGAAATCTCTGGTCGAAGAGTCGCTGCGCAATCCAGGTATCTTCTTTCAGGTCAACGTTTCCGGGGGTATCAACCTGCTGGAGGCGATGATTGCCCACGATGTCAAACGGATGGTCTTCTCGTCTACGGCGGCGACCTACGGGCAGCCTGAACATATTCCGATCGTCGAGGACTCGCCTAAGAACCCGGTCAATGCCTATGGCGAGTCGAAGCTGGCCTTCGAGCGCATCATGGCCTGGTACCGGCGCTCGTATGGGCTCTGCCATGTCTCCTTGCGCTATTTCAATGCGGCTGGTGCGACGGAGGAGCGGGGCGAATGGCATGTTCCGGAAACCCACCTCATTCCGATCGTCTTTGAGGCGGCGCTCGGGACGCGCGAAGCGCTGAAATTGTACGGCACGGACTGGGATACTCCAGACGGAACCTGCATCCGCGACTATATCCATGTCGTGGACATCGCCCGGGCACACTTGCTGGCTCTGGAGCAGATCGACACGTTGGGGGCGCGGGCGTACAATCTTGGACATGGTTCCGGCTACTCCAACCTGCAGGTGATCGAGACGGTCCGCAAAGTGACCGGACGCGAAGTGAAAGTCGTTCCTGCGGCGCGACGCGCGGGGGACCCCGCCACGCTGATCGCGAGTTCGGAACTGATCCGGCGCGAACTGAACTGGCAACCGGAATATCCAGATTTGGAAACCATTATCCAGACGGCATGGAACTGGCAGCAGAGGCATCCGCGAGGCTATGCGGCATGATTATCTCACGTACTCCCTTACGCGTGAGTTTCGCTGGCGGCGGCAGTGATCTGCCTGCCTTCTACACGCAGGAGCCCGGCGCGGTCGTCAGCGCCGCAATCAACAAATATATCTATATCAACGTCAATAAGAAGTTCGACCATAAGATCCGCGCCAGCTACTCCGTGACGGAGATCGTAGACACCGTACACGAACTCAAGCATGAACTGATCCGAGAATCGATGCAGATGGTGGGCCTGACGGCGGGCGTGGAAATCACGTCGATCTCGGATGTTCACTCTTACGGCACTGGCCTCGGCTCTTCCAGCACCTACACCGTGGGCCTGCTCAACGCGCTCTACGCCTACTGCGGGCGGCGTGTCGGCGCGGAGCGTCTGGCGGCGGAAGCGTCTCGGATCGAGATCGAAATATGCGGTAAACCGATCGGCAAGCAGGATCAGTATATCGCGGCCTATGGCGGACTACAGTACATTCAGTTTAACCCGGACGGGACCGTATTTACCGATCCCATCCTGTGCAAACCCGAAATCCGTCGGACGCTGGAGAGCCGGTTGCTGATGCTCTACACCGGTATTATGCGCTCGGCGGACAGTATTCTGCACGAGCAAAAGAGCAACACGACCAGCGATAAGAGCAAGCGCGAGACCCTGAGTCGGATGACACAGATGGCGCGGGATCTGCGCACATGTCTGGGAGCAAACGATCTGGACGCTTTTGGCGAGATCCTGGACGAGGCGTGGCGGCTGAAACGCAGTATGGCGTCCGGCATCAGCAACTGTCAGATCGACGACTGGTATAGCCGCGCTCGACAGAGCGGAGCCCTCGGCGGCAAAATCCTGGGTGCGGGCGGCGGGGGATTCCTGCTGCTCTACGCGCATCCGGAGAAACACGCGGCCATTAAAGCCGCCCTCCCGGAACTGGAGGCGATGCCGTTTCGCTTCGAGCCGCAGGGCAGTAAGATCATCTATGTGGAAGAGGAATACGAATCTGTCTGAACGGCAGGCTGCCTGCGGAGAGTCGGCGATCCGGCATCGTGAGGAGTGCGAGCTTTTTGCGTAGGCTGCGATGGGAAAAGGGTTATAAGAGATGGCAGCGCGTACCAGTGTGATCGTGATCACGCTTAATCGACCGGAATATGTGCGGAGGTGCCTGGAAGCCTTGCAGAGTCAGGAACCGCCGCCCGATCAGATCATCGTCGTTGACTCCTCTAAAGACGATTTGACGACGAAAATGGTCGCGAACTTCCCCGGTGTCCTCTACCTGCGCAACGACAACGGCTACGGGCGGATGACCACGTCCCGCAATATCGCCTTGAAGCACAGTACCGGCGAGATCATCGCCTTTGTCGATGACGATGCCTTTGCCCATGCAGGCTGGCTCTCGGCTCTGGTGGAAGCCTATACCAGCCCCGAGATCGGAGCGGTCGGGGGGCGCGCATTGAACAATGTTCCGGGCGAAGAGGCGCAGGGCGTAGACAATATCGGGAAACTGACGAAATACGGCAACCTGGAAAGCAACTTTGCCGCCGATCCGGGCAAGACCATTGCGGTCGATCATATTATTGGCTGCAACATGTCGTTTCGGCGTGAAGTGCTGGCGCGTCTGGGAGGCTTTCGAGAGGATTTTCCCGGAATCTCCGGGGTCTGCGAAGATTCGGATATGTCGCTTCGAGTGCGGAAACTGGGCTACACGATACTATTCACTCCCCGCTCGGTCGTGGATCATATCTCCGCCCCACAGGCAGTCGGCAAGCGTTTCGACACACGCTATGCGTACAACGGCACCCGGAACCGCATGGTGATGTTGATCAGCAACTTCGGGCTTTTCTCCCCTTATGTGGCAGGGGGCGTCTGTTTCACCCTCTGGCGCGGCGTGTATGGCCTGAGGCGCTTCATTCGAGGGGGAATCGGCCCCGGAATGATGGCGACATCGCACCTGGGAGCCACCGTGGCAGGAGTTGTGACCGGCGTCGTGCTGGGAACGCGCCTGATGATCCAGCATCATCGGGATCCGATACGTCACGATCCGGACGCCCTGGAGATCGCGCAGGCGCTCAACGGTTCGGCCAAGGCCTGATCCGGTAAGAAGACAAATGCTTTGAAGACGCGCAGCCAGGAAGGCTTCCTGAGAGAACGAAAAGGCGGAGAATGAAGATCGCGATCTCGTCGCTCTATCTACCGAGCGGCAGCAAAATTGGAGTGGGCTATCAGGTCCACTACATGGCGAACGAACTGGTGAAGCGTGGGCATCAGGTCACGGTCTTCAGTCAGTCCGGGCTCTCCCCGGATTCGCTGTATGAGTCGGTAGTCGTGCCCTCTGGCGGCAAGATGCGGACCTTCGGGTTCGCCTGGAATCTGCGTAAACAAAACTTCGACGGCTTCGATGTGCTCCATGCTTGCGGCGATGACTGGTTCCTCTGGGGCACGAAGAAGCCACGGGTAGTACACACCTTTATGGGCTCCTGTCTGGCCGAAATGTTCAATATTCGTGGGCTGAAAGAGCGGGCGCGCATGGGAGCGTTGGCCCTGTGCGAACTGAATGCGACCTTCCTGGCCGATACCCGCGTGGCGATCTCCGAGAACACGCGGCGCTATATCCCCCGAATCCAGCATGTCATTCCCTGCGGCGTCGATATTTCGGCCTTTACCCCGACAGAAGACAAGTCTGCGCATCCCACCCTCCTGTTTGTCGGGACGATGCACGGACGCAAGCGGGGACAGATGCTGCTGGATCTGTTCAAGACGCAGATCAAGCCGCAGATCCCGGATGCGGAGTTCTGGGCGGTCTGCGAGAATCCGGTCGAGGGCGACGGGGTGCGCTGGTTTGGGCGCATTCCGACCGAGGAACTGACCGACCTGTTCCGTCGGGCCTGGGTCTTCTGTTTGCCCAGCACCTATGAAGGTTTTGGAGTGCCCTATATCGAGGCGATGGCGTCCGGAACGCCGGTGGTGGCGACCCCGAATGTAGGCGCGCGCGAAGTGCTGCAAGAGGGCAAAAGTGGCCTGGTCGTCAAAGATGAGGAGCTGGCTGCGACCCTGCTTCGCGTGCTTACGGACAGCGAACTCAGGAAGCAGTTGCGCGAAGCAGGGCTGGTGCGGGCGCAGGATTTCAGTTGGGAACGGGTCTGTTCTCAGTATCTGGCACTCTACGGCGGTAAATCGGCGTAGCCAACGCGTAGGAGTGGGGGACGTTTGCAATGAAGATCGCGCTTTTCGCCAGTCGCTTCTATCCCCATGTCGGGGGCGTGGAGGAGCTGGTTCGACAACTGGCGCATCAGGAGCGCCTGCGTAACGAGATGCCGCTCATCATCACGAATCGCTGGCCCAAGGATCTCCCCGCTGTCGAGGAGTTCGAGGGCATGCCATTGCGTCGGTACAATTTTCGCGTGCCGGATAGGACCTGGAGGCAGATGGGCGGGGCGATCCTGTTCGGGCCGTCGACACTCTGGGCGATCTGCAACGCTATCAAGGCGCATGGAGCCGATCTGCTGCATGTGCAGTGCGTCAGTTCCAACGCCTACTATGCGCTCTGGGCAAAAAAAGTGCTGCGGCGTCCGCTGGTGATCTCCCTGCAAGGGGAACTGACGATGGATGCCTCGCAGGTATTTCAGAAGTCACTATTCGCGCAGAGCCTGATGCGCCGGGCGCTGGCCGAAGCGGATGCCGTCACTGCCTGCTCCGCGCAGACGCTCCGAGATGCGGAAAATTTTTATGGAAAGTCGCTCGGAGACAGGGCGCGCGTGATTATGAACGGCGTCACGCTCTCTGATTTCGCGCAGGGCGAGACTTACCGACATCCGCGTCCCTACATTCTGGGCATCGGGCGATTGGTGCCGCAGAAAGGGTTCGATGTCCTGGTGCGCGCCTACGCGCAGTCTGGGATCACCTCGCACGACCTGATGCTGGTCGGAGAAGGCTCGGAAGAGGCGGAGTTGAAACGGCTGGTCGCCGAGTTGGGGCTGACCGAGCATGTTTTTATGCCCGGACGCGCGGATCGCGCCGGTGCAGTCGCCTACTTCAACGGCTGCTCGTTCTTTGTACTGCCCTCGCGCATGGAGCCGATGGGAATTGTGTTGTTCGAAGCGATGGCGGCGGGCAAGGCGATCATCGCCTCGGACGTCGGCGGCGTACCGGAAAATGTGCGGCATGAGCAGACGGGCCTGCTGGTGCCCGGCGACGACGTCAAGGCGTTGAGCCTGGCCCTGTGCCGTCTGGATTCCGACCTGGCGCTGCGGGAACGTCTGGCGACCGCAGGCAACCGTTATGTGCAGGATTACGACTGGGCCAAAATCGCGGAGCAGTATGCCGAGGTCTATCGCGCTGTCTTAGCGTGAATGCGGAGACGATCAGCCCGCCCGCCCGGGTGCTTCCCTGGAGCGTCGCACAGACCATAGGATCTGCCGCAGGGGTAAGAAATCAGGTATAATTAGCTGGCGTTTGCGGACACGCTGCGGCCCTGTCTCTCGATTCGTTGCCGTAAGAGCCTGAGGCGTCGCCTCGCTCTCGACACTATTTTCATTCCATTTCGAAGCGCGTCCGACCGCGCGGCTTGTAGTATGGGCGAGATTGGAGATCCATGGAGAAACCGACCCTGTGCATGATGTTTGAAGCAATAGGCGGCTATAACTCGATCGGAAAAGTAGCACGGAACGGGGTTCTGGCAGCGCTGGACGCGGGATGGAAGGTTACCTGTGTTGCGGAACGTCTGGATGAGGCGCTGCAGGATCGGGTCGAGTGGATCAAGCTGTACGTGCCGCCGCGCGGTTTCTATATCAAATGGAAGACGGCACGCTATTTTCTGAAGCAAGCTCTCGGCTCCCGAACGTTCGATGTCGTACACGCGCATCAACCGCAGCATGCAGCCTTTTCCGATATTTTTCAATGTCATTTCCTGACCCGAGTCGCCTACGAGCGTAAGTGCTATACCGGCGGCGAAGGCCTGCGCAAAAAGCTGGGCGAAGTCCAACAGATCGGCGTGATGACGACGGAAGACAGCTATTACCGAGACTGGAACCCGCACACCCGGATGTTGTTCTGCAGTCAGATGATACGCGATGAATTTCATCGTCTTTACGGCACTCTCCCGTCCGAGTACGTCCTCAATACTATGGCCCCGCCTGTGAACCTTCCCACCCCGGAAGCGCGCAAAAAGGCGCGCAAAGATATGGCCGGTATTGAAGATGACCGCCCTGTCATCGGCTACCTGGGCGGCATTGATGAGCGCAAAGGCTATCGTCAACTGGTCTCGGGGCTGGAAGGGGACAACGATATGTTCCTGCTCCTCGCGGGTCCCGGTTCAGATACCTTCGAGGCGCCGTCGCTGGCAGGGCGATATAAGGGGTTGGGCTTTGTTTCCGACGTCGCCACCTTCTTCGCGGCCTGCGATGTGGTCGCTGTGCCCAGTTTCTTCGATCCCTGTCCGGCCGTCATCGTCGAAGCGGCAGCCCGTGGGGTGCCGATCATCGCGACCGAGGGAGTCGGTAACCTGCCGACCGCCGTCGAGTACGGCGCCGGAGAGAGTTGGGACCGCAACACGTCGATCGTGCCTGTCGTGAACAAGATCCTGTCGCGCCGTCTGGATTATCACACGTCTGCGGTGAAAATGGCAGAGGACTTTTCTCTGGGGAAGTGGCAACGCTTCCTGCTCGATCGCTACGATGAGACACTCTGCGCGAAACGTAAACAGCGCGCTTAATCCCTTCAAAGTGAAATTGAATAAAATAAGGAGTTACCATGAGTTTTATTCAGGACTACTTGACGGACGTCAAAAGCCTGATCGACGCATTGGACGAGAGGCAGATCGAGGCATTGGCCAGTCACCTCCATCGGATCTGGATTGGAGGTGGCAAGGTTCTGCTGATGGGCAATGGCGGCAGTTCCGCCACCGCCAGCCATATCGTCAACGACCTGCAGAAGTGCATTCATTGCGATACCGGAAGGGGACTGCGAGCGATCTGCCTCTCCGACTGCACCGCGCTTGTTCTGGCCTGGGGAAACGATACGGAGTTCGCCAACATCTATGCGCCCCAAGTGGAGTGCTGGGCGGAGCCAGGCGATCTGGTCATTGCGATCAGCGGCAGCGGCAATTCGAAGAATATCCTGAACGGCGTCGAGGCCGGAAAAGCCAAAGGCGCATTCGTGTTCGGGCTGGCAGGCTTCGGAGGCGGCAAACTGGCCGGAATGTGTGACGCGTGCCTGACCATCGACAGTAACAATATGCAGCGTGTCGAGGATATGCACATGATCGTGTTGCACCTGGCCTTCTCGCTGCTGCGTGAGCGTGTGGCAGCCTGATGAGCGCTATGAAAGCGATGATTTTGGCGGCAGGAGAGGGAACCCGTCTGCGTCCGATGACTGCGACGCAGCCGAAACCAATGCTGCCGGTCTCCGGCATCCCGACTCTGGAGTGGATCGTACTCTGGCTGCGGGCCTATGGGGTTCGGGAGATGGCGATGAACCTGAGCTGGCTGCCGGAGACGGTCGAGCGTTATTTCGGCGATGGCTCTCGCTTCGGCGTTTCGTTGCGCTACTCGATCGAAGACAAGATCATGGGCACGGCGGGTGGTGCCAAACTCCTGGAATCGTTCTTCGATGCGCCTTTTGTGCTGGTATACGGCGATGTGCTGACCGACTTCGATCTCGGGGCGTTGATACGTTATCATGAGAGCCAGCCCGCAGGACCAAAAGTGACTTTGAGCCTTACCCATGTCCCCAACCCGACGGAGTGCGGCATCGTCGGCATGGACGAGAGTGGGCGCATTACCCAGTTTGTGGAGAAGCCTGCGCCGGAAGCGGTCTTTTCCGATCTGGCCAATGCTGGCGTGCTCATTATGGAGCCGGAGATTCTCGCCTCCATTCCGCCGGAAACGTTCTACGACTTCTCGCTCGATCTGTTCCCGCGCCTCATGGCAGAGGGCGTCCCATTCTATGGCTGGACTATGCCGACCCAGCACTACCTGATCGACATAGGGTCCCACGAGAAGTACGCCCGCGTGCAGGAAGAGTGGCCTACCCCCCTCATGAAGCGGTTGGTGGAGGAGAATCCGGCGTGAGGCAAGGCGCGATCTTTTTGGACCGGGATGGTGTACTGATCGAGAATCGCCCCGACTACGTCAAGGCCTGGTCGGAGGTCGAGATCTTTCCGCATACCTTTGAGGCTATGCGAAAGCTGGCGCAGACCGGGCGACCGATCGTGATGGTCACCAATCAGTCGGCGGTCGGACGCGGCATCATCACCGCCGACTTTGTAGACGAGGTGCACCGCCGTCTGATTGCGGAGGTGGCCGCGAATGGCGGGCGCATCGACGCGGTCTACTTCTGCCCGCATCATCCCCAGGACCCATGCCAGTGCCGCAAACCGCTCCCCGGAATGCTGCGACAGGCTGCCCAGGAGTGGGAGATCGATCTAAGCGCCTCCTGCATGGTAGGCGATGCCGTGAGCGACATCGAGACCGCCCATGCGGTCGGCACGCAAGGTATTCTCGTGCGCACTGGGCGCGGCGAGGAACAGGTTCCATTGCTTGCAAAACACGAGGATTGGAATGTTCCGGTCGTTGCGAATCTGGATAAGGCGGCGGACTATATTGTGGCGCGGTTTGGGCGCACCTGAATTTTTTAGGATGCGTTCGCTTCGCTCACGTACCTAACCCCCGTCCCCTTCCCGAGACGGGAAGGGGACGGGGGTTAGGTAAGCGGAGAGGTCGTGAGAGGATCACGGTCTGGGAGTGTGTCTGTGTCTTATTCCGAACTATCGCCTCTCGCGCCGAGCGAGCGGATTCATATGCATATTCCTACTCCCGGCGATCACTACTCCGCAGCTACCGGCAGCGCGATTTCGACGATTATTTACGAGATCGCCTGTTGGCATGAGCGGAATGGAGGACTGACGCGCCTGGTCGTTGGGCGCGGGACGCGGCATGACTATCCGGTGGGGGAGTGCGTGGAGGTAGAGTTCCCGCTGCTGCCCAGCCGCCCGCGTAAGATCGTGGATGTGGCCCTCAGCCGCTTGGGATTGCCGCGTGTGTTTGGAGAGAGCGTCTATGCGCCAGCGATACCAGCGATTCCTAAGGATTTTACGGGGCCGATTTTTCTGCATAATAATCCTGTTGCGTTAAGGATGCTGAAGAGGAATTTCCCGAAGGCGCAGGTGACGTTGTGGGCGAATAACGAACTGTTTCGGACCTATTCCAATGCGGAGATCGCGCGGGTGATGGCGAAGACGGATCGAGTCATCTGCTGCAGCCAGTTTATTGCGGACGAGTTGCAGAAGCGGCTGACCGCGCCCTCGGACCGTATTTTTGCGGTGCATAACGGGACCAACCCGGAGCGGTTTCAGCCCCGCACGGAGCCGATAAACGAGGAAGTGCCGATCATACTTTTTATCGGGCGGGTATTGCCGGACAAGGGGCCAGATCTGCTGCTGAAAGCGGCACAGAAGATTTATGGCGGAAAGCGCAAGTTCAAGGTGCGGATCGTGGGCAGCAGTAACTTCAATGCCAAGGATCCGATCACGCCGTACCAGGAGGAGTTGTTCAAGTTGGCGGAGCCAATGGGCGAAGCGGTGGAGTTTCAGCCGTTTGTCGGGCGGGCGCAGGTGGTCGAAGAGTACCATTCCGCCTCGATCTTCTGTGTGCCCTCCAACTGGGATGAGCCGGTCTCGCTCACCATCTCCGAAGGCATGGCCTGCGGTCTGCCGGTGATCGCCTCGCGGCGCGGCGGCATTCCTGAAGTGGGAGGGGATGCTGTTCTTTATTTCCAGCCGCCGGATGTGGACACCTTTGCCGACCACCTGGCGATGCTGCTCGACGATCCTAAGGCGCGTCAGGAGTGGGGCGCTCGCGCGCGTCAACGCGCGCTCACCTTCTCCTGGGAAAACCAGTACCATAAACTGCTGGCTGCCCTGAGGCATTCGGCATGAGCCCATCGGAGTCGCCTGTGCAGCAGGTAAGTTTCGAAGCGGACGCACCGTTGGAACTGATTTTTGTCTCCATCGAGAACTGGGATGATGTCTGGCGCAGGAACCAGTTTGTATGCGGACAGATCGCACGACGTTTTCCGAACAGCAAAATCCTGTTTGTGGGCACCGCGCGTGACTTCTCAAACCAGGTCCGAACGGGTCGCTCGGCTGGCATGCAGGTACCAGCGACCTGGCAGGTCCCCGGCTATCCCAATATCCACGTGACCCGACCCCTGAAATTCCTCCCCAATACGATCCCCGTGACGCGGCGAATCAACGAAAGCATGTATCGCAACCATGCGTTGCGTGTCGCGCGTCAACTGGGATTTCAGCGGCCGATCCTCTGGCTGAACCCACACTATGCGGTGCATATGGTCGGAAAGATGGGCGAGGATCGCACTATCTACGACATTACGGACGACTGGATCACCCTCACGCAGGCCGAAGCGCAGACGCGCCGGATCATCGAGCAGGATCGCGAACTGTGTCGCGTGGCAGAGGCAGTTATTGTCTGTTCGCAGAAACTTTACGACCTCAAAAAGGAGTTGGCACGGAATTTGCATCTTATCCCTAATGGAGTGGATGCGGAACACTACCGGTGTGTTCTGGACGATACCGGGCCGCTGCCAGAGGAGACCGCTGCCTGGCCTCGTCCGATCTATGGCTACACGGGTACGATCCACCCGGACCGCGTGGATGTCGATCTGGTCGAGCGGATGGCGCGGCGCTTGACGCAGGGCTGTTTTGCACTGGTCGGACCGAACTTCCTGCTGGAACCGGACCAGGAGCGTCTCCGGGCGACCGGCAAAGTGTTTTTTACGGGGCCGGTTCCCTATACGCGGCTGCCGCAGTTTATGCGCGCTTTCGATGTGAGTATGACTCCCCATCGGGTGACGCCCTTTACGGAGAGTCTCAATCCGATTAAGCTGTGGGAGTATCTGGCAGGCGGCAAGCCGATTGTCGCGACCAATGTCGCTGGCTTTCGCGACTTCCCGCAGTTTGTGCGGATCGCAAAGAATGAAGACGAATTCCTGAACGCCTTGCAAGAGGCGCGACAAGAAGCCCCAGAGCTGGCGGAAGCCAGACGCGCGGAAGCGCGCAAACACTCGTGGGATGCACGAGTCGATGAGATCCTGCAGGTGGTCGCCGATGCCAAACGCGCGCGCTGACTCCTGAACAACCGATGTCGAGGACCCATGGAAGAGATTCAAACGATCGTGCAAAACGGGCCTCCGACTTCGACACCAAACAGTTCTGCCGACCGTGCCTCCGGAGAGGTGGCGGTGGTCTTGAATTCCGCGCCGGAGAAAAGACAGCCGCACCTCGCCTACTTAGACGGCATAAGAGGGCTGAGCGCGTTCTATGTGATGTTGTTTCACTACTTCATAGGCCACGCCGATGCTCCGCGCCTCATGCGCGGGTTGACCGCCTGGATGGGATATGGCCGCTTAGCCGTCAATGTGTTTATCGTGCTCTCTGGATATTGCCTGATGCTGCCGGTGGTGCGCTCAGCAGATCAGCGGTTAAGAGGCGGCGTCTGGGAGTATTTGAAACGTCGGGCCCGCCGCATCATTCCCCCCTATTATGCCGCAATCGCCGTTTCAGCCCTGCTTTTTTGGGCCGGGCAGCATCTCCATCACGCCAGCCATTCCCCCGACCCCGAGGCTCTGTCACCGGGCAATATCGTCGCCCACCTGCTGCTGGTACACAACCTGAACCTCTCCTACTATATGGCCCTCAATCCGGTCATGTGGTCCGTCGCTTTAGAGTTTCAACTCTACTTCGTCTTCCCATTCCTGTTGCTGCCGCTCCGGCGGCGCGTGGGTCTCACCGCAACGATCGTTATCGGGTGTCTCCTTGGGATGCTGCCTTTGCTGCTGCCTTTCGGCCATAACTTCGATTGGACCAGCCCCTGGTTTATCGGACTGTTCGCCATGGGCATGTCGGCCGCAGTCCTGACTGAATCTCGGGACGGAATCTATCGTTCGATTTTTACGAAGACTCCCTGGCTGCTGCTCACGGTCGGTTTTTGTGTGGCACAGGGTGTCTTTTCCTGGTTTTTCCCGACACGAACCGTGGTGGATGCTTCCATGGACCCCGTCCTGGTGATCAATGATATTCTTGTCGGCCTGGCCTCGACTTGTCTGATCCTGGCCTGCGGGCTGCAGCAACAACAGAAGAACGAAGCCTCTCCTTTGCTGCGGCTCTTCCGATCCCGTCCTGCCGTCTTATTGGGCGCCTTTTCGTACAGCCTCTATCTCATTCACATTCCTGTCGGGTGGCTTTTCATACCGGTGATCGGCGCACTGCACCTGTCGGCTTGGCCCTGGTTTCTGTTTACTCTCGGGGTCAAAATACCGGTAGCCTGTGCCCTGGCATATGCCTTTTACCGGGTGTTCGAGCGGCCCTTTATGAAGGCGAAACAGGTCTGAATGCTGCGCGGAGGCTGGCACCTTTTCCAGTCCGATGCAGGAGATTACGGGGAGCACAGAAGCTGCGAAGGGCAAACGTTCGTCTTCAGAAGCGTTTTAGGGTAAAATTGACAAACGGGATGTTCCGGTGAACCGGGCGTAAGACCGTTCGAACGCAAGGACAACGGATCTATTTCAAGAGGAGTGCGGATTTATGAAGGTATTGGTAACGGGCGGAGCCGGTTTCATCGGATCTCATTTGGTGGATGCTCTGCTGGAGCGCGGGCATACCGTGCGCGTACTGGACAGTCTCGACACGCAGGTGCATGGGGTGACAGAGACGCCGCCAGACTATCTGAGCACTGAGATCGAATTTCAAAAGGGGGACGTGCGTGACCGCACGACTGTCGACCGGGCTCTGGACGGCATCGAAGTGGTCTATCATCAGGCTGCCGCCGTTGGGGTCGGGCAGTCGATGTACGACATCGTGCGCTACATGGACATCAATACCATCGGCACGGCCGTCGTGCTGGAGGCCATGGTCGCCCGCCGTGCGCAGTTCAAGAAGTTGATTGTCGCCTCCTCCATGTCGATCTATGGCGAAGGGCGATACAAAAGGCCCAGCGGCGAACTGGTCGCGCCCAAACTGCGTCCGGTCTCGCAGTATCAGGAAGGTATCTGGGAGTTGAAAGACCCGGAGACCGGGGAGTTTCTCATTCCGTTGCCGACCGACGAAGAGAAGCCGCTCCAGCCCGCCTCGCCTTACGCTACCGGCAAGCGCGATCAGGAAGAGATGTGCATCGCCATCGGACGGGCCTACGAGATTCCCACCGTGGCCTTGCGCTATTTCAATGTCTACGGCACTCGGCAGTCGCTCTCCAATCCCTACACCGGCATCGCGGCGATCTTTACTTCGCGCCTTCTAAACGACAACGCGCCGCTCATCTATGAGGATGGACTGCAGAGCCGCGACTTTACGCATGTCAGCGACATCGTGCAGGCCAATCTCCTGGCGATGGAGACCGACGGCATGAACTACGACTATTTCAATGTCGGCACCGGTCGTCGCCTTAGCGTGCTCGATACCGCCAATGCGCTGATCGCTGGGATGGGCAAGCACCTCGAACCGATCATCGCCAAGAAGTTCCGCGAGGGCGATATCCGCCACTGCTACGGGGACATCAGCAAAATTTCTGCCGTCGCAGGCTACAAGCCGGCCGTGACCTTCGAACAGGGGATCCCTGCGCTTGTCGAGTGGTGCCGCACCCAGGCGTCGGTCGATAAAGTCAACCAGGCCGCCGATGAACTCGCCTCGAAGGGCCTTACCAAGTAACTGTTTACCAGCTCTGTGCCACCGGGCGGCTCTTCTAGGGGAAAGCCGCCCACGCCCCCTTCTCGGGGCAGGACCACGATGGGGCCTCCAGGAGTACGAACGATGTCCGGGCCGAAACTCAGTATTTCGCTTGTCAATACTAATAACTGTAAACTGCTCAGGGTCTGCCTGCACTCGCTCTACGACGTGGATCACGGCGTGGAGTTTGAGACGATCCTGGTGGACAACGTCTCGACGGATGGCAGCCCGGAGATGGTACGGACGGAGTTTCCGCAGGTCCATTTGATCGAAAACACGTTCCGGATGGGATTTGCCGCCAACCATAATCAGGCGATCAAGGCCAGTAAGGGCGAGCATGTCTTTGTCCTGAACGAGGATACGGTCGTCCATCCCGGCGCCTTGAAAGCGCTTTGCGACTTTCTGGATGCGCACCCGGATGTCGGTGCAGTAGGACCTCGCCTGGAAAATCCGGATGGGACGCTGCAGAAAAGTTGCTATCGTTTTCCATCCCCGACGCGCGTGATCGCCGAGAATCTGCTGCTGGTCGCCGCTTTCCCCGACAACCCGCTCTGGGGCGACTATCGGGCGTTCGAGCACGATAAACTGCGCTATGTCGACTTTGTCAGCGGGGCCGCTTTCCTGGTACGCCGCGAAGTGATCGAGAAGACCGGAGTGCTCGATGACGGTTTCTTCATCTATTCCGAAGAGACCGATTGGCAGTTGCGGATGCATAAAGACGGTTGGAAGGTGGCGTTCATTCCGGACGTGACCATCGTACACTACGGGGGGCAGAGCAGCGTGGCGATCAAGGACCGTCAGTTCTGCGAGTTCCACCGCAGTCAACTGCGCTTCATGCGCAAACACTATGGGCCTTTTCTGGAGTTCGTCGCGCGTGTCAGTATGTGCCAGGGCGCCGTCTTGCGGATGACGATCTGGTCCCTGATATGCGTAGTAAAACCATCCAAGCGCGCTGAACTCAAGCCTCAGATCGAACTCTGGGGACGTATTTTGAAATGGTATCTTGGGAAAGGGCCGCACGAAGGCATTCGTGAACTGGCTCAGCAACAGGCGACTGCGCAGCAAGCAGCCCTCCCTCCCGCCGCATGAATCGGTAAAGGCTGTACCGCCCTATGAAATTTAACGAATTCAAACTGACATCCACCTCTATGCTGGTGGTCGCGACCCTGATCCTCGGATGCTTTATGGCGCTGGGGGCTGGATTGACTATGGAAGATCCGATGATGGTTTATGCCATCATCTACGGATCCTTGTTCTTGGCCATCGCCTGGCGATTCCCAAGCCTCGCTCTGGCGATCACCTTCGCCTCCGCACCTCTGCAAGGCGATCTTTCAAATGGAGAGGGGGCGTTTCGATTCTCCATTGCAGAGATCGATCTTACCCTGTGTCTGCTCGTATTTCTGTTCCGCCAGATCACGCAACAGAAGGGTGTGAAATTCGGGCCTTACATGCTGCCCATCCTCCTCTATCTCTCGGTCTGTATGGCCTCGTCCCTGACCGACTGGCATCCGGATACCGTGATGACGGCGATGCTCCAGATGATTCTCTACTTTGTCCTGGCAACGATTCTCTATTCCAATTTTGCGGAGAAGCCAGAGCATCTGCTCTGGGGATTCAATCTCCTCATCGCTGTCTGTGTGTTCCTCGCGGCATCCGGTCTGATTGCCAATAACTTTTTTATTTTCGGTCTGCATAAGAACGGCGTCGGCTCCTCGCTTGGTTTTGGAGTGGTCGTCTGTATCGAGTTATGGATGGCAGCGGAAAAAGGCAAGACCAAGATCGCACTCTTCGTGGCTACCGTCATCATCACTGCTGGCCTTATCTTTACCCTCTCTCGCGGATCCTGGTTGGGTGCCATAGCCGGAACCATCATGGTCATCATCTTGCGTGGAAAGTTCAAATTTCTGCTGCAAGTCATGGTCGTTTTGATCCCGGTCATCGCGATTTTCTGGAATCTCTTGCCGAATGAGAAAAAGGACTACGCGACCGGCTTCGGCCGAGAACGGGATAATATCGAGGCACGCTACCAGACGATCGATTATGCCCGGAGTCAGTTTGAAAAGAGCCCGTTCTATGGCGTTGGGATCGGCCTGCGCAAAGAGGTCGATGCGACGAACATTTTCTGGATCACTCTGGCGGAGACAGGTGTGCCTGGTCTTCTGGCATTTGCAGGCGTTCAGCTCGTCGCGTTCTTAATGATCTACAAGTCCCAGAAGAAGGTGAGTCGTAACGACAAACTCTATTCGCTGCTCAGTGTGCCTGCCGGACTGATGATCAACAAGTTGGTGCACGGGATGGTAGACCACTACTACGCGCGGGGGCCTCTCCTGATGGTCTGGGCTGCCGTGGGAATGGCGACTATGGTCTATTTTCTGCTGAAGGATCGGGAAGCTCTGCAGATGCGTGAGAGCGCCGTTATTGCGGAAGCGGCGTATCGTCAGCGTGTCCTGGAATCGATGAAGGCAAGGCAGGCGAGTGGCTAAAGGCTGGGAACAGTTCGTCAAGTTTTGCCTGATCGGAGCTTCGAGCACTGTGCTCGATGTGTTGATTTCGCGGCAACTTATGGATAGGTTCGGCCTGCACTGGCTGGCGGCGAATACGCTGTCGTTCGCGGTAGCAGTGACCAATGGCTACCTCTGGAACAGCCTCTGGACCTTTCGAGGGTTGGGAGCCGACCGTCGGCATACCCAGTACCTGAAGTTCGTGGCCGTGAACGTGGTGGGCTATGGCCTGAACACTCTGATCATGGCGCTGGTGATTTTGCTCCTGTCCGGGCAGGTACATGGCAACCCTCCGAGGCCTGTTTGGGCAGCGGCAAAGGGAACAGCCATCCTGTTGGTGGCGATATGGAACTTTCTGGCCAACAAACGCTGGACGTTTGCCGAAACCCGCGTGCAGCCTTCGGAATGAGAATCAGGAACCTTTTTCAAGGAGAATATGAGTAATTTACGGGTCGCGCTGTTGATCGATACGACGGAGTTTGCAGGGACCGAACGTTATATGCTCGACCTGGGGTGCGCGCTGCGGGATCTGGGCGTGGAGGCGATGATCGCCTGTCCGGCTGCCAGCCCTCTGGCGGAACGAGCCAGCGCGGAAGGCCTCAAGGTCATTTCTATTCCCCAGGCAGGACTGATCAATCGGCCAGCGGTGAAAATCCTGGCAGACCTGTTTCAGTCTGGTCAGCTCGATATCGTCCATGCCAACAATGGGCGCACGAGTCTGGCCTCGGCGTTGGCGGTGCGGCAAGCCCGCAAAGGCCGTTTTGTGGCGACACAGCATTTCCTGGACCCGGAACATGCCGGTCATACTGGAGTGAAGTCGGCGATCTTTCATGCGGCGCATAAGTGGGTGAGCCGGTATATGGCGCACTGCGTCGCGATTTCGGATGCGGCGCGCGCTGGAGTGCTCCGGCGCGGTGAAGCCCCTGAGCAGAAAGTGACCACCATTCTGAACGGGATCCGACCGCTCGATCCGCAGAAGCTGGCGTCTTCCACGCAGATACGGGCCGAACTCGGGATCACCGCGGAAACGCCTTTGATCGTCTGCGCGGCGCGCCTGGAGCGCGAAAAGGATGT
>JAYUMV010000345.1:0-12037 GCA_043762265.1 Chthonomonadaceae bacterium | reverse complement strand
GCGCTGGCGTTAGGCGGCATGTTCCTTACCGCCCTGATCTTCTCGCAGGCATTGATGGCGATGCCGACCACGCCAGCCGGAGAAGCCGAGGTCGCGAATTTGGGAACGGTGCAGACCATCGGGCTCTCTCTGTACAATCCGCAGTTGCCCTGGCTGTTTCCTTTCGAAATCACTTCCATTCTGCTGCTGATCTCGGTGATCGGCGCCATCGTGTTGGCCAAGCGGAAACTGGATTAAGACGGAGATATCATGGTACCGACCCATTTCTATCTGGTACTTGCGGGCATTCTCTTTACCATCGGTGTGATCGGGGTGCTTGTCAAACGCAATCCGATCGTCATTTTTATGTGCATCGAGTTGATGCTCAATTCCGCCAATCTTACCTTCGTCGCGCTGGGTCGCCATTTCGGGCAGACCAATGGGCAGATGTATGTGATCTTCGCCCTGGCAGTCGCCGCCGCCGAAGTGTCGGTCGGCCTCGGCATCATCGTCATGATGTTCCGCCAACGTGAGTCCATCGACATCGACGAAGTACATCTGCTGAAGAACTGACTCAGGAGCCTCGCTTATGCTCTCTCTTGCCTGGCTGATCGTGTGGCTGCCCCTCCTGGGATTCGCTCACAACGCCTTCGCCGGATTTCTCTATAAGGACCCACAAAAGGCCAAAAACGCGGTGTCGTTCGTGGCGCCGGTCGTGGTGTTCGCCTCGTTCCTCGTGGCGCTTATCCTGCTGCCTTTCGTCATGGGCGCTCCCGAACACCGCGCTTACGCGGCACTGCTGCCGTTCTCCTCGCCGGAGGCGCCCTGGATCAAGTTCGGCGGATTTCAGGTCAACTTCGCGCTACTCCTCGATCCGTTGTCGCTTTTGATGACGCTGATCGTTACGGGAGTAGGCGGGTTGATCCATATCTACGCGACTTCTTACATGGCGGAAGACAAAGAGTTCAACCGGTTCTTCACCTATTTCAACCTGTTCATCTTCATGATGCTGTTGCTCGTTCTCGGCGAGAACTTCCTGCTGATGTTTGTCGGATGGGAAGGGGTCGGAACCTGCTCCTATCTCTTGATCAGTTTCTGGTACACCGATATCGCCAATGCCAGAGCAGGCAACAAGGCGTTCATCGTCAACCGTGTTGGTGACCTGGGATTTGCGCTCGGCATGATGGCGGTCTGGAGCGTCTTCGGCACGCTCTCGTTCTTCAACGCCAAGGGCACGGGCGTGATGCAGCTCGCTGCCCTGCATCACGACGTTCTGGGCCATGATCTCAGCGGTCTGACGCTCTGGTTCGCGCCTGCGGTGACGACCATGTGCGTGCTGCTCTTTATCGGAGCTGCCGGCAAGTCGGCGCAGTTGCCGCTGTTCGTCTGGCTGCCGGACGCTATGGCCGGACCGACGCCTGTCTCGGCCTTGATCCATGCCGCTACCATGGTCACTGCCGGAGTGGTGATGCTGACGCGCTGCTCCTGGCTCTTCGTTCAGTCCACGACCGCGCTTCAGATCGTCGCCTGGATCGGCCTCGCTACCGCCGTGATCGGCGCGACGATCGGACTGGTGCAGACCGACATCAAGAAGGTTCTTGCTTACTCCACGATCTCACAGCTCGGCTACATGTTCCTGGCGTGCGGCGTCGGCAACTTCAAGGCGGCGATGTTCCATGTCACTACCCACGCTTTCTTCAAAGCCCTGCTCTTCCTGGGCTCCGGTGCCGTGATCCATTCGATGAACGGCGAGCAGGACATGAACAAGATGGGCGGCCTGAAGGCGCTCATCCCGAAAACTTGCACCCTCATGTTCATCGGAACTTACGCCATTGCCGGCTTCCCACTGATGGCTGGCTTCTGGAGTAAGGACGCCATTCTCGACAGCGCCTCCGCCTCGCCCTGGGGATCCGGTCTGATCCTCTACGCGGTCGGCCTCGGAACCGCTTTCCTCACCGCGTTCTATATGAATCGTATGATGTGGAAGACCTTCTACACCGACAAGCGGTTCGAAGATGGCAAGCTGCCGAACCTGAACCACAGCAACGAAGAGCACCACGACGAACCGGCAGCGGGACATGTCCACGAATCGCCGCCAACAATGCTTCTCCCGCTCTATGTGTTAGCGTTCCTCTCAGTGGTCGGTGGATTGATCCTACTGCCCCTCTTCATGGGAGGCTTTCTGGACACCTGCATTGCGCCGTTGAAGTTGGGTGGCTTGGAAGAGGGAAAAAGCCTGCTCGGTAGTCCCATCGTTGGCTATATCC
Organism: Chthonomonadaceae bacterium; assembly: GCA_043762265.1. GTDB lineage: Bacteria > Armatimonadota > Chthonomonadetes > Chthonomonadales > Chthonomonadaceae > JANXLO01. The sequence continues at coordinate 9,791 of JAYUMV010000345.1, read as the reverse complement.
TCTCTTCCCTGGTCGCCATCGCCGGACTGTCTGCGGCCGCGTTCGTATACAAACAGCGGATGCAACAGGGCGAAATGCTTGATCCTGCCCGCAAGCCTTCCAACCTGATCTATCGATTCCTCGTGGCAAAATGGGGATTCGATGCCCTCTATGAGGCTGTCTTCATTCGGTTCGGAGGCTACGTTTCCACATCCATTCTGTGGCGTACGGTGGATGCCGGTCTCGACGGCGTCGGGTCCGGCTTGGGGAAACTTGTCGGGGGAATCAGCCACGTCGGGCGACTTGTTCAGACGGGTTACGTTCGCAACTACGCGCTTGGCATGCTTGTCGGCGTGGTCGTCATTGTGCTGGGTCTGCTCGCTACGTGGCAGTCTCTGATCGCGCACTGACACAACTTTTCAGGAAAAAAGATGCCTACCTCCGGGACACCTAACCTACTCAGTTTGCTGACGTTCCTCCCTCTGCTGGGAGCCATCATCGTCATGTGCCTGCCGCGCCCTAGAGATCTTTCTGCGAAGGCAGTGGGCGTTCAGGACAAGGATGCGAAACCGGTCATCGAGGACACCGCGCGTCTTCTGGTCACCTGGATTGCGCTGGGCTTCACCCTGCTCACCTTCGTGGTCTCGCTCATCGTCTTTGGACTGTTCGACAGCCATTATGCCCACGCCGACACCCGGAACATGCAGTTCGTCGAGAACTTTAGCTGGATCAGTCTGGGCGGGATACACATTCAGTACCATCTGGGTGTAGATGGCATCAGCCTGCTGATGATCGTGCTGACGACGCTGCTCATGACCCTGGTGACGATCTTCTCCTTCTCGCTCAAGGACCGCATCAAGGAGTTCATGGTCTTCCTGCTGCTTCTCGAGACCGGACTGATCGGAGTGTTCTGCGCCCTCGACCTGGTGCTGTTCTATTTCTTCTGGGAAGCCATGTTGATTCCGTTCTATTTCCTGATCGGCATCTTCGGCAGCGCCAACCGGCAGGCCGCCGCCCTGAAGTTTTTCCTCTATACGTTTGCAGGCAGCATCCTCATGCTCGTGGCGATCATCGGAATCTATCAAGTCTCCGGCTCGTTCGATGTGGTAGCGCTGTCTGACATGACCTCATCGGCAGGATCGGCTCTGCGCAGCGCACCGGTAGGGACCCTGATGTGGTTATTCGCCGCCTTTGCGCTGGCCTTTATGATCAAAGTGCCTATGTTCCCCTTCCACTCGTGGCTGGCGGATACCTATGCAGAGGCCCCAACTGCCGGCAATGTGATCTCCTCCGGGATCATGGTCAAGATGGGCACCTACGGCTTCCTGCGATTTCTCTTGCCGATGTTCCCGGTGCAGTCCCACGCTTATGCACCGGTGTTCATCTCCCTGGCCGTGGTCAGCATCATCTACGGTTCTATGGTCGCGGCGGTCCAGACCGACATCAAGCGCCTGCTCGCCTACTCCAGTCTGGCCCACCTCGGATTCGTTATTCTGGGGATATTCACCTTTACTCGGATAGGAACAATGGGGGCGGCGCTCCAGAACATCAACCACGGCATCTCGACGCCAATGCTGTTTTTCCTGGTGGGTATGCTCGCGGAGCGGGGCGGGTCGCGCTGGATCGCCGATTATGGTGGCCTGAAAAAGATCGTTCCTATGCTGGCGACGATGCTGCTCATCGCCACGCTTTCGAGCCTGGCCGTGCCCTTTTTCAATGGTTTCACCGGTGAGTTCCCCATTCTGCTCGGAAGTTGGATCTCCGCGACTACAAACCAGTTCGGAGGCTACTGGCCGACCGCGCTGGCCGGTACCGGGATGATCCTCTCGGCCGTCTATCTGCTCTGGTGGTATCAGCGTCTGATGCTCGGAACCACCAAGAAGCCAGCGCTGCGCCGGTTCCCGGATCTCACTCGGATGGAGTGGGCCGTACTGCTGCCCCTGGTCGCCGTCATCTTCTGGTTTGGCCTTGGAAGCGGATTCTGGACCCAACGCATGGAGATAGCCGTCAACACCCTCATTCCTGCCGGCACAGAGAGTCTGATCTCTTCTGAAGATTTTCCAGGGGCCACTGGCACTCAACCGGTCACCGGTATGCTCGACAAGGAAGCCATGGCGCATGCCCTGAACGATTCCGGCAGAAGCCGACGCGGGAAAGCCCCTGAACAAGAGAAACCACTCCATTATGTCTATCCCATGGGACCAGGTGGCTTTGCTCCTGGCGGCGGAGCGCCCAAAGGAGCCACTCCGAGTGGAGCCCCGCCCGGTTCCCCTGCCAATGAGACCCCGACGCCGATGCCCGGCCGCAGAACGCCGCCCCCAGGTCCGAATGGACGCACGAAACCGGGCTCTAGAACATTGCCGCGCATGCTGCGACAGAAACTGTTTCCCAATGCGCAGGAACGCCAGCCTCAGGGCGAGGCCTTCGATTCTCGCCTCCTGAGCGCAACGGAGGTTCAAGCCTGATATGAACAACTTCACCAGTATCCATGCGATTCTGCCGATCCTGATCCTGATGGTCACCGGTATGATCGTACTCGTGGGGGACGCCTGCCTCGGTTTCTGGCGTCGATCTAAACTCTTCAGCGCCTCCATCGCACTTACGGGTGTCTTCATCGCGGGGTTCTACGCCCTTGGAGCGCTGACAGAAGGCACCACTGGGATCGCTTTCAATGGCGCGATCGCCGCCGACTCTTTCTCTCAGGCATGCAGCCTGATCCTCATCGTGGTCGCAGGGCTCGCCATCATGGTCGCGATGACCTACCTTCAGAATCGCGGCCTGCACCACGCCGAGTACTACGCGCTTGTGCTGTTCTCGACCTCCGGCGCAATGCTGATGGCCGCTGCGAACGATCTGATCGTCCTATTTATCGCCGTCGAGATCCTCTCGGTCGCTCTCTATGTCCTGACCGGGTTCGCCCGTACCGAGGAGCGCAGCGAAGAAGCGGCTCTGAAATACTTTCTGCTTGGCGCGTTCGCCGCGGGATTTCTGCTCTACGGCATCGCCCTCATCTACGGGGGATCCGCCGGAGCAGTCTCTGGGGGGATGCACGGCTCCATCGCCGGTGGAACCACTAACTTGACCCTCCTGTCGACACACCTGAGCACGATGGCGGGACCTCCGATCATGCTGTTAATCGGAATAGGACTGCTCCTGGTCGGTCTTGCGTTCAAGGCAGGGCTGGTCCCCTTCCATATGTGGACCCCCGACGTCTATGAGGGCGCACCGACTTCCGTGACTGCGTTTATGGCGGCAGCGGCCAAGATCGGCGCATTTGCGGCCATTCTACGCATTTTCCACGCACTCGGCCCGATCTCTCCCTACTGGCTCGGTGGGATCCAGATCCTTGCGGTCCTCACTATGTTCACGGGCAATCTCCTGGCTGTCACACAGGACAACGTGAAACGTATGTTAGCGTATTCGTCCATCGCGCACGCAGGCTACCTCATGGTCGCGGTCTCGGCGCTCGGAGCGAGCCCTCATGGAACTGCGGGAAATGTGCAGGCCGCGCACGAAATGGCGATGAGTGGCGCGATTTTCTACCTGCTGGCTTACGCCTTGATGACGCTGGGCTCCTTTGGGGTCCTGGTCTGGCTGTCGAATCGCGGGAAAGACTACCAGTCGATCACCGATCTGAAAGGTCTCTGGTACAACGATCCGACGGCAGCCTACATGATGCTCATTTTTATCTGTTCGCTGGGCGGTATCCCCGGCACGATGGGTTTTATGGGCAAGTGGTTTCTGTTTTACGCCACTTTGCAGGCCGGTCAGATCTGGTTGGCGATCACGATGGCATTCGCCAGCGTGATCTCCCTCGCCTACTATCTGCGCATTGCCGCTACCATGTGCTTCGTCGAGCCGGATTCGAGGCTGGAGCCCGTGCGAGCGAAGTCTACGGGCGGCGTCATCGTCGCCATCGGGATCGCCGCTTCCCTGTCCCTCCTATTCGGTGTGGCTCCGGGTCTGCTGCAATCGCTGATGACCGCCGCGACCTCGCTGGTGCGTCCCTAGTCTGCCGTCGCTTGCTTGCCAAGCCTCTGAATATCTGATATGATGACAGGGTAGAGGCTGTGGAGCTGTCTACCCTGGTCCTTTAGCTAACCTGTCTCTATGTAAAGGAGCCTCACCTAATGAGTTCTGGCTATCGCGGCGATCTCCTTGGCCGAGTCCTGGGCGCCCTCATTTTTCTTACAGGCGTAGGCCTTCTGGGTGTCGTATTCTATATCGCTTACCACCTGTTCATGACCAGTTCCGAGCAGGCTTTGGGGCTGGTATTCACGGGCAATCCCAAAACCGATCCGTCCGCTCTAAAGATCGGCACCCAGTTTGGTTGGCTCTTTTTGAGGATCGCCGGACTTTTTCTCATGGCGATCGCGGGCTCGCTTATGTCTCAAAAGGGCATCAACTTTTACTTCAGCGCTATGAAGGGAATGCCAGTCGATATGACGCCGAAAGTGATGGCCGCATCCCCCCAGGATCCTACGATCTAGAGGTTTCTACCACAGACGAAAGACAAAAACACCCTTCGCTCCCAATCTAAATTGGGGTGAAGGGTGTTTTTTTCCTACCCTCGTGACTATTTCCGAGCGTAGGCCACTCGTGAGTCCAGACGAACGCCCATCTGTGTTCCCGCCTTCAGGTTCACATTGCTGGGGCTCTTACCCTTGTCGAGTGCGCCATACAGCAGACCGGCGCCCGCGCCAATCAGAGTGTCTTCGAGGACATTTTTGCGGCTGGCGATGATGGCGACGAGCGCGCCAGCGCCGGCTCCGATGCCGACATAGGTCAGCCGGTTGCTGCTATGGCCCTTGTTGGCGACTAAGAGGCCATGCTTGTCTTTCGAGATGCTCTTGTTGTCGAGCGAAATGAGCGCCCCCTGAATGCTCATCGAGCGGCCGTCTGGGAGGAGAAGACGGTCGAAGGCCAGATCGAGCGTGCCCGGATGCTTGTCCTGCTGGGGAGTGACGGAACGCACGTAACCTTTAATTTTTGAGCCCGCTGGCAGGGCGTCGGAACGCCAGTCGCCCTGAGAGTTGCTATCATCGACCGTCGCGACAAATCGGTCGCCTTTCTGAGAATCCTTCGAGGAGAGAGAATCCTCAAGATGGACCGCGACGACCGTTCCAGGTTTTAGCGCGACGGTTCGAGACTGACCGTGTGCACTATGGGCCCCGAAGGCGACGAGAGCGGCAACCCCCAGGGTACAAAACATTTTATTGGTAGATTGGGTAAGCATGTCATTTCCTTTCTCTTCAGCGAGAGAACTTTCTGTTCGAACCGGAGCGCCCGATACATGGGCGTGCAAGGTGGTCCTACTAATCTCTTATGACGGGGGTGGAGTTCTCAAGGTTCCGCGACAATCCCGACTACCAGGTCTGTCGCGGAGAGGGATCAGGTTGTGGCGGGATCGAGGAGGGTGAGAGTGCGGGCATCGGCATCAAGCCGAGCACGGATACCGAGAGGGATCATAAGAGGATCGGGCTCGTGCCCGAAGGGAAAACCGGTGACGACAGGTTTGCCAAGGGCGCCGAAATAGTCTTGCCAGAGCGCCTGCGGCGTATTGACGGGCGGCTCCGACTCTTGTTTCTGCCAGCCGGTGATGCTGCCGATCACAAAACCGGCGGCCTGATCCAGCAGTCCGGCGTTCTTGAGTTGCATCAGATCCCGGTCGGCGCGATAGACCGCTTCCCCGACATCCTCGATCAAGACGATCTTATTTCGAAAATCGGGTGCGAAGTGGCTGCCACAGGCCCGTGCCAGAAGACACAGACACCCGCCCGCCAACTCCCCTTCTACCTGCCCTCCGATGAGAGTCGTCAGGGTGTCCGGGGCGGCAGGCAGGAGCCCGAAGGGTTCCGGCTTCTCCAGGATGCGCCAGTAGACCTCCGCCGACTCCGGGCTGAGCTTCGAGAGTGCGCCGATCATCGGGCCGTGAAACGTGGCCCATCCGCACCGCACCGCCAGGGCCGTATGCAGGCTGGTGATGTCGCTATATCCGACGAAGATTTTAGGCTCCTTCGGCACGGCTTCCCAGTCGATGCGGTCGAAAAGCCGCATCGCGCCGTATCCGCCGCGAGCGCAGAAAACGGCCTGAATGTCGGAGCGCGACAGCATCGCATTCAGGTCTGCCGCACGCTCTGCATCGGCGCCAGCCAGATAGTCGTAGGACGGGTGGCGGCCCATCACATTGTCCCCTACCACGACTCGGTAGCCACGTGCTTCGAGAAGCGCCACTCCCTTTTCCGACTCCTCACGTGGAATCGGGCCGGAGGGCGCCACGATGCCGATCGTATCTCCCGGTCGCAACGCCCGCGGTATCTTCACAACCTCTCCTCAGTTCCGCACGGAAAGCGGAATAAACCCGGTGACAATCGGTTCGGCCTCTTCCGGTCGGGAAGTCACCTCACGATAGAGGCTGTCCCGCTCGACGGGCTCGCGTCCGGCCTCTTCAATCATCCGGATCATCTGCTTGCGCGTCAGTTGCTGCTTCTTGTTGCCGTGGTCGCCGTCTTTGTACGTGATCTCGTATTCGTGTACCGTGCCGTCCATGTCGTCCGCGCCGTACCAGAGGCTGAGTTGAGTGATCTGAGGCGTGTTCATGATCCAGAACGACTTGATATGGGCGAAGTTGTCGAGCATCAGGCGGGCGACCGCAAGGTTGCGCAGATCGTCGTAGCCGGTGGGATGCGGCACATGTTCGAGTTCGGTATTTTCGGGATGGAAGGAGAGCGGTGTCATGGTGACGAAGTGGCCGGTCTCATCTTGAAGTTCCCGGATCTTGACGAGATGATCGGCACGCTCTTCCAGCGTTTCGATATGCCCATAGAGCATAGTCGCGTACTGTGTCAGGCCGACTTTCGCCGCAACACGCGAGACATTCATCCACTCTTCGCCGTCGAGTTTGCGTTCGAACAGCTCCTGGTGAACACGATCCGAAAGTATTTCGATGCCGCCGCCCGGCAAGGAGTCGAGCCCCGCCGCCATCAGTTCGCGCAGAACATCTTCCAGGGGCTTGTCCGCCACCTCCTGGATCTGAACCAGTTCTACCGCCGTAAACGCCTTGATGTGCACGCCCGGACGCGTCTCTTTTACGGTATGGAGCAAGTCAAGGTAGTACTGGTAAGGCAGTCGAGGATCGATGCCGCCGACCATGTGAACTTCGGTGATCGGCACATCCATGTGTTCGCGCAGGCGACTGCGCACCATGGCCATGTCCATTTCATACGGGGCTGGGCCGCCCTTTTTCGCGTAGAAGGAGCAGAACTTACAGCCCTTGTTGCAGATATTCGTGTAGTTGATGTGCTGATTGCGCACGTAGTAGGCGCGGTCGCCATGCAGGCGTTCCCGCACGATATTCGCCATGTAGCCTACGGCGGATAGATCGGGGGTCTTGTAGAGGCGAACGCCATCGTCGTAGGAGAGCCTCTCCTGCGCCATGACTTTCGTGTAGATGTCCATCAGATCGCGTCCGACATACCGTTCGGCGCGACTCAGGATCGAAGAAGTTGAAGCTCTCTCCAGAACTGCCATTGCAGTACCTCCCACCCTCCCACAACAGGGGTCGTCGAGCGCGGCGGCCTCGTCGGGCGGTTTGTGTGATTTTTCACAACATGTCTATTGAGTATACCTTCCGTCCTGCGGAATTGCAAGTCGAACCCTATTTCGAGGTACCTCTGTTTAGCGATAAAGGGCCGTAAAACGACAAAGTAGCAACCTACCCTTTCTCAGGAGAGCTGCCCATGCCCGATAAAATCGATCCCGAGCTTCAACCGGCCGTTGTGTTGGAGCGGCGCGCCAAAGTTCGCTCTCGTGATCTGCCCGCGCTGCTGGAGACGATCTCTTGCGGAGATCCGAAATCGCAGAAAGCGGCACTGGAACTGCTCTGCCCATGCCGCAATCCGCGCTACGACCTCGATGTCTGGCGTACGATCTTTACCGCCTACGCCGACGCCACCAATCCTGGTGTCCACGACCAGGCGGGCCATGCGATCGGTACCCTCCGTGAACGCGCGAAGGACGATCCCCGGTCCCAAGAGTTGATTGCACGCCTCATCGCGGAAGGACTGGACTCCCACTCGCTCGGCGACGCCGTGCCCGAGTGGATCCCCAACCTGCGTGGTAACGGTCTCTATATCCCGCGCTACGAGCATTCGCCCCGCTCAAAAGCGAACCGCAGGCGTTAAGTGAGACAATAGCCGGGTGCGGCATCGAGCGGATTTCGGTCATTTGCGGGGGGTAAGATCGGCCTCCCAGCAGGTCTGACCTGTGAACAACAGACAGACCGCGCCGCCATTATGGCGGTAGGAGGGCAGCACCTCCGCTCCCTCATCGGTGTTCGATTCATAAAGCAGAATCGTGCGCTCCGGATCTGCGATCTTCCCTCCCAAATAGGGGTCCGGCCATCCGGAAGCGATTGGCAATCCTGCGTAGAGTCGCGGTGTTCGAAAACCGAGTTTGCGGCTTCGAGACGTGGTATTGGTTTCCGGGCAGTAGAAGCGCGAGTAGTCCCGCATATAAGGATGCGCGCTGTTGACGATGCCTATAAAGCTCCCGGCATCGGAGGGCAGTTTGCCGTCGTAATCCGCGGCATACATAAAAAGGGCGATACCGACCTGGCGGGCGTTACTCTGGCAGAGCGCCCCCCGCGCGGTCGCGTGCGAGGAGCCCACCTGTATCTCGACAAACAAAGTCGTGACTCCCACGATCAGGCTCCCGATCAGCACATCGCGCAGTGTAAATCCTCTGTGACCGTTAAACCTGTTATGGCTTCGCATCGGACTTGGTTTCCCTCCCGTGCCCTTCTGCTCCCGCAGACGCCGTCGCATGCTCGATTTTCGTTCGAAGCGCCGCTTTGGCTTTGTCATCGCCAGATAGTTCGAGCAGGGCGCGATAGCGAGAGAGCGCCTCCTCTTTCTTGCCGATGGTGAGCATCGCGTCTGCGGTTTTGAGACAGGTTTCCGGCGTCTCCACCCATTTCAATCGGCTCACCGTCTGGCGCACGATCTCTATCTCAACCTCATTCAGGCTGGTGCCTGTCGTGCCGGAAGCCAGGAGATTGGTCCTGTCCTGGCGGTGCGGCAGTCCCATGGCATGTCCCAGTTCGTGCGCGGAGACACGCGGCAGCGGTTCATCGATTCCGCCTTCCACCGGCCGCAACTTCGCTGTCTCTTTGACGAAGATCCCGTCCCGACGCATATAGATCCCATTCGGAGACATCGCCCCTAGGTAGTAGACGTGGAACATGCCTTCCTGTCGGGTCTCCGCAGGACGCAGAGCCAGCAGGGCTTCGATCGGCATTTCCGTCTTGTGTTCATTCTCTCCCCGAGTAGCAGGCTTTTCGCTGACAATCGACTCCACGCGCAGATGCACTCCGGCAGCATGCCAGATCCCATTCGCCTTGCGAAAGATACGCGCGATGTCAGAGTTGGCGAGGGTGGTTCCCGCCGCTGTCGTCACCGTCTCTCGCAAGAGATGCACCCGCACTGGCACGACCCAGTATTCCGCATATTCCCAGACCTTGAGTTTCGCCTCGGGCGGAGTCACGACCTGCGCGAAAACGGGAGAGACACAAGCCAACAGGAAAAGACCCAAAAGGGCACGCACGATAGTAGTATGAGACATGAGGCTCCTTTCCGAACAGATCGGATTACTTGCCTCTCTATTCGACAGCAAACGGGCCGATTCCTGAACTTCAGGATGCGGATTCTACCACCCGCTTCGCTAGAGACACGGAGCCACGGAGATTCACAGAGAAAATACAAAGGTAAAAGAGGAGAGGAGAGATTGAAGGGAGAGAAGCCTGAGCAACAGAT
>JAYUMV010000344.1:0-12972 GCA_043762265.1 Chthonomonadaceae bacterium | reverse complement strand
AAGAAGGCGGGAGAGCTCGAAAAGAAGCTGCGTGAGAGCAAGTTCGATCTCAACGACTTTCTCGAACAGATGCAGCAGATGAAAAAGATGGGGCCGCTGGAGAACATCCTCAAGATGCTCCCCGGCGTCAACAGCCAGATGCTGGATCAGGTCAACATCGATCCTAAGCTGCTGGCGCGCAAAGAGGCCATCGTTCAGTCCATGACGCTGGAAGAGCGACGCAATCCCGCCGTCATCAACGGGCCGCGCCGACGGCGTATCGCCAAGGGTTGCGGACAGAATGTGCAGGATGTCAACCAGTTCTTAAACGAGTTCGAGCAGATGCGGAAAATGATCCGTTCCATGATGGGGCCAGGCGGCAAAGGCGGGCCTGGCGGGAACGGTGGCAATGGCGGCGTAGGCACCCTGATCCGTCGCTCCGGGCCGAAAATGCCCACTGGCGGCAAGGGCGGACGTTTCCGCAATCCCTTCAACAAACGCTAGTCGTCCTCTCCGTCCTCAGAGGCGGATCCCTATAGACGCAATCCAGGCCGGTTTAAAATATCGGCGTTCCGAAAACATAAGGAGTGTGAATACCGTGGCAGTGAAGATACGATTGAAGCGACTGGGCGCGAAAAAAAGACCTGTCTACCGCGTAGTAGTAGCCAACAGCACCGAATCGCGAGACGGCCGCTTCATCGAGACGATCGGACAGTACGATCCGTGCGCAAACCCCCCAACGGTCAATATCGACGCTGACAAGGCGCTGGCATGGCTCTCTAAGGGAGCGCAGCCCACCGAAGTGATCCACGATCTGTTCCGCAAACAGGGCATCCTGGACCGTTTAGAGGCGGCAAAGAAGGCCGCGCGCGAAGCACGAGCAGAAGCCGCAGCCAAATAATCAACCGAAGAAGGGGTCAAACCGTTGCAAAGCCTGATCGAATATCTGGTCAAAGCGCTCGTCGATGAGCCGGACCAAGTCACCATTACCGAAGTCGCACAGGAAGAGGCTACCACCTACGAAGTGCGCGTCGCACCGGGTGACCTGGGTAAAGTGATCGGCAAGCAAGGACGTATCGCGAATGCACTCCGTACGGTCGTCAAGTCCGTTGCCATGAAAGACAAACGCAAAGTCTACGTCGAGATCATCGCCTAGACTATGCCGACTCCGCAAGACAACATGAGTCTGGAAGAGTGGAGCCTGATGGTCGGGGAGATCGTCGCCCCGTTCGGGATCAAAGGAGAGGCCAAAGTGCGCCTCTCGACCGATTTCCCCGACCGTTTTGCCCGCCTGCGTCAGGTCTGTCTCCGTCTGCCCGATGGTACGAAGCAGCTCTGGGACGTGGAGACCGCCCGTCACCACAAAGAGCAGGTGCTGCTGAAGCTCAAGGGCGTCCACCGGATCGAAGACGTGGAGTTGCTGCGCGATGCGCAGGTGCTGATCCGCGCCACGGAAGCGGTGCGGCTTCCGGCCAACGAGTACTATATTCACGACCTGGTCGGGTGCGAAGTCGTCACCGAGGCCGGGCGTGTGCTGGGGCCGTTGACGGCTGTACTGCGCGGCGACGCGAAAGCCCACGACGTCTATGTAATTGGAGAGGGCAAGAGCGAGATCATGCTGCCTGCCATCAAAGAGATCGTCCGCGAGGTCGATCTACGGGGCCGCCGCATCGTGGTCGTACCGACCCCCGGCCTACTGCCTGAAGAGCAGGAACCTGTTGTGTGATGCGAATCGACATCGTCACCGTATTTCCGGAGATGATCGAGGCCGCGCTCGACCATAGCATCGTGAAACGGGCGCGCGAGCGAGAACTCATCACCGTGCGTGTAGTCAACCTGCGCGACTACACATTTGATCGGCATAAGACCACCGACGATGTGCCCTATGGCGGCGGCGGCGGCATGGTCATGAAGATCGAGCCGATTGCGCTTGCCCTGGAAGATTTGACTGCGGGATGCGAGCCGCCACCGCGGATTGCGGTGACCGACCCGCGCGGCCCCCTGTTTACTCAGGAGACGGCCCGCGCCTGGTCGCAGGAGGCGCATCTGATCCTGCTCTGCGGCCACTACGAAGGCATGGACGAGCGGGTGCGGCAGCACCTCGTGACCGACGAGATCTCTGTCGGCGACTATATTTTGACGGGCGGTGAACTGCCAGCCCTGATCATCGTGGATTCCCTGACGCGCCTTCAAACCGGCGCACTGGGCGATGCGCAGGGCGCGGTGAAGGATACCTTTACCGACAATCTGCTGGAGTATCCGCACTACACCCGCCCGCGCTCGTTTCGCGGCTGGGAGGTGCCGGAGATGCTGCTGAGCGGGCACCATGCCCGCATCGAAAGCTGGCGGCGGTGGCATCAACTACAGGCCACCCGGGAACGCAGGCCCGATCTTTTCGCTCGCCTGAACCTGACGCCGCAGGATAGAAAACTGCTGGACGCGGAGGAGCCGCAATCCCCTCCCGACAGCCGACCGGTCGCAATGCGCACGACCGATGCTCCACTACCGGAGCCGACCGCCGAGACGGACGACAAGCCGCGCACGGAACTACAAGGGGATACCGATGGCACTGACACAGCAAGTTATTCGTGATATCGAACGCGCCGAAATCGAGCGTTCACGTGAAATATGGGCCAGCAATGAGAACCGCCGCAAAGAGCAGGAAGCGAAAGACAAAAAGCGTCCGTTCAATGAGGCGGACCGGGTCAGCGTCGAGCAGCGCGTCGCGCTGCCGAAGTTCCGCCCCGGCGATACCGTTCGCGTTCATGCTAAAGTCGTCGAAGGCGACAAAGAGCGCATCCAGGTCTTCGAGGGCATCGTGATCGCCCAGAATAACACCAGTACGCGCACCAGCTTCACGGTCCGCAAAATCTCTCACGCCAGCGTCGGAGTGGAGCGCACCTTCCTCCTGCACTCGCCGCGCATCGAGAAAATCGAAGTCGCGCGCCACGGTCTGGTACGGCGTGCCAAACTCTACTACCTGCGCGGTGTGATCGGCAAGAAGGCTCGCATCAAAGAAGACCGAAACGCCAAACGGTAGGCGTTCGTAATACAGTTCGGGTGCTCCGCACGATGGGAGCGCCCGAACGTCGCTTTTTTGAGGAGCAGTCGTCTCATGCACACCACCTCCGATGCCGGAGTTCCCGAACTTCTGGCGAATCTGAACGTCGCGACCATCGTCTTGATCGCCCTGGCGCTGACCTTTTTGCGCCTGGTCCTGTTGAGCTTGAAGGTCACGACCCCTCCCGGCCAACCGCAGGAGACCCACCCCGCCGCCCGCAGTGTCGCAGAGATCCTGGAATCGCTCATCATCGCGGGCGTTCTGGTTTTTCTCATCATTCGCCCCTTCTTTGTGCAGGCGTTCTACATTCCCTCCGAGTCGATGGAGCCCACGTTGCTCGGCCATGAGCCCGGCCACAATCTCGTTACCGGTATCGACCATGCCGACACCGTCCACGATCACATCTTCGTCAATAAAATGACCTACCGGCTAGGCGACCCTCAGCATGGCGACATCGTCGTCTTCAAAGCCCCCAAAGAGGCGGACGGCGAAGATCGCAACCTGGGGCAACCGCAAAAAGAGAACATTCTCATCAAGCGCTGTATGGGCACTCCTGGCGACACACTCTGGATCCACGACGGCGCGGTCTTCCGCAAAAGCCCTGGCGATGCCGACTTCAAAAAGCTGGACGAACCTTACCTCGATCCCAAATTACCGCTGGAAAACCCGCAGCGCAGCGATGCGATGTTCGGCGTGCATGAGCCGCTCAAACTCGAGCCGGGACAGTACTTCGTCATGGGCGACAACCGCAACGACAGCAACGACAGCCGCTTCTGGGGCACTGTCGAGCGCAAGCGTATCATCGGCAAAGCCTCCGTCATCTTCTTTCCCTTCAACCGTATCCGCTTCATCCACTAGAAGCGATCAGAACGGCAATTCATTGCCGGGGAAATCACAGGCTCTGAAACGCCTTCCAACAGAGGTTCGTAGTGCAGTTCGGGTGCTCCCAGACAGCGGAGCGCCCGGATGTTTTCTTTGGGAGCAGCCATCTTATGCCTACGATTTCCGACACCGGAGCCTCCGAACTGCTGGCGAACCTGAGCGTGCCTGTCCTGGTTCTCCTTCTGCTGGCCCTCACCTGCCTGCGTCTGTTCCTATTGAGCCGGAAGGTCACCATTCCCGGCAGGCCACAGAAGATTCATCCGCTGGCCCGCAGCCTTGCGGAACTCCTCGAATCGCTTCTGGTGGCAGGGGCTCTGGTCTTTCTGATCATTCGACCCTTCTTTGTGCAGGCCTTCTTTATTCCAACGGGCTCGATGGAACCGACGCTGCATGGCCATGAGCCTGGCCGCGACACGGTCACCGGCGTAAAGTATACCGACAGCGTGCACGATCATATTTTCGTGAATAAGTTGGCCTACCGTATGGGCGAGCCGAAGCGTGGTGACATCATCGTCTTCCGAGCGCCCAAAGAGGCGGATCGGGAAGATCTCTTTCTGGGCTTGCCGCAAAAAGAGAACATCCTCATCAAGCGCTGCATGGCGATCCCAGGGGATGCGATCTGGATCCATGACGGCGCAGTCTTCCGTAAACTGCCCGGCGAAGCCAACTTTACCACGCCGGTAGAACCCTATCTCGATCCCAAAATCCCGCTGGACAATCCCCAGAACAGCGACGCTGTCTTCGCGACGAAGAAGCCTCTTACGCTCGCGCCGGGGCAGTATTTCGCCATGGGCGACAACCGCAACAACAGCAGTGACTGCCGCTTCTGGGGCACCATCGAGCGCAAACGTATCCTTGGGAAATGCGCATTTATTTTCTTCCCTCTCAACCGTATCCGCATCACGCATTAGGCAACAAGAAAGGCTGATATGCTGCACGACTGGTGGCAAGAGGAGCGGGAAGTATTGGAGGAAGGTTATCGGTGTGTGGCAGGCATCGACGAGGCCGGTCGCGGCCCGTTGGCAGGGCCAGTTGTCGCGGCCTGCGTGGTGCTGCCCTTTGGCAAGCACCCTGTCGGCCTGAACGACTCCAAGCAACTTACTCCCCGACAGCGCGAAAATCTCTTCGAACCTATTCTGAATCTAGCGCGAGGCTGCGGCCTTGGCGTGGTCTCTGCACCGGAAATCGACCGCCTCAACATTCTACGCGCCACGCACCTCGCCATGCGACGGGCGCTGGATGCGCTGCCTCCCGGCATGCGTCCCGACCTCGTCTTGATCGACGGCCTGCCGGTGCGGCCTTTCCCCCTCGATCAGGTTGCGCTGGTGAAAGGGGACTCGCGCAGCGCCTCCATTGCCGCCGCTTCCATCCTCGCGAAAGTCACCCGCGACCGCCTGATGTGCGAATACGACGCGTTGTACCCGGTGTACGGTTTCGCGGGTCACAAAGGGTACGGGGCAGCTTCGCATCTGCGTGCGCTTGCGGAGCATGGTCCCTGTCCCCTGCATCGCAGATCCTTTCGGCCTGTCTCGGAGGCGCTGCGGGCAAAGACGCCCCATGACTGAATCTCCGCGTGGTCGCAAGCGACTCGGTACGGAGGGCGAAACCGTCGTGCGGGCTTATCTGGAGCAGCACGGTTGGCGGATCGTGGCGATGAACTTCCGCTGTTCTGCCGGAGAGATAGATGTGATCGCAGAAGAGCCGACCTCACCCGAAGTCACCCTCGTCTTCCTCGAAGTAAAAACCCGTCGCGGCGTTCGGCATGGCAGTCCCCGGGAAGCGGTCGATCTGCGCAAACAACAACGCCTGATCGCCGTCGCGCAAACCTTTCTGGGAGAACGCGCGGCCGGTGGCGAAGAACCTCCCTGCCGTTTCGACATCGCCGAAGTCTTCGTCGGAGCGGACGGGCTCTCCCGCGTCGTTCTGCACCGCGCCGCCTTTACCATTTGAAGCAGACAAAAAAATTTGGGGCCGGTTTCAGCGGCCCCAGGGGAGGATCCATTACTCACGTTTTCTTAGGAGTGAAACGTACAACGATCACTATTATAGACGTGCCTGAACCTCCGGAGTTTCGCATAGTTGACTTCTCAAAAAGGAATATTATCCTTCCCAGATCCGAAATGCCATTATCGACCACAAGCGCGTTACCGGTCGGTGCCCTGCTCTCAATTCCTGTCGCATCAGGCTTCGGCGATCACTTTGCGAATACGATCGTCGAAGGCTTTTTGATCTACGATGAAAGACTGCAGCGCCGACTCCGTCATCAGGTCGTCGAGGGAGGCGCGTCCGGCCCACGCAGCGGTTTCGGGGATCTTGCCCTTGGTTCGGATCGCAGTCTGCTCGTCCGGAGTGAAGTTACTGAACATTTTGGTGCCGTACTCTTTGTCGGCGGCCCGAAGGTCGTTGCCGTTCAAGTTCACGCCGCCACGCGAGGCCAGTTCCGCCGCGAACTTCTTGAAGTTGTCGTCTATCGTCCAGAGCACTTCGACGCTGCTCTTGTCGGTGCTGTTGCCCAGCGTTACCTCATAGCTTTCGCCCGTGCGCAGCGTCAGGTCGGCCGCTGTGTGCCCTGCTTTGTAGAACTCATCCACGGCTTTCGGAGGAATGGTATAGACGTCGACACCGGCCAGGGAGATCATCTGTTCGGCGCTCCGCATGGAAGCGGCGATCTGATGGGTGGGGATGTCGGCGTAAGTCTCGCGCAGTTCGCGCACGGCGGCCTGTGAGGCCAGTGTGACCTTCTCGCCCACGAACTTGCCGTCCCCAAGATGATTGTCCGCTACCACGGCGTTCAAGCGTCCCAAAAAGATATTGACATAGTTGGGCTTCGAGAGCAGTGCGGCCAGATAGTTCTGGCGTGCGGAGAAGCCGAGCGTATAGTTGATGGGGATGCCTTCGGCACGTACGCGGGCCACGGCACAGTAGCCTTCCGGCGTCAGCGGGATCTTCACGATAAAGCGGTCCGGCTGAATGGCGATATAGCGCTGGGCGTAGCGCACCGTCTTCTCGATGTCCTGTCCGACAGCGGGATGCAACTCTACGCTGACCATCGCATCGAAAGCCTTCACCAGACGTAAGGCGATATGGCAGTTGACGACGAACACAACATCCAGTACCAGGTCGTCCTCGGAGATACCGGGCTCGATCTCTTTGACGCGGCGGGCGACGTCCTTTATGACATCGTCCATGATGCCGGTCTGCACCACCTGATTTGCCAGAGTATTGTTCGTTGTCAGGGCGGACATCTCCAGCCGCCAGAGTTTGCTGGCCTCTTCCAGGTTGCCGGTATCGAGCCAGAGTTGGGTGCCCAGTGCGCGGAACTTCGCAAGCGCAGGATCACTGGCGGGCGTCGGCACACGTTCCGGCGCGTTTTTGACATCGCGCGCCAGTTCCGCCAGAAGCTCCTCTTTGCGGGTCAAATTCAACGTTGCAGTCATGCAGTTCTCTTCCTTTCCTACGTCTCGGCTCTGTATTCGTCCCCGGCGCATCACGGGACTTCCTTTCGACAGGCGGCCCCCCTATCCCTCCCCTATCAGGAGAGGCCATACCAGCCTTTAGTGCGCGGCAGCATCCAGAAGACGCCGATCACGATGGCGGCGACCGCGAACAGAGCCGTTGGGTTAGGGCGCAGGTTCAGCAGCGCAAAGAGGACCAGCACTCCCAAGTTGACCATCCAGGCCCAGGGACGCTGCGTCCAGGCGGCCCAGGCCACCACCCCCAGCGCAATCGCCGCCGGTATCAACAGAATAGCCGAGAGAATCGGTCCTATGGTTCCGAACGCAGAGGCGACGTAGTTGGTTCCCTCTACATTGGTCGTCGGGCGGTTTGCGAAGTTGGCAAAGACCCTGCGTAAGGGCCAGAACAGCGCGAAGACGATGTCCAGCACGGTCATGGCGATCACGGCGGGGGGGCGGGTATCGAGGTAGGCAACCTGTTTGACCAGGTTGCCCTGATAGGTTTCGCCCTTCAACTCCCCGCTATAGGCGGTCAGCGGGTTCATACAGGCTTTGCACAGCGCCGCACTTGTGTCGTTGGGTGTCCCACAATTGGGACATTGAATGGTATCCGGCATCGTTCTCTCACTTCACTTTCGGACTTTTGATTTTCGCTTTCAGAGTTCGATCTCTGATTCTCGCCTGTAGATCTCGTTCTTCCATTTTCACTGGCGTATTTCGGCCTTGAACTTTCGACTTCAGCATCGCGAGCGTATTCGTCGCGCCTGCGCGAACATCGCTAGGTGTCTTTCCGGGGGCAGTGTAGTCCTTGGCGAGGCGTTTCTGTTCCGCCTGTTCGAATTCGAGCGTTTCGCGCAGGCCAGCTTCCAGAGAGCGCGGCAGGAAATCCAGTTCCAGGCGGGCCTTCTGGTCGGCGCCCAGATAGGTCTTCCCTGCGAGCATACGCAATGTCTCTCCGCTCGACGCTTCCGGCAACGGTTTCAGGTAGCCAGCCACTCCCATCACGGCGGAGAAGATCTGCATCATGCCGGGGCCGGGATGAAAGCGCGGTGGCTTGATCCCAGTGATCTGTTGTGCGACCTTCAGCGCTTCGATCAGCGTGTGCTGCGGACCGGCGAGAATGTAGCTCTCTCCCGGCCTGCCTTTCTCCATCGCCTGAATATGACCGGTGGCGATGTCCTCGACATGGCCCCAGCAGAACGCGGTCTTTTGCGGAACCATCCGCAGACGCCCCTGCAAGTAGGAGACCCACATGTCGTGGATGCCGCTCTGGTCGCCTGGACCATAGACCAGGCCCGGCTGCACGATAATGATCGGCACCCGCTCCTCCTGCATCTTCTTCACGATCTCGTAGTGCGCCTCCCATTTGGTATAGTCGTAGATGCTCAGCCAGGGACCGTGATGTTGATAAGTCTCATTGAACTTCCTGCCTTTCGTGTCCGAAAAAACGGCGAGACTGCTGGTATAGACGCATTTGGGGATCTTGAGTTCCCGCACCAACTCCATCACGTTCCGGGTACCGCCAACGTTCATCGCTTCCGCCAGTGCGATCTCCTGTTTGCCCTTCACCCCGAGTTTGTGCCAGTCTGCGTTATGAAAGACGCCGTCCATACCCTCCATAGCCTCGCGCATGCTCTCTTTTTTAGTGATGTCACCGCGCATGACTTCGACGCCGGTCTCGTCCATATGTCGGGTTCGGTTAGGGTCGCGCGCGATGGATCGGACTTCGTGCCCTTGTTCCACTAACTTGCGCGCCACCCATCGACCGATGAAACCCGTGGCTCCAGTGACTAAGTATTTCATCGTACTCTCCTTTGAACACCAGCGAGCTAGAAGCGAATGCAAACGAACTAAACGCTTTCCTGGGAAACGATCTGCGCGATCGCTGCGAAGTCGTCTTTCAGATGCGCGTAGAGGGACTGATAGACTTTATGGAAGCGGTCGTAAGCGCTATGGTTGACCACACAGGGATCGGTGGAATGTTTGACCTGGATCGTGGCCCGGCAGGCCTCTTCGACGGAGCCGTAGACGCCGGTTCCGACCCCTGCCAGCAGGGCGACTCCCAGCGCAGGGCCTTCGTCTACACTGATAGTGACGTGTGTATGTCCCGAAACGTCCGCCTGGATTTGCCGCCAGACTTTGCTGCGCGCGCCGCCACCGGAGGCGCGCACCTGGCGGATGGGAAGGTTCATGCCTTCCATGATCTCGAACGAATCGCGCAGGCCATAGGCGACCCCCTCCAAAACGGCGCGGGCTACCGTGGTGCGGTCGGTCCTACGGGTGATACCGAACAGAACGCCGCGGGCATTGGCGTCCGCATAGGGGGCGCGCTCACCGGTGAGATAGGGCAGGAAGATCAGGCCTTCGCAGCCTATGGGGGCGCGCTCTGCCTCCGAGCAGATAAGGTCGTAGGGATCGCGGTCGAGGGCGGCCGCGACCACCTTTTCGGGCTGGCAGTAGGCGTCGCGATACCACTGCAACGATCCGCCCGCCGAGAGCATCACGCCCATCAGATGCCATTTGCCCGGCACGGCATGGCAGAACGTATGGAGCCGTAGTTGAGGATCGACGATGGGTTCGTCGGCGAATGCGAACACGACGCCCGACGTTCCGACGGTCGAGGAGACGATCCCCGTCTCCACAATGCCGTTGCCGACGGCGCCCGCCGCCTGATCGCCGCCACCCCCCACTACCGGCGTTCCGACGCGCAGACCGGTCAGTTTCGCCGCCGTTTCGGAGATCCGCCCGGTCACTTCCGGCGACTCGTAACAGTGGGGCATCCAGTCGTGCGGCAGCCCAAGAGCGTCCAGCATCTCCCAGGCCCATTCGCGCTTACGTACATTGAAGAGCGCTGTCCCCGACGCGTCCGACACCTCTGTCGCGAACTCGCCCGTGAGCATATAGCGCACATAGTCCTTCGGCAGCAGGACTTTCCGGACCTGGGCAAAGAGTTCCGGCTCATGGTTGCGCAGCCAGACGATCTTACCTGCCGTAAACCCTGTCAGGACCGGGTTGGAGATCAGTTCGACGACCTTCTCCTGCCCCACGGTCCGGGTGATCCAGTCGCACTCCGCCTGAGTGCGCTGATCGTTCCAGAGCAGCGCGCGCCGCAACACCTTGCCGTCTCCATCCAGAAACACCGAGCCATGCATCTGACCCGACAGCCCTACGCCCTTGATATCCGCCGGATCGATCCCGGACTTCTGAAGCGCCTGCTGAATCGTGGCGCAGGTTGCCAGCCACCAGTCCTCGGGCTCCTGCTCGCTCCATTGCGGCCTCGGACTGTAGAGCGGATACTCTCGCATCGCCCGCGCACGGACAGCGCCCGTCTCATCGATGATAATCGTCTTGGTTCCGCTCGTCCCGATGTCTACCCCGATCAAATACGCCATGGTTTACTCCCTGAGAGGCTAAACTGGTACGGATTCCATACCGCCCTACACCTCCAATAATTCCCTCATCGAGACATTATAAGCCGGATCAAAACCACCTGTCAATTTACGGCTTGCTATTCTAACGGCGTTTGGCTCTCTTTACGGCCCTCATTCAGGATACCGCCGGAAAGTGAAGTCTGCATGAAAGGCAAGAAACGGAAAAAGACCGTTCGGAAGCAAGAAGAATAAGCTTCCGAACGGTCTCTGAGTGATTTGCATCCGCCAGGGATATTATGAAATAGAATAGCATTCGACGCTGCCTGAGCAGCGGGAATTACGCGGCGGTTGCGAACGGTTCCAGGGAGGCGGTATTGGTATAAATCGCAGCATAAGACGAGGCTTCTTGGTGAGATCTACCTTCGCGCACGGCATCTTCCGGGCGCAACTTGACGGGTATCGTCACGAAGACATCCAGTTTCTGACCGCTGCGAGGAAAATCCAGACTCACCCGAACGGGTCTGTCCATGTTCATCCCTCCTTTCTGTTGTCAAGGTACTACAAACCTCTATACGGACGGCGAAGCGTAGACGTTTCGCCGTCTGTATTGTATCACAAATTTGTAGTTCTCGCCAGAAATCTACGGGGTTCGTTGCCGAAGGAGGTTGCGCAGCGCCGCTGCCTTTCCACCCCGCTGTCCGAACTCGCGTCCGCCCTGCGCGGTGATGCCTTTCGTCAACTGTTCCTTATCCAGAGTGTAGTAGACGAAGGCAATACACATTTCGTCGGTCGTCTGCTCACCCCAGGTGACCTTTTTCGGCGGGCTGTTGGGGTTGCGCGGGTTGCTGGTCGAGTTGTCGTAGTGGGCGACCAGGCCGAGATGGGTACCCTGGGGGACTTTGATCGGGTCTTTGTACATGTAGGTCGTCTGCCAGTTGAAGTCGTAATTCGGCACATGGACCAGGGTTTTGGCGGTGGCGTCAGGCAGAGTGGCTGTGACCGTCATATCTTTGCCGAGCAGGTGCATATGCGGCATGACGCCCAGAATGGTCGCATCGCTGTTGAAAGGCATTGGAAAGCCATTCACGGTATAGTTGGCGTCCCCTGCCGGAATCGCGAGCATCCCCACGACCGGCATGATGCGCATACGCTTATCGACCGGCTTTTTGGAGAAGTAGATTCCGATGCGGGTCTGATCGGTCTCCGGTTTGCCGCTGCGATGGTAGTGAACCTGCAGCACGACATCGGAACCTTTCGGCAGGAGCGTCCCGACGCCGTCCGGCAGAAGGTGCGGCATATTGCCGGGCGCCCAGCCGCCCAGCGCGCCGGAGGGAGTGGCGCCGATGCCGCCATAGGAGGTGTAGCCCGGCTGGCCGTCCCTGTTGGCCTCTTCCATCAGCTTCGCTTTGCCGGTTCCGTCGAGGTAGGCTATCACATGGTGCACGACTTTCGCGTTGCCGGGGCGCACTTCCATCGCCGCCACGTAGCGATCTTCGGTCTGGCCGCCCGGTACCACGAAGCAGCGATAGACGTCGCCGCCCTCCGCGCCCAGCGTATAGGATTTCGACGGCTGCAGCACGAGGTCTGGCGGGCCGAGCGACCAGCCCTGGGGAAATTTGGGAGGTGTCGGAATGGCGGAATGGCTGCCTTCCGGCGATCCGGCGGAGACCCACGCTTTGATAGTAGCGATCTGTTCCTGAGTCAGCTTCCGCTCGTCCTGAAATTCTCCGTGCGACTCCGCGTGCCACGGGGGCATAAAGCGGCTTTCGGTGACGGCGGCGAGCTGCGCGGCGCGCTTTTTGGCGTCGGTATAGCTCATCAGCGCGAACGGGCCGATCTCTCCCGCCCGGTGACAGGAGGCACAGTTCTGATAGAGGATCGGTGCGATGTCTTTGGCGTAGGTGATCACACGCTTGGCAGGCGCAACTGCCCTGGTTTTTGATGCGTTGCCCTCGGCCTGCGCCGGAGAGTGGAGCAGCAAAGCCACACTTACCGCCGCCGCGCAGGCGATCGTGAGGGTGGTTGCGATCCAGAGAGGTCGTTTGAGAGTCATTCAGCGGTTCTCCTGTTCCAGGCGTCTTTAAGGCATCTTTACGGGTTGGCGGCTACGAAAGGTAGGTCAGAGTTGGTGAACCTCCACACTGACAAGCAGTGTGGCTTCTGATTTCAACGGGAACTGCTGACTTTCGCCAATCTGACGTTCCCTCCATCAGCGTTTAGACTC
>JAYUMV010000343.1:0-5594 GCA_043762265.1 Chthonomonadaceae bacterium | reverse complement strand
CATCGTCGTGAGAGCCTCTTGTCACCGATCTCGATGGCATACTGCGGTCAGTTCCATCGGCCCGATCCGACCTTCGTATTAAAAGGCGGCGATGTAATGCGGCGGGGCGAGCAGGTGACACCGGGCGCTCTCTCTCGGATCTCGGCACTGCGTCCCGATCTCGTCGGGCCGGCGAGGCCTGTCGGCTTACCGGACGCGGTTCCCGCGATTCTCCGCCAAGGCGACGGGATAGACGATCCATGGGCCGATCCACGCCTGCTTCTGGCAAAGTGGATCGTCGATCCTCACAATCCGCTCACGGCGCGTGTCTGTGTCAACCGCATCTGGGAACACCATTTCGGGCGCGGAATCGTAGGCACACCAAGCGACTTCGGCAATATCGGCTCCCCGCCGTCGCACCCGGAACTTCTGGATTGGTTGGCGAACGATCTTATGACCCACGGCTGGAAGCAGAAACGCCTGCATCGACTGCTCGTTACCTCGTACGCCTATCGTCAGGCCAGCGTGGTCAACTCGGCAGGCGCTGCCGCAGATGGCGATAATCGCCTTCTCTGGCACATGCCGCTCCGGCGCATGGAGGCGGAGGCCGTCCGGGATTCCATCCTGTGGACCGCCGGTAAACTGGACATGGCGGCGGGCGGCGGTCCCGGCTACGCGCTTTTTACGTACAACGTCGTCAATGTCGCCCTCTACGGAGCGCTGGAAGAGCAGGGGCCGGAAACGTGGCGTCGCGGCGTCTATCAGATTCCGGCACGCGGCATTCGGGACGACTTGCTCGGGAGCTTCGACTGTCCCGACTCCTCGGAACGTACCCCACAGCGCACCAGCACGACCACGGCGCTTCAGGCATTGAGCCTGCTCAACAGCCGCTTCATCAGTCGGCAGTCCGATTTTTTCGCCGCGCGTGTGCAGGCCCAGGCTGGCACGGATCCGGCTGCGCAGGTGCGCGAGGCCTTTCTTCTTGCATTCGGGCGAATGCCGACGCCGATCGAACTGCGAGAGGCTCTGACCCTGCGCAAAGCCTATGGCCTTACGACACTCTGTCGGGGCCTTCTGAACTCCAACGAGTTCCTGTACTATTGACCGCGAGGATCCTATCGCGAGGATCCTATTATGAGCGAAACGGAGAGATCATGAGCGAAACGGAGAGACCCTCGGGTGCTTCCCCTCGGTGGCTGGATCGACGGGAGTTTCTGGGCAAGATGGGAACCGGAATGGGCAGTATCGCGCTGGCCTGCCTGCTGGCCGACGAGGGGCTGGCCGCGCCCGAACGTTCGCCGCTCTCGCCGAAGCCGCCGATGTTTCCGGCGAGAGCGAAGCGGGTTATCCAGATCTTTTGTCCGGGTGCGGTCAGCCATCTCGATACCTTCGAGTACAAGCCCGAGCTAATCCAGCGGCATGGTCAGGCGATGGGCGGGGAGAATGTCGTCACGTTTCAGGGCGGCAACGGGAGCTTGATGCGCAGTCCGTGGGAGTGGGCGCAGCACGGTCAGAGCGGCAAGTGGGTTTCCGACGTGCTGCCGCATCTGGCGGAGTGCGTGGACGATATCGCTTTCGTCCACTCCCTGACGGCGCGCAGCAATACGCACGGTCCGGCGATGCTTCAGATGAATACCGGGTTCGTCTTCGAGGGCTTTCCCAGTCTGGGAGCGTGGACGACCTATGCGCTTGGCTCCGTCAATCAGGATCTTCCGGCGTTCGTTGCGATCCCCGATATGCGGGGGATGCCGCCGAACGGTCCCGCGAACTGGACCGCGGGATTTCTGCCCGCCGCGCATCAGGGCACCGCCTTCAATACCGAACAAGCGATCGCGAACCTCCAGTCGCCGGCTGGCACGACAACACAGCGCGAGGCCGATCTGCGGGCCTATCTGAGGCGGCTGAATGGAGAGTACAACGCCCAGCACGCGGGCAGCAGCGAACTGGCGGCTCGCGTCTCCTCGTACGAGTTGGCGGCACGCATGCAGATGAGCGCCCCCGACGTGACGGATCTCTCGAAGGAGACCCCGGCGACCCTCAAACTCTATGGAGCCGATAGTACGGAGCCGCTGAAGGCGGGCTACGCGCGCAACTGTATTCTCGCCCGCCGTCTCGTCGAGCGCGGTGTCCGGTTCGTACAGCTCTACTGCGGTTCTCACGCCTCCGGGGTGGACGGTCTGCTGAACTGGGACGCGCACAAAACTCTGAAAGCCGACTACGAGCGCCATGCGCCCATTATGGATCAGCCGACCGCCGCACTGCTCAAAGACCTCAAACAGCGTGGCTTGCTCGCGGATACCCTCCTGCTCTGGACCACCGAGTTCGGGCGCATGCCGACGCATCAGATCGGCACAGAAGGTCGCGATCACAACCCCTTCGGCTTTACCTCCTGGATGGCGGGAGCGGGTGTCAAAGGCGGGTTCAGCTACGGCGCGACCGATTCGCTTGGCTATCGCGCGGAACAGGACGCCTGCACGATTTACGACTTCCACGCGACCGTACTGCACCTCCTTGGCCTGGACCATAAAAAACTCACCTACTACCACGACGGAACACAGCGCCGCCTTACCGATGTCTACGGCTCGGTCCTCAAACCCCTCCTGTCGAAGTCGGCCTGAACGTGTCCGTATCCAGATTCGCTAACGGGATACGAACACGCCTTTCTTGTTCAGGGCTTTGAGTCCGGTCGTACATTCTTACAGGGTCGATTTTCCGTTTTGTGAGGGGACCTCGGAATGGGAGGAGGAATCGGAAAGGAGGCACACGGATGACAACTTTATCGGATATCGTGGAGGAACTGCGCGTTCTTGGCAGTCCTTCCATTAAGAAGGTGCTGCTCAATCATGGAGCGTATGAGCCATTTTTCGGGGTCAAAATCGCCGACTTGAAGCCGATCGTGAAGCGGTTAAAGCCTGACTATGAGCTGGCACGAGAACTGTACGCAACGGCAATTTCGGACGCGATGTACCTGGCAGGTCTCATTACGGACGACATGAAAATGACCCGTGACGATCTGCAGACCTGGGTAGAGCAGGCCTACTGGTCGTTGCTTTTTGAGAGTACCGTGCCCTGGGTGGCTTCCGGCAGCAGATATGGCTATGAACTGGGCCAGGAATGGATCGACTCTCCGCAGGATACCATTGCCTGCGCAGGGTGGCGTACCTTGAGCAGTTTGACCCTGATCACGCCCGATGCCAATCTCAACATCCAGGAATACGAGGCGCTCTTGCATCGCGTAACGACCACTATCCATCAACAGCCCAACCGGGTGCGCTCCTCCATGAACGGTTTCGTCATCGGATGCGGAACCGGCGTCATTCCCCTAACGGAGATCGCGTCGCAGTGCGCCGTCGAAATCGGAAAGGTCTCGGTCCTGATGGGGAACACCGCCTGCAAGGTTCCGTTTGCCCCGGATACCATTGCCGAAGCGGTTGCCAGAGGGACGGTTGGAAAGAAGCGGAAGACGGCCAAGTGCTGAGGTGTCGAACTCGGAAACGGTTCGAGGCACCGGCGAAAAGCGGCGGTGCGAACGTGCGATTACCCATACGAAATCAGGGAGGCGGAAGTCAGATACCCCCGTCTGAAGCCTGGGCGCTTGCGCCTGATCGTTGGGCGAACCCTTCGACCGACACAATAGGGGTACAACAACGATTCCTTCATTTTTGGGCCATAAGGATTTCATGTGCCGGTCCACAGGTCGTAAACAAGTTCCGGCGGAACCGTCTCCATATCGAGAGGGAAGTGTCCGAACCGATTGATATGCGGACGGAGATACGGACTGAGAGATGCCACCTCCTCGGCACTCAGCGGATGCCCCTCGCTCTGGAGAGTGTGCAGCACTCGGCTGAGCGAAAAGACGTTGTGGAAGATGACGCAGTTGGCGACCAGATGGTTGTACTTTATGATCTTTCGCTGCTCGTCGCGATCATTGGTCAAGATCGTCCCGTCACCGCCAAACGCCGCCCACTGCGCAAACCCGTTGAACGACTCGCTCTTGTTGGTGGCCGCCTGGATCAACGCACGTAACTCCGCTCTGCCCAGATACTTGAGCAGAAACTCCGTTCGCAACACGCAACCCAGTTCCCGAAATGCCTGGTACAGCCGGTTCTTCTTGCTGTAGGTGCCCAGCTTGCGCAACAGCGTCGAAGGCGTAATCCGTCCCGCTTTAATCGACAGCGCCACCCGCAGCATGTCGGGCAGATGCGTCTTGATCAGATCCCAATCGATGGTGTCCGAGAAAAGTGAATCGATATGGGTGAAGGTCGTCTTCCTATCCGGACGATACAGTTTCAAGTCTTTCCAGTGGCGGATGCGCGGCATCAGCGTGATCCCCAGCAGTGCCGCCAGCCCGAAAACCGGGGTACTCTGCGCCTGCGTATCCCCGTGGATGGTGTCGGGCTGAATGTCAGAGAGGTTCTTCAAGAGGCCGTCGAGCAGGTAGATGGCTTCCCAGACGCCACAAGGAATGAAGTTGGCGAAGAGCGCGATGTAGGTGTCGGACACATGATAGTAGCCGATCCCACCGTAGCCTCCATAGCGAATGTGGCGCTCCGCCAGCAGGTTTTGTTCGTAGAGATCACACTGCGTGCCATCCACCGAGGCACTCTTGCCCGTTCCCCAGCGTCGGGGCAGCGCAAACTTGTGGTAGGCATTTATGACCTCCCGGATAGCTTTGTCCAATCCCTCCTCGCTTATATGGCGCCAGTGGACCCAGGAGAGTTGGCGCGGATCGATGTTGCCCAGAGATCGCGCCGCTTGCACCGGTCCGAGAGAGCAGCCAAAGCAAAACACCGTGGCAAGATAGCGGGAAACTGGGTCTTCGAGCTTGGCATCGTGTCCGGAGAGCGGACCGAAGAAGCGTGTCCAGTTCAGCCAGTGTTGAGTATCGCGTAGGATATTGAGCAGATGGATCGGCTCCAGGCGCTCGGCGATCTCGATCTCCAGAGCACGTAGTCCAGGGAGGACAGGCGCTTTCTCGGGGCGCCGGAGAACAGGCTCTCCTTTCTCAATACGCAGGAAGGCATTCTCGGGAAACGCGCGGTCGGTCGCCTCAGCGGCCTGGGTCAGGTGCGCTTTCCTCTGGGCGACAAACGCATCCGCATCGACGGGCAACCCCACCATCTCCGCATAGGCGCCGACATCGCGCTGATACTCCTCCCAGGAGATTAGCTGGTCGCGGTAGTCAGCAAAGCGGTCGCTGCCGGGCAAACACAGGTCTCCGGACTTCAGCTCCTGCAGGAGTTGTGAGAAGACGCACACCTCGAAGTGGCGACGGTTCAGGCGCTGGGAAGTTTCCTCGCGGTTGCGCTGCTCCGTGACCAGGCGCCACCAGGCTTCCGACATCCAGGAGAGGTCTACCCGTGGAGCGTCTACGGGGTCGGGTTCCGGAAAGGGAAGCCACTCTCCAGTTTTGGGCTCGTTCTCCCGCAGAAAGCGCAGCGCCTCACGAACGCGGTGTCCTGGGTCGTGGCCTTGACCTCCAGCGATTGCAGCAGCCGAAACAGCGTCGCGCGATGGCTCTTAAAAAAGCGCCAGAGGAAGGGAAAGTAGTTGTCGCCTGCATGGGCCATGTGCTCTTCGCAGCGTTGAAGGACCGCATCACCTTTATCGGGAAG
>JAYUMV010000342.1:0-6511 GCA_043762265.1 Chthonomonadaceae bacterium | reverse complement strand
GCGGTCTCGCGCCAGTTGTTCAGGTCCAGCGAGGTGCCCATACCGTCGATGGCGGAGATCTCGATGCCGTCGTAACCGGCCATTTTCAGATACTTGAAGGCGGCTTCCAGAGGATGGCCGCCGAAGAGAACGGAGTTGGCTCCCAGTCGCATTTGCAATGGCTCCTTCGTCGTTGCGCGACGCCTTGACACGCACGCGCACAGAGTGGCAGGCCGCAGATTTCTGTTGGGCCTGTCTGCCCGCACAGTTCGCGAGTCGAGAGAGGAATTCCTGTACGTTCTGCGAAAAAGGTAAGGACGGAACAGGCTGGAAACACGAATGTTTTCAGCGGGAACGAGGGGAAATGGATCGCGTATTCATCAAGTTGGGCAGCCTCATGGCCTTTTTAGCGGTATTGTTGGGCGCGATGGGGGCGCATGCCCTGCGGGGCAAATTGCCAGCCTTACAAATGGAAGACTATCAGATAGGCGCACAATATCACATGATTCATGCGCTGGGCCTGATCCTGATCGGATTGTGTATGGAACGGCTGGGAGACTCCAAAAACGCACGGGCTGCGGGTTGGCTTTTGTTCGTAGGGATCTGCTGCTTCTCAGGTGGCCTCTACGCCTTCGCGCTAACCGGGAATAGAGCGTTCGGAATCACCGCTCCAATCGGCGGGCTCAGCTTTATGGTCGGATGGCTTTTGCTGGCAGCGGCTGCATGGAAGGCGCCTGCACGACCATAAAGCAGCCCGGATTTGGGCAGGGAGATGTTCCTTACTCTCGCTAAACCGTTGCGGGAGCAGGGGATTCGCGGAGGGCATAGGCGAGGGTAGCGGAGAGGCTGAGAGAGCGTCCCTGTGCGTAGAGCGTATCGAACTCGTCGGAGGGGAGGTGAGCGCGGAGAGCAGCCAGGGTCGTCTCCTGTTCTGCGTCGTCCTCGGAGCTCAAACGCGTACTCAAGGTTGCCCTTAGCGCTTCGGTGGCGGCAAAGAGCAGAACGGCACGTTCCCAGTCCTCCTGGCGCAAGGCCAGGAGGGTGAGACCGTTCAGGGCATATCCCATGATCACTTTCGCGCCCAGTTCATCGCTGAGCCGCAGGCACTCGGCGTAGCGGGCGGCAGCGAGGGGACGGTCTCCCATCTCCTCGGCGAGCGAACCGAGATTGACGAGCGCAATGGCGGCGTTCTGGCGATCTCCCAGCTCCTGCGCCAGGCGCTGCCCTTCTTCCAGGTAGGCGCACGCCTCCGACAGGTTACCTGCCTCCTTCGCCCGGTTGCCCAGATTGTTAAGCAAGACCGCCATATTCTGACGATCACCGATCTCACGCAGAAGGGTTAGACTCTCTTCCTGCATGGCGCGCGCGCGGGCTTTTTCGCCCAAATTGTGCAGGACGGTACCGAGGTTGTTGAGGGTCAGGGAGATGCCGCGCTTGTCCCCAGACTGACGGCGCAGTTCCAGACTCTCTTCCAGAAAGGGCAGCGCCTGAGCGGGCTGCCCCTGTTCGCGATGCAGGGCGCCCAAACTGTTGAGAACGACGCTCAGGGTGCGCGTGTCCTGCGTCTCCCGCGCCAGGTGCAATCCCTCCTCCAGATAGGTCCGGGCGATTTTATAGTCGCCTGCATCTCTGGCGATATTGCCCAGGTTGCCCAGGGCGGAAGCCATGCCGGTCTTGTCGTTCATGGCGCGTTTGAGGTCGAGGCTCTGCGTAATGAACTGGCATGCCTCCAGGTAATCACTCTGGAGCCACGCGAGGATACCGGCAACGTTGAGGCAAGCAGCATACGGCGCCGGATAGAGCGGTGCATTCGGCAGCGCCAGCACGACTGTCAGGCGGCTCCGACCTTCCGAGAGATAGCCACAGGTGCGCCAGTAGTCCGCAAGGGTCGCTGCAAACCGGAGCATCGATTCTGTTACCACATCGGTATCTTCAGGATTCTGCGCCTGAACCAGACAGAGTTCGAAGGCCGCATAGAGGTTTTCACGCTCTGTGTCGAGGCGGGCGATCCATTCTGCCTGCTCCGGTCCGCGCAGATGACCATGAGCTTCCTCGGCAAACGCAAGATAGTAGGCCGTATACTGCCCTTGTATCTCCGCTGTCTCCTCCCTCTCGGCGAGGCGCGCCTTCCCATATTCGCGCAGCGATTCGAGCATCCGATAGCGCACTGCGCCCGCGCGCTCCTCGGCCAGGACGATCGACTTGTCCACCAACTGGCTCAGGATGTCAAGCACCTCCCACACTTCGATTTCTCCTCCCGCGCATACCTCTTCTGCCGCTTTCAGTTTCCAGCCATTGGCGAAGACGGAAAGGCGGCCCCACAGACGGCGCTCACGGTCCGTGAGCAGATCGTAGCTCCAATCTACCAATGCGCGCAGCGTCTGTTGGCGCGGTAGTGTTGTGCGACTGCCCCCCGTCAGCAGACGGAAACGGTCGTCCAGGCGCGTCAACAACTGATCCGGATTGAGCATCCGTACCCTTACTGCCGCAAGCTCCAGAGCGAGCGGAATACCGTCCAATCGCCTACATATCTGCACCACTGCCCCGGCATTCGCCTCTGTAAGGGTGAAGGTCGGGGTGGTGGTTCGCGCCCGGTCCATAAAGAGACGCACGCCCTCGAACTCTAATAAGCGCTCGGTCGGCACCTTTTCCCCGATCCTCGGAAGCGAGAGCGAGGGGACATAATAAGTCACTTCCCCCGGCACATTCAGAGTCTCCCGACTGCTTGTCAGGATACGCAGTTGTGGGCAGCCTTGCAGCAGTGTCTCTGCCATCTTTGCGCAGACTCCGATCAGATGCTCGCAGTTGTCCAGGATCAGCAGCATTGTCTTCGCCTGAAGGGCGTTTTGCAGCGTTTGCTCTAGCATCCTGCCGGGCTCTTCGCGTACCCCCAATACCGCGGCCACCGCCTGCCAGGCAAGCGCCCTCTCGGAGAGAGGGGCCAGTTCCACCAGCCAGACACCGTCCGGATAGCGGTCCAGCAGATCCGCGCCGACCTGCAACGACAGCCGTGTTTTGCCGGTCCCACCCGCACCGAGCAACGTCAGCAGGCGCGTCTTTTCCAACAGGTGTATCACCTCGTGCATTTCGCGTTCGCGCCCGACAAAACTACTGATCTGCCCCGGCAGATTGGTAGGCCGTCTGTCGAGGGAGAGAAGCGGCGGGAAGTCGTCCGGAAGTGTCGGGTGACAGAGTTGAAATACCTCTTCCGGGCGCTCCAAGTCTTGCAGGCGATGGGTGCCTAGAGGGCGGAGAGCGACCTCTGCGGGGAGGTGATCCGCGACCAGTTCTAGGATAACTCGGGAGAGAAGGGTCTGCCCGCCTGCGGCTAACGCGCGCAGGCGGGCACAACGCTGTGCAGCGGGCGACGCATAGTCGTCCCCATTGTGCGGGCCTGTCGAACCGCCCATGTGCAGGGCGATCCGAACGCGCAACGGCGCAGGTAACGGCCAGTTTTCGGAGAGGAAAGCCTGCTGAATGGCGAGGGCGGCTTGGACGGCATGGATCGGCTGTACGAAGACCGCGAAACGGCTGTCTCCCTCGCCGCGTTCGCGGATAATGCGGCCGTGATGCTGCTCTACGCAGGCCGTGATGAGGTCACTGTGGCGCGGATGTGCAAGGTGCATCGCGGCGGAGTGTTCGTCCCAAAGGCGCGTCGAACCGGCGATATCCGTAAGCAGATAGGTAACTGCTCCGGTCGAAAGAACGGACATTCAAGCACTCCAAGGAATCATATTTCGGGGACGGTTTACAAGCGGAACCGCGACAGAATAGGTCGCTGCATTCTTCGACACGCGCGGGCTACTCTCCTTCCGCTGTGACGAAGCCTGTCCCTGAAGGAAGTGTGATATAGATCACAGGATCTTATGCGGCATCTCACACAAAGCATCCGGGGTTTCACGATAGAATAGATCTAACACACTTTTCGAAAACGCCCGCACCATCTCGGACGCCGGGGTCGCGCAAACGAAGGAATCAAGACAATGAGGATCTATAACACTTTTAGCGCCCCCGACTTCACTCGACAGCGGCGGTTTATTTTACAGGAGACCAGCCCGATGAAGTCTTCCACACTCTACCGCCCACACTACTCTCTGATTGACCTGGGAACTCTGGAAGGGGGTACGGTCAGCGAAGCGACAGCGATCAACAACTTCAACCAGGTGGTCGGCTGGTCCAACCTGGGCTCGGTACAGCAGGACAATCGACGGGTGGACAAATCCTCTTTTCGGCATGGATTTGTGTGGACGGATGGGCAGCTCCGCGATCTGAACCCGGCGGATAGCGTCGATATTCGCCTCCCACGTGGTATCAACGATGCCGGAACGGTGGTGGGCAATCTGTTTCCTCTTGGAGCGGCCAGCCGCAGTTTCTGCGTGAAGGCGGACGGCACTGTGGCGGAGGCCCTGCCGGGAGTACATCGTGCTGAGGCGATCAACGGATGGGGCTGCATTGCAGGCGTCTGCGCTGATGAGACCGATGCCGTGCAGACGGTTTTGATCTGCCCGGACAGCGACCGCAAGCAGGCTTCCGCCTTTCGACCGATGCGCCTGGAAGAGGGAATGGTGGGAGGTTCCATGCGCTCTCTAAATGACCGTAACGAGGGCGTCGGGTTTGCAATGTCGGGCCGTCCATCGGATCAGGAAGTGAAGCAGGCGGTCTACTGGGGAACGGATGGCGTCGGATGCGCCATCTTCGCGGGAGACGAGGCAGTTCTAACGAGCGTGGCGACCGGAATCAATATCTGGGGACAGACGGTCGGCTATCGGGACATGCCGCGTCAGGCAGACGGCGCAACGCGAACCGCTTTCCTGCGCACAGAGACGGGCAGGATCGTGTTTCTGCCTGGACTGCCCGGTGCGAAACTGAGCGAAGCCTGCGGCATCAATGAGGCCACTCAGGTCGTCGGATTCTCCGGCAATCGTGCCTTTGTTTGGACCGCTGCCTACGGCATCGCGGATCTGAATACGCTGATAGCTACCGATACCGGCTGGACCCTTACCCGCGCCAACGCCATCAATGCGGGCGGCGTGATCGTCGGGCAAGGGCTCTTCCAGGGGCAGCGACGCGCGTTTCTCGCGCTGCCCACCTCTACTCTGGGCGGGCCGCAAGCGTGGCAGTAAGCGCCTCTCGGAAGCCCGCGCCTCCTCCCCTCGGGAACGGTGTTACTCCGGGCGGGCGGCTAACGTGGCAGTGAGCGTGACGGTCTCCGTCCCGCGCTGCACGACGATCTTGACGACATCGCCGGGCTTATGCCCTGAGAGCGCCACCGTATAGTCCTGCACACTCTTGACGGTGAGATCGCCGAACTTGATGATGATGTCGCCTGCCTTCAACCCGGCCCTATCCGCAGGACTGCCTTCGCGCACCCCGGTCAACTGCACCCCTTCGACCATCGCCGCGTAGTCCGGAATGCTGCCAAAATAGACGCGGAAACCGGGCGAACCTCCGCCACCGGTGATCGCCACCTTTTGGTAGGTCGGCCGCTCGGGACTGTCTGCGATGCGTTCCGCGCACTCCGCAACCATCCTCAATACTTTCGCTTCGCCGGGGGCATTGATCAGGTCGATCGTGTCTTCGGGAGTATGGTACTGCGAATGCGAACCGGTGAAGAAGAACAACACCGGGATCTCCTTGTTGTAGAACGACTGCTGATCGCTGGCTCCAAAACCGTCCATGCTGCGAGAGAGAGTGAATCCTGCCTTCTGGTTCAGGCTGTCGAGCAGGCCGTCCCACTCCTTCGCCGTCCCACTCCCGATGGCGATGAGTTTGTTGTCCCGCAACCGACCCACCATGTCCATGTTGAGCATCGCGACGGTCTTTGCCAGCGGGACGATCGGGTGTGCCACATAATAAGCGGAGCCAAGCAGTCCCAACTCTTCCCCGCTAAAGCAAATCAGCACCAATGAGCGGCGCGGACGCTGCCGAATTTGGGCCGTGAGCGAGGCGGATTTTGTGTGCGGTAGATCCCCGAAAAAGCGCGCCATCGCCAGCACACCCGCCGCCCCGGAGGCGTTGTCGTCTGCACCGTGATGGATAGCAGGAGCGCTCGACTTCGCCAGCGATCCGGGACCGCCCATTCCCAGATGATCGAGGTGCGCACCAATCACGACCACCTCCGGCTTCAGCGCCGGATCGCTGCCTTCGATCATCCCGACAACATTCGCCGTTACCTTTTCCACCGGCTTGACATCCGCGATGAGCTTTACCCGACTGCCCAGTTCAAAAGAGACGTTTTTGCCACGATCAGCCTCTGTTCGCGCCGCTTTCAGGGTGCGACCATCAGGGAAGAAAATGTCGATGATCTTCTGTTTGACACGCAGCACAGGCAAGCCAGCATCGGCGGCCTCTGCAGAGGTGCGCGTGGAGACACCGAAGGGCGTCTCGTCGGGTACGACGACCAAGACGGCAGTCGCACCGAGCTCACGCGCATTAAGCGCTTTGCGCCGAATGTCTGCCAGGGCCGCCAGGGGGCCATGGGGATCGTTGCTGGGACTGCCTGCCAGCATCAGGACGACCTTCCCTTTGACTT
>JAYUMV010000341.1:0-7441 GCA_043762265.1 Chthonomonadaceae bacterium | reverse complement strand
TGTGCGACCCTGGGCATGGCCGGAATCGCGGCGCGCGGGGAGTGGAAACAGGGTCTTTCCGGTAACGGCGTCCATGGGGTGCAGTTTGCCGAGGTCGAGGTGGATGTCGATACCGGTCAGGTGCGCGTCCTCAAGATGGTCGGCGTGCAGGACTGCGGACTGCCCCTCAACCGACGCGGCATCCAGAGTCAGCTCAATGGCGGCATGATCCAGAGCCTGGGCTATGCGCTGCTGGAAGAGCACTGGGTCGATCCGGCCTCCGGGAATATGCTCAATACCGCTATGGATGAGTACAAGATCCCCGGCTGCCTGGAGATACCGGAGATGATCTCGATCATCGACGACGGCGACACCCGCAATGTGGTGATCGGCATGGCGGAGCCCGCAGCGATCCCCGGCATCGCCGCCATCGCCAACGCGGTCTACAACGCCTGCGGCGTCCCGATCACCTCGCTGCCCATCACGCCGGACAAGATCCTCAACGGACTGGCGCAACAGAAGAAAGCCTGAAAGGAGTCTCCCGATGACCATGAAATCGTTTGACCTGCATAACCCGAAGACTCTACCGCAGGCGATCGCCCTGCTGGACGCCAAAGATGTTGACAATCGGCGTCTGCGCCTGATGGCGGGCGGGCAGGATCTGCTCACCGAGATGAAGGCGGGTCTGGTCGAGCCGGACGCCCTTGTCAATCTCAAACACATTCCCGGCCTGGACAAACTGAGTTACGATCCAAAGGTCGGTCTGCAGATCGGCGCGCTGGTAACCGTCGCGACCGTAGCGGAGAGCCAGGAAGTTCTACAGAATTTCCCGGCCCTCGCGCAGGCGGCAGGGAGCGTCGCTTCGCCTCAGATCCGGCACGTCGGCACGATGGGCGGCAACCTCTGCCAGCGCCCACGCTGCTGGTACTATCGCAACGAGAACATTCTCTGCATTAAAAAAGGCGGAGACCACTGCTACGCGGTAGGCGGCGAGAACAAGTACAACGCGATTCTGGGCGGCGGGCCGTCCTATATCGTGCATCCTTCCGACACCGCCACGGCGCTGACGGCGCTGGGCGCGACGGTCACCATCTTCGGCCCCAGGGGTTCGCGCACCGTTCCTATCGAGAAGTTTTTCCTCCTGCCGCGCGTCGATGTGCGCCACGAGAACATTCTCAAGCCGGACGAGATCGTCACGGGCATCACGGTACCGCCGTCCGCGATGGCGGCCCACAGCGTCTATCTCAAGTTCCGGGAAAAGACCTCGATGGACTGGGCCATGGCAGCGGTGGCAGTGGCGCTGCACACCTCGGGCGGCAAAGTCGTGGACGCGCGCATCGTGCTGGGGGGAGTCGCGCCCATGCCCTGGCGCGTCCCGAAGGCGGAAGCCGCGCTCAAAGGCAAGACAATTAGCCCGGAGACGCTGCACGCCGTCGCGGAGATCGCTCTGCAAGGCGCGATGCCGCTGGGGAATAATGCCTACAAAGTCCCGCTTACCAAAACGCTTGTTCGCCGCGCGATTCATCAGGCCAGTGTCTGATCGCCGCTATCGGCGTCCGACCACCGCAAATCGAACTTGCAAATAACTGTGCTTGGAGGGATAATAATGCCAGTGGAAAACGAGACGCAGAGTACAGCGGCAACACCGCCGGAGACGACCGCCGCGCTGGTGGTGAACAGCCCCTTCTGCCGTGAGCTTCGCAGCAAGAAATACTACTTTCTGCAGGAGATGCCGACGGAGATCCATCATATCCGCGATGCCAGCAACCACTGCTGGTGCCGCAAGACCGTGCAGGCCTTTGGCCCCGACGGCGAACTGGTCCGTCCGGAAGACTGCAACACGACCCGCGTTTGTTACAAGTCGCTTTTTGAAGAAGGAGCCTCGTAGATGCGAAACCTGATGCTCACGCTCGCCCTGACGGTTACGGTCACGGCAGCAAACGCGCAAGCGCCCGGCAAGTCGGACAAGGGAACCCTGACAGGCGACTATCTGGAAGCCCGCACCGCCAGTGTCTTCGCCGGCGCCTGCCACTACAACGGCGAACTGACCACCACCGGTCGCGAGGCCGAGATGGCCTGGCACATTCGCGACGGCATCTGGAAAGGGGTCTCGCTCTCCGGCCTCTCAGCAGTGGCTTCTATCGTCAGCGACGCCAATCTACAGGACGAGACCGCCGCGCGTCGCTCGACCCTCTACATCGACGCCAAAGCCACTCCAGCCCAGTTTGAAGCCCTCTCCGCAACTCTGAAAGCCCGCTACGGGAGCGCATTCGGCACCGTGGTCGCAGTCAAGCGCGCTCCTATCTCGTTCGCTCATATCGGCGAGAAATACCGGGTCGAAGCCAAGGGGGTCACCCTGCTCTCCATAGAGGCCATGCCGAACCACGAATGCTGCAAACAGCCCAACATGGTCTGGTACAAACCGTTGATCGAAATCAAAGACCGCCGCGTCGGTTACACGAGAGACAGCGGAATCCAGGACAACATCCTCGGCGTCACCTGGACCAAAAACGACCAGAACACCGCCTTCTACGGCACTTTCTAGTCTCGTTCGTATAGTCAACGAGTATCAACTAAGTCCAAGGCCGTTCAAATACGGTCCAGGGTCTCTCTCCTCTGCTAACGAAAGGGTCGCTTGACCGGGCGACCTAACCCCCGGCCCCCTTCCCGTGTCGGGAAGGGGGTACCTGCCTCTTCCTCTGCGTCTTTGTGTCTGACCGTACTTCCGGGGCTGAGCCCCTTATCGCAACGGCCAAAGCCGTAATGCCGTTGACACTCTTCCATCACCAAATCAGTAGCAAGTCAAGTGAAGTTGCCCACCAAGTGAAAGTAGACACAGCGAACGTACAACAGCCGGCGAACTCCAGTTTGGATCGGAACACTTTTTCTGGTTGGCAGAGGCTTTCACTCGCATAAGGAACGTTTTTCATGGCAACTCTGAACGGTTTTGGTCTTCATCCTACTCCTTAAGCGTAAACACGACAGCTTCTATCGGTCTGAGCCGGGAGGGTTTTCAATCGGCAAAAGAGAAAGCGCCTACGGGTCCCGGCAAAAGCACAGAGATAGGAGACCTTGGGGGTGCTAGCCAATCGCTCAAGCAGTGGATGCAGAGAGGCCGAATAATGCGCATTTTAAGATTGATTTTTATTTTTGCTTTTGCCGTTTGCTCTCTCCGGGGGTATGCGAGCGGCGAGCTAAGACTGAAGACGCGAGACATCGTCTATAGCGCCACCACTCAGCGCCTCTACGTGAGCGTGCCGAGCGAGGATGTGCATCACCCGAATACCGTTACCACCATCGATCCCAGGACTTACAAGATCGGTGCCTCCTTTCCGGTTCCTGGCGATCCCGGCAAACTGGCGCTGTCCGACGATGGTCGCTATCTCTACGTCGCGCTGGAGGGACCTTCCAGCATCGCGTGTCTCAACCTGATCACGCAGACCTGCACGCCGTTCTCACTCGGCCCCGGCGGATCCGTCGAAGATATGGCGGTTCTGCCGGGGCATCCAGATTCCGTCGCTGCCGCACGCAGGAACGTGGGCCTTGTCATCTACGATCACGGTGTGCCTCGCCCCAATACGAAGGGATCCGGAAACAGGATCGCCTTCGCAGGCTCTCCGACGGTCCTGTACAGTTGCAGTTCCAATGGTTCCGCACTGTACAAAAACACGATCGATGCCACGGGCATTGTCACCTCCGCCCCCTTGCCCATCCAAATCCCGGCGACTTACGAGATCAAGACTGAGGCGGATCGCCTCTATAGCGTCTCTGGCCGCGTGATCGATCTCAAAACCGAGCGGATCATCGGCAACTTCCCAGGGCTCAAAGGCTACTATTCGGTCGCTCCGGATGCTCGTCGCCACCATATCTTCTTCCAGTGCGGAAACTTGATCAAGGAGTTTGATGACAGGACTTTAGAGCTGATCGGGCAGATGGACTTTCCTGCTGTAAACGGAAACGGCCCCATCGGTAGTCTGGTCCTCTGGGGAAAAGACGGCCTGGCGTTTCGCACGCAGGGAGGGCAGATTTTGTGGGGCTCCATTTCGGAGTTCCAACCACCCAACGCACCGGGCGCCTCGGAGGTAGTCCCCCGAGGCACGGTCCAGCTCGCGCCCTACAGTGATAGCAGCTATAAATATCTGGTACTGGCCCAGCAGAATGCGCTCCCTCTCAGCTTCGAAAAGGCCGATTTCCAGGACGCTGCCTGGCCGTCGGGCAAAGCTCCCTTCGGCAACAGTTACGATCTCAACTGTCCGCCCACGTCGAAGGTTCAGACCCTATGGCATATTTCGACCGATATGCTGGTTCGCAAGCACGTATTCGTACCTGTCGCGCAGGCCCATCTACAGATCCGAATAAACGTCGATGACCAGATCATGAATCTATTTTTCAACGGGCAAGAGATCTCCGGCCCCCTCCATGGCGATGGATGTGATAAACTCGACGCTCTGCACATCGATGTCCCCCCCTACCTGGTGCAGAAGGGAGACAACCTTGTGGCTGTCCACGTACGCGACACCGGAGGCTACGCCTATTTCGATATGCGCACCCTCTCTCTACCTACTGTGCCCGGCAGTCCCATCGAACCAGTTGTTTCGCACGGCCCTGTCATCCCTCACGGCCCGCATCTGCTTCTCTCTTGGGAAGCACTGGAGCAGACATGGCAGGTTGGAGGATCCGCTCCAGGCATCGCGGTCAAAGGGATCTTAATCGCCCAAAACGTGGGCGATCAAGCGGTTCCGTCGGGATCCATTAACCTCTTTCTAGCACAAGATCGCTCCCTGCCAACGCCGGACGCGCCTATACGGAAATTTGCGCACGTGAGTCTGCCTGTGGGCGAAAAGCAGCGGATTCCTGTGGACTTGAAACTTTTGGCCTCGTCAAAACCCTTCGGAAAGTTTCTGATCGCTGCCGATTCGATTTCCCAGGCAGGAACATTCCCAGTCGCGGGCGCCGGTGACCCGTCCGCTGGCCCGATCCTCACGCCAATCAATCTCATGGGTGTCTGGGGCCAGGTCAGCCAGATCGCGAATAGCGTTGATGCCAACCAGCATGAGGTGCAAGGCGATTTCATCCTGACGAACAGCGGGCAGGAGGAGAGTCCACGGTATGGAGTACGGTTCTATCTTGCCTCAGGTCCCCATCTCACGCGACAAGACACACTTCTGGCGGGCATTCTGGTTCCACCAATCGCGCCTGGCAAGCAGCACACGATCAAAATTCAAAGGAGCTTGCCTCACGGAACCACGGCCGCCGGGAAATATCTCATCGCTGTAATGAATGCGAATCGTGCCGTCATCGAGATAGCTACGACTAACAAAGAGATTTCTGTGGGTCCCCTGCCGTGAGTGGACATTCTTGTGCATTCTATCGATGCTTGCGGTCAAGGGGAACGGGGCCGAGGTTTTCGTACCATTTGACATTTGCGGTGGCGGAGCCGGTGCAGATCAGGTCGATGCGTCCATCGCCGTTCAGGTCGGTGGCGACGATGCCTGCCCCGGCCATACCGCCCGCATCGATGGTCGAGCGTTCCCACCGCGTGCCGTCCGCGTTCAGGCAGCGGTAGCAGTAGAGATTGTGTCCGCCTCCGCGATAAC
Organism: Chthonomonadaceae bacterium; assembly: GCA_043762265.1. Taxonomy (GTDB): domain Bacteria; phylum Armatimonadota; class Chthonomonadetes; order Chthonomonadales; family Chthonomonadaceae; genus JANXLO01. The sequence goes on along the minus strand of JAYUMV010000341.1, from coordinate 1,865 downwards.
TCGCCAGGATTTCACTCTGACCGTCGCCATCCAGATCCGCACAGACCAGTGCGTGACCGTCTTCCAGCGTCGCGTCGATGACCTGCCGCTTCCAGAGGCCTTTGCCGTCCGCAGGGGGCGTATAGACTACGACCTCGTTGCCATGCCACGGCTCGATGGTAGCCAGAAAAGGCCGCCTCTGCTTATTTCCGTCCGCCGATTTGAGCCAACCACGATCGACCTCACTGCTGCCCCGTTTGGGCGGCATGGCCTGCTCTCCCGCCGCCAGCGGAATCTTCTGCCAGGTGCGCGCCCTACCCTTTCCCATCGGCTTGAAGCGCGTTACGCCTTCAAAACTCGCCACAAGCAGGTCGTCGTGCCCAGCGCCATCGAAATCCAGAATCCGCATGCCGTGCGCTACCGTGAGGGAACGATCTACCAGACTGGCATGCGCTTCCCCGGTTGCAAAGGCGTAGCTGGTGATGGAGAGCGGTCCGGCGTAGGTGGGAGGGGTCGCGCCCGGTCCGAGGATAGGCACGACGACCAGCTCCTTCTTGCCGTCCCCATCCCAGTCGGCCCAACGCAGACGGTGCGCCGTCGGCAGCAGCGCGATCTCGTGCCCCTTCCATTCCGCCGCCACATCCGCCCCTGGCTTGAACCACTGGAGGCGTCCGCCGGATTTCGTATTGCCGAGATCGAACTCGCTGGCGACAGCGATCTCCATCTTGCCGTCCCCGTCCAGGTCGTAGGTGGCGATGTCGATATTGCCGTGAGTGGACGTGGTGAGGAGATGCTTCTGCCAGGTCGGATTCTCATACCAGGCGATTTGACTATTGTCGGCGGAGAGCGCAATAATATCGGGCTTGCCATCGCCGTTCATGTCCGCGACCGAGCACTGGTACGCGCCCGGCAAGTGGTCGATGTTATGTTCGCGAAACCTGACAGGAGGATCCGCTTCATGGAGGCGCTTCGCAAAGCCCGCGAACGCCCCTCGACTGGGCAGGCACAATAAAACCCAAAGGATAGCCCAGAGAACCTGCCGTCTGTCGTTCATATGTGCACTCTTTCTCGGTTCCCCTTTGGGCAACCCGTCTGTCGTATCAGGCGTGCGCAGGGTCATGACCGGAGTTCCGTCTTATATTTTTTTATTTTACCTGGAATGACGCCACAAACGTAGAATATGTGGTATACTAGGGTATCTGATAGATGACACGAATTTTTAGACTGAACCGCACTTGATGTACCTCTTGAGACGGTCCTTATACCGATCTTCTCCCGTGCATTCCTGGTTAGGCTTCTTCTTGATTTCCTGATACTCGCCTCAGATGGTGAAGATAGCAACAGACTTCATCTACTTTTATGATGTCGCCATGGTCAGACCGTGAAGCGACATCAGGACCTCTTCCTCGTTCCTTGCAGAACTTTGTTCTACAGAGGATCAGGAAACAAGAAAGGAGCCATCCAAATGGCAACTCGTATTTATGTGGGCGGACTGCCCTACTCCGCTACCGAGCAGGACCTTCAGAACCTGTTCTCTTCGCACGGCACGGTCGCTTCGGCCAGCGTAATCACCGACAAGTACACCGGCCAGGCCAAGGGCTTCGGCTTCGTGGAAATGGGCACCGACGCGGAAGCTCAGTCTGCGATCAACACCCTGAACGGCACGCTCATGGGCGGACGCACCCTGACCGTCAACGAAGCCAAACCCCGTGAGGATCGTCCTCGCAGCGGTGGCGGCGGCGGTTACGGCGGCGGCGGCGGCGGCAATCGTGACGGTGGCGGCTACGGCGGCGGCGGCGGCGGCAACAACAGCCGCTGGTAATTCCTCGCCCGGAATTGAAAAGCGCTCTCCCGAATTCGGGAGAGCGCATTTTTGATTCGTCCTT
>JAYUMV010000340.1:0-3966 GCA_043762265.1 Chthonomonadaceae bacterium | reverse complement strand
GCGGGCACGAAGCTGGCTGCTGTTTTCACGCAGTTCGCTCAGCTCCTGCTCGATCTTGGCGAGGCGCTCCTGCCCGGCCTTATCGGTCTCTTTCTGCAGGGCGACTCGCTCGATCTCCAACTGCCGAATCCGCCGCTCCACGGTGTCGATTTCGACAGGCATAGAATCGATCTCGATGCGCAGGCGGGAGGCGGCCTCGTCCATCAGGTCGATGGCCTTATCGGGCAGGAAGCGGTCGGCGATGTAGCGGCTGGAGAGCACGGCAGCGGCGACCAGCGCGCTATCCGTGATTCGAATGCCGTGATGGACCTCGTACTTCTCCTTTAGGCCGCGCAGGATCCCGATGGTGTCCTCGACACTGGGCTCTCCGACGTAGACCGGCTGGAAGCGACGTTCCAGGGCGGCGTCTTTCTCGATGTGTTTGCGGTACTCATCCAGGGTCGTCGCGCCGACGCAGCGCAGTTCCCCGCGTGCCAGCATCGGTTTAAGCAGATTGGAGGCGTCCATCGCGCCTTCGGCGGCGCCTGCGCCGATGAGGGTGTGCATCTCATCGATGAACAGGATCACCTGCCCATCGCTGTCGGCAATCTCTTTGAGCACCGCCTTGAGGCGCTCTTCGAACTCGCCGCGAAACTTGGCTCCCGCCACCAGCGCGCCCAGGTCCAGCCCGACGACTCGCTTCTCCTTCAGACCTTCCGGCACGTCTCCTTCGACGATCCGCTGGGCCAGACCTTCGACGATGGCGGTCTTGCCGACGCCGGGCTCTCCGATCAGCACCGGATTGTTTTTAGTGCGGCGCGACAGCACCTGGATCACACGCCGGATCTCTTCGTCGCGTCCGATGACCGGGTCGAGCTTCTGTTTGCGGGCCGCCTCGGTCAGGTCGCGCCCGTATTTTTCGAGGGCGCGGAACTTCCCTTCCGGGTTCTGGTCGGTGACACGCTGCCCGCCGCGCACAGTGACGAGGGCCTGCAACGCGTTCTCGGAGGTAACGCCCTGCGATTTCAGCAGTCGGCCCGCCGCACCCTGCGTGTCCGCGACGATGCCGAGCAGCAGGTGCTCGGTACTGACATACTCGTCCTTCATCCGTTCGGCTTCAGCAAAGGCGGTATTGAGCACGCTGCGCATCCGCGGCGTGAAGCTGCCTCCGACCTCCGCCGATCCGGAGATCTTTGGAAGTCGGGCGAGTTCGGCTTCGATCTGCTGGGCCAGAAGTCCGACATTGACTCCGAGCTTCTGCAGCAGAGGCAGGGTCACGCCTTCCGCTTGCTGCAAAAGCGCTGCAAGCATATGCTCCACATCTATCTGCACATTCTGATTGCGTTCCGCAAGCGTCTGAGCTTGCTGAACCGCTTCCTGCGCCTTGATCGTCAATTTATCCATTCGCATAGGGGATGCCTCCATTCCTAATACAGAGTAGAAAAGTGTTAAGACCGGGCGAAACAGTGCCATCACAAAGGAAAACTCGGCCCTATCTACTACAGGATTATCATACTACTTTAGTGTGCTATTGTCAAGTGTGATTTTTCCTGCTTCTATTCTGCGACGGAGGGAAAAGCATGTATCTGCTTGACACTCCTCCAAGGACCGCCTATAATGACTTTTATTGAGACAGCGCGTCTGCTAGCGTGCAGCGCAGCGCCCCAAAGGAACCGAAGATGACTTCCGTGCTCTCTTTCTCTAAATGCCTCCCCTTCTTATGCCTTTTCCTCATCACAGGGCTGTTGATTCTATCGCCCTTTGTGCCTTCCGCCAGCGCGCAGAGACATCCGATGGAGATCCGTACGATCTATCCTCTGGGCGGCAGCGCAGGCACGACGACGCGCGTGACAATCACTGGGATGAGTCTGCGCAACGCCAGTGCATTCGTTTTCAATACGTCGGATGTGACGGCAAAAATCATCTCATCTGATCCAGCTTCCCTGCCTGCGCAGACGCCGGATAGCGACGGCAATCCACCTGTCATCGTCGATATCACCGCCTCTAAGGCGAGCGTTCCGGGCCTCTATTCCTTCCGCATCGTCTCCCCGAACGGTGTGAGCGACGCACGCAAATGGATCGTGGGCTGGGAGATCCCCCAGATCGAAGCGTCTGCAACCCCCAACTCCCCTGTCCGGGAGGTCCCATTGCCGAGCGCGGTCAACGGACATATTCTGGAAGCGGGAGACCATGCGACGTTTGGCTTCGATTTGCCAGTGGGTGGTACTTTCGTGGCACTGGTGCAGGCCGCTGTCGCGGATTCGCCCCTGGACTCGCTGCTCACTCTCCGGGACGCGACCGGCCGCGAAGTCGCCAGCAACGATGACGACATCGGCCCGGACTCTCTCCTCCACTTCGTATCGCCCAAGAATGCGCACTACACGCTGACCATCAGCAGTTCCGTCGGAGCCGGGGGGCCGAACTATCCCTATCGCCTTAGCATGGGGTTTCTGCCGGTCCTGCGCGCGCTGTTCCCCTCCAGCATCGTGGTCAGTAAGGATATGACTGTGAAACTGATCGGGTTCAACCTCCCGGCGACAGCAGTCGCGCCCGGCCAGATGACGCCCGGAGTCTCCTCCCCCTCCCTCTATGCGTTCGCGGGGCCTGCGCATATGGCCAGCAATGCCCTGCCTCTCTACTACAGCGGTCTGCCTACCGTTCTGGAGGCGGAACCAAACGACACCCCCGCCCAGGCGACCGCTGTTCCCGTGCCCGGCGTGATCTGCGGACAGTTCCTGCGCACCGACAACAGCCCCGACAGCGATACCGACTTCTATCGTTTCCATGCCACTGCGGGGCAGCGCCTGCTCATCGATGTGCAGTGCCAGGCGATCGGCAGTCAGGCCGATGCGACGATCGCGCTTATGGACTCCAGCGGCAAGACGCTCATGGAGAACGACGACACCAACGGCCGGGACCCACACCTCGACTTCACAGCGCCGCAGGCGGGCGACTACCTGCTGCGCGTGCGGGAAGCCACCGGTCGTTCCGCCCCGGAACTGGTCTATCGCCTGCTGATCCTGCCTCCGCCTCCGCCCGGTTTTACGCTGAGCGTGGAGACACGCGGACGCGTCCTAGGCCAAGGCGATTCGCTTGCTCTGGAGGTCAACGTCTCACGCAACGGGTTTGACGGCCTGGTGACGCTGACGATGGCCGGACATTCGCCGGGGGTCGCTGCCGCGTCCGTCGTGGTTCCGGCTGGAACCACGCGCGGACTGCTGGTCCTCTCGGCGCTGCCTACTGCGCCGCTCAATATTTTTTCGCTCCAGATCGTCGGAACGGCCAACATCGACGGGAAGTCCCTAGTACAGTCGCTAGCCGCCGTCTCCGACTGGGTCTGGCAGGGCGGCGCACGCCGTGTCGTCCCTGCTCCCCCCGAACTCCGCCTGCTCGCCGTCGGCCCGCCCGCCGAACTCGCTCTGACGACGACCGCCTCCCAACTCACCCTTGCCCCGAACGGCGCCGTCAAAATCCCGGTCCATCTCGACCGCCGCATGGTGACCAACAAACCGATTACCCTGCGCGCTCTCGGCCTGCCGGACGGTGTGACGGTGGCCGATGCCGTCGTCCCGCCCAACCAAAACGACGTCGTTCTGGAACTGAAGGCGACGCCCGCTGCCCGGCTCGGCGTCTTCCAAATCGCCCTACTCGCCCTCGTCAACAATAACCCTAATGTTCAACTCGAACGCTTCTCCTCCCCTATTCTCTTAAACGTCGCCAAGTAGTCTTAAACCACGTCCCGTCGCGAAAAACGTGGTTCTGACAAGGGATTCGCTTCGTGTGCGGCGAACCTTGCGGCAGCAACTTATGGCAAAGGAGCAACACTGTCGATATGGAACCGTTCAACGGCCTGGGGATGGGCCTGCACAACATCTCGCGTCTTTCGAAGGCGAAAACACGCTCCATTAGCGCGGAGAACTTTACGGGCGAAAAGGGCAAAGCCGGGATGGCGACTGAGGGCACTGGCGCAAATGCTGCCCGTGACCT
>JAYUMV010000339.1:0-3703 GCA_043762265.1 Chthonomonadaceae bacterium | reverse complement strand
GCCGGGTCGATCATGGCAGGCAGCGCTTCGACCGTATTACGCAGGTTCGGCAGGCCCCGATTGGCGGCCTCCTGATGCCACTCGTCGGAGTATCCGTTGCCGCCGAATACGACGGCGCTGTGCTCGGAAGCGATGCCTTGCAGCGCCGTCTGAATGGCTTCGTGCAGTTTGGTGGGATCGTCCTTGGTCGCGGCTTCCAGTTGGGTCGCGATGAAATCCAGCGAGTCGGCGACGATGCAGTTCATTACCACGAGCGGCCAGGCGATGGACTGGTTCGAACCGACGGCGCGGAACTCGAAACGGTTGCCGGTGAAGGCAAAGGGACTGGTACGGTTGCGATCGCCAGCGTGACGGGGGAGGGTGGGTAGGGTGTCCACGCCGATCGTCAACGTGCCTGCCTTGATCGAAGTGTCGGCGGAACCGACTTTGAGCTGGTTGAACACATCTTCCAACTGCTCTCCGAGGAAGACCGAGATGATCGCGGGTGGGGCTTCGTTGGCTCCCAGGCGGTGATCGTTGCCTGCAGAGGCGACCGCAGTCCGGAGCAGCGTAGAGTATTTATGGACGGCGCGGATGGTCGCGGCACAGAACACGAGGAACTGCGCGTTTTCGTGCGGGGTATCGCCGGGATCGAGCAGGTTGCCGAGCTTGCAGCCCAGCGACCAGTTGACATGTTTGCCCGAACCGTTGATGCCGGCGAACGGCTTCTCGTGCAGCAGGCACGCCATGCCGTATTTCGCTGCGACGCGCTGCAACTGCAGCATGATGATATGCTGATGGTCGTGCGCAAGGTTCGCACTCTCGTAGACCGGAGCGATCTCGAACTGACCGGGCGCGACTTCATTATGGCGGGTCTTGATCGGGATGCCCTGCTTGTAGAACTCATGCTCGGCTTCCATCATGAAGGCCAGCACCCGCTCGGGGATCGCGCCGAAATAGTGGTCTTCGAACTCCTGGCCCTTGGGCGGCTTCGCGCCGAAAAGCGTTCGGCCTGCATTGAGCAGGTCGGGGCGCGCGAAAAAGAAGTTGCGGTCGATCAGGAAATATTCCTGCTCAGGACCGGCGGTCGCGGTCACCATTCCAGGATCGGCATGTCCGAACAGTTTGAGAATACGCTGTGCCTGCTGGTTCAGCGCCTGCATGGAGCGTAACAGGGGCGTTTTGTGATCCAATGCCTCGCCGGTCCACGAGAGAAAGGCGGTGGGGATGCAGAGCGTGTTGCCGTTAGGATTCTCATAGATATAGGCCGGACTGGTCACGTCCCATGCCGTATAGCCCCGGGCTTCGAAGGTCGAGCGGATGCCGCCGGACGGGAAGCTGGAAGCGTCGGGTTCGCCCTGGATCAAGGCGCTGCCGGAGAACGAAGCAATGGTGCCGCCTGCGCCGTCCGGGTCGAAGAAACTGTCGTGTTTTTCTGCGGTAAGACTGGTCAGCGGGTAGAAGACGTGGGTGAAGTGAGTGGCGCCCTTCTCCAGCGCCCAGCCCTTCATGGCGCTTGCAACGGCGTCGGCGATCACATAGTCGAGCTTTTCTCCACGGTCGATGGTGCGACGCAACGCTTTGTATACGGGACGGGATAGCAGCTCTTTCATCACTGAATCGCTGAAAACGTTCGTCCCGTACAATGCCCGCGAGGTCTTGCCTTCCAGATCGATGGCATTGACCAGCGGCTTGTAGTTGATGACAGCAGAAATGGCTTCCTGTCTGCCGGTAGTGGATTTCACTTCGATCACTCTCCTTCAAAATCGGTAGCGGGTCACAGACAAAACCCCACACGACACAAAACCACGCGAGACAAATAATCCTGCCGAATCAGGCGGCGGGAAATCGATCATCAGCGTGGCGTCAGTGCCGAGCAGGGTTTTATAAGGGAAATCTGTTCTGCTGTTTTAGCCCATATCTCCCCATTTTGTCAAGTTCGGGAGGTCTCTTACAGAAATTTTGTTCGGTTGGCGGCGTTCAGAGCGCTGTTGCGCTTCCCTATCCCCTATTTTTGGAAGTGAAAAACGAATTTAGGGTTGCAGTTCGCTGGCACGCAAGAGGTGTTCTGGCGGGGTCGATACGCCTGATGCGGCCGGGCGGAGCAGGTCCGCGCCAGAAGCGGCAGGAAAGCCGGATGCACGCAGGAGCTGGGCGCTGGCCCTTTGATCGTTGGCGCGCGACTGCAAGTAGGGCAAGCACTCCTTTGCGGCAGTCTGTAACTCCAGAGGAATTTTAACCGGATTGTGTAGGGCGGGGAGCCCCCGCGCCAATCGTTCGACAGCCGGGAGTTCCTGTTCGCCTCCGACCTGCTCCAGCGATTTAAGGATCGCCAATCGGAAATCCATTTCGCGCCGAAACGCTGACCGTGAGAACAACTCCTTGAGGTCACGGTAGCCCGAATCGTTGGGAAGGATCGCCAGTTGTTGCAAGAGGATTTTACGCTCCTGTTCGCCGAGCAAGAGGGCGTCACTGGCGCGTATCGTGGGCAAGAGGGCGATCAGGCCCGCCTTGGCCCGGTTGCGTACGGGCGTGTTTTGCACTTGCAGCGTTCGGATCAGCGGCGCCACGTCTTTGCGGCTGTTGATCTGTGAGAGCGCGTTTGTAAGGGAGTGCTTACGACGGTACGAGCGGCGGCTTAAGTGAAAGCATAACCCCCAACCGACGATCCCCATGAAGGCAAAGCAGAACAACAAGTTCAACGTGATCGCGGCTTCCGTCGTCCCAGTATGCCGAATCAGCCAGAGCATCGATACTACGAATGCTCCCGACCACGCCAGAGACAATCCCGTCTCTTTGCGTCGGTTGATCGCTTCCTCCTGCAGGAGCGTCATCAAAGCCGCTGCGGCGGTGGCAGTCTCCTCCTGCATGTCGGTTGTATTTTCAACGGCATCCGTTCGGTCGTGTACGTGTAGCAGGTGATCACGTTGCTCCGTCACGGCCAAAGGTTGATCCTGGGGGATGAGTTGCTGTTCCATACCTGTTTCGACGAAGTGAGCGGACGATCGGGTTCGCGGATTGTGGAAAAAACGCAGCATGGGTAGAGGCGAAATGCTGTCATCAAGGTCGAGGGGACAGATGGGTTGAGCGGCAAACGCAACTGGTTTTCGCCCAACCCGTCTTGCTGTCGTGTGGTCTAGCTCCGGGATTGATCGGCGGCCTGGAGGCAGGCTTGCATGTGACCGCGGGCTTCGGCGGCGATGATGCAGACCTGTTCCAGGGAGTAGTCTTTCGCGCCGATGACTTCGAGATCGACCGGGCCGGTGTAGCCGTGGAGGCTCAGGACACGGATATAGCCGAGCAGATCGATGTCGCCGCGCCCGTTGGCCTGATTTTCGGGTTTGCCAGGGTTCTGCTGGCGGCCTTTGCAGTCGCGAATGTGGACATGCTTGACGCGCGAAACGACGGCGGCGATGGCTTCCACCGGGTTTTCGTTGGCTCGCCAGATGTGAGAGGGGTCCATATCGATGCCAAAGGCAGGGGAGGAGATCGCCGCCATGGCACGTAATGTTGTCGGAGTGTTGTAGATGCTGGCGCCTACGTGGGCTTTGACGCAGAGCGTTACCCCGTACTTTGCCGCCATGTCGGCGAGGCTGCCGAGCGATTCGATCGACTGCTGTAGGGTCGCCTCATCGTCGGACTTGCCGCCAGGGCCGCAGTTTACGATGGGAATACCGATTTCGACGGCGGCCTGGAATGCCGCCTCCATACGCGCCGGATCCTG
>JAYUMV010000338.1:0-1976 GCA_043762265.1 Chthonomonadaceae bacterium | reverse complement strand
GGGAGGCTTCGGCATGAGCCAGCCTCCGCCTTCCTACTCCAAGCCTTGGTTGCCCTACGCAGAGCAGGTGGCCCAACTGGTGTCCCGTGGGCTCGTCGTCGCCGATCCGAAGACGGCCGAAACGTTCCTGAAACACGTCAACTACTTTCGACTGAGCGGCTACTGTTTGGCGTTCGAACAAGCCCGCCACCAATTCCTGCCGGGCATCGCGTTCGAAGACATTCGGGCGGCGTACCAGTTCGACCTGATCCTCCGCGACTTGCTGACCGAAGCCTTGGAAGTGGTCGAGATTGACCTGCGGACGTGCTTCGCCCACCATTTCGGCCAGTCGCACGGCGCATTCGGGCACACCGATCCCGCCAAGTTTTTCCACCGCTTTGAACATGCCGACTGGATGATCCGCCTGCACGATGAGGTCGAGCGATCGAGTGAATTGTTCGTCCAGCATTTCCGGAACGGCTACGCCGAGTACCCCGATTTGCCCATCTGGATGCTGATGGAAATCATGTCCTTCGGCACGCTCACGCGGATGTACCGTGGCATGGAGCGAGCCGATCAGAAGGCCATTGCCGGGAGGTACGGCATCCAACCCGTCGACTTCGGCACGATCATTCTGCACCTCGTATACGTGCGGAACCTCTGCGCCCACCACGCCCGACTGTGGGATCGCGTGTGGGACATGAAGGCGTCACTGCCGAGAGGTCAGTTCTGGCAACCGCCGCACGTTCCGGGGAACGATCGGCTGTACTCCACCGCGCTGCTCCTCTACCGGTTCTTGAAGTGGTGTCCGGCCATCGGCTCGTTCGCAGCCGACTGGCGGGCGCGGCTGCACGCCTTGCTCGATACGCCGCCGAACGTCCCGACGGCACTGGCCAAGATGGGAATGCCGACGACGTGGAAGCACAATTTGGAGTGGCGATGATCGGGTTCATTCGACATCGGTCCTCAATCGGCTAGTATGGGATCCAAGACTTTATGGCTAAGCAAAAGCTCGAACTCACCTGGATCGGCAAGGATGTCCGCCCCAAGCTGGAACCTCGAATACTGCTGGAAGATCCGGCCAAGTCTTACCATGCGCCCGCGCGCGTGACCGCGAACGACCTCTTCGACAACCGCCTCATTTTCGGCGACAACCTGCTTGCTCTCAAAGCTCTGGAGGCCGAGTTCAGCGGCAAGGTGAAGTGCATCTACATCGACCCGCCGTACAACACGGGGTCGGCTTTTGAACACTACGATGACGGGATAGAACATTCACTATGGCTTGGAATGATGCGGGACAGATTGGAGTTACTCTGGAAATTGTTAAGTGACAAAGGTTCAATATGGATCAACATCGACGATATAGAAGGTCATTACCTGAAAGTTCTCTGCGATGAAGTGTTTGGGCGCAGGAACTTCGTCGCCAACATCGTGTGGCAAAAACGTACTTCCCGCGAAAATCGCGCATCTATCGGCTCTTCCCATGATGACATTCTGATATACGCAAAGTGTGGTGCGGTCGCGTGGAAGGATATTCGAAATAAACTACCCGCCAATGACGAAGGCTACGGCAATCCAGACAGCGACTTGCGTGGGCCATGGCGATCCATTCCGTTTAGTGCCCAAGGCTATCGTCCAAATCAAATGTACGACATTAAAACCCCGACAGGGGTTATTTTACAGCCTCCAAAAGGGCGATGCTGGGGTGCAACGCAACCAGTCTTTAATCAATACCTTGTAGAAAATCGCGTTTACTTTCCCAAAGGTGGAGATGGCCGCCCGCGCATCAAGCAATTCAAAGGCGAAGAAGAAGGTCTTGTACCAATGACTTGGTGGGAGGCTTCAGATGCTGGCGACAACGAAGAAGCTAAGAAACACATTCTTGATCTCTTCCTAGACCTCAACCAAGCGTGATCTCGACCCGCTATTTTTCTGCGAATGCCAAAAAGCTTGAAATCCTCGACGGTTTCCGGGGTCTGTGGATGGAGACGCATCCC
>JAYUMV010000337.1:0-11053 GCA_043762265.1 Chthonomonadaceae bacterium | reverse complement strand
CGCTCCATCACGTCTGAGAAGCGCCCTCCGGCCTGCACCTGATGCTGGCCCGCGCGGGCGATCTCTTTCAGCTTCGGGTTTTTGGTGGCGCTCTCCAGTGCGCTGAGCGCCTGATAGATCGGAATACCCGCATTGATAAGTGTCGCGAACTGTCGATAGAATGGCGCAAGATCCTTCAGCACCACGCCGGAGAAGATCGGCAGGATCACCCGCTCCTTAAAGAGTTGCGGCAGCGGCTTCTCGCGCTCGGCGCTGGCTTCATAGCGCGAGTGTTCGACCCCACTACCCGTCTGCGGAGCGGTGAAAGGCTGAGGACCGCCTGCAGGCAGCGCCTGCGTAGGTTGCACGCCGTTCGGGTCCATCGCGACCGTCTGTTCGGCATTGGCAGGATCGTTGAGGCCGACGCTGCGCTCCCAGGGTTCGAGATGTTCGCCGGACGGGCTCGTGGCCCCTGCATCCGCTCCTGGCATGCTATAGAGAGCGGTGGCCGAAGTCGCGATCTCCTCCACGGGGGCCGACAGGTCGATGCGACGAGGGCGGGCGGGAGCGGGAATCGGCTGCGTCACCGCGATAGAGGGCGCAGTGTAGAGAGGCTGGGTTGCGGTGACGCTTGCGGCGGTTGTCAGGGGCTGCATCGCCGTCACATTGGGCGCAGATGCCTCTTTCAGCTGCACTTGCAACGGCGTATAGCCCATACCGCGCACCTGCGCCAGCGCATCGGCCTGATTGTCGGCGGCGACGTTACCGTCGACCGTATTGCCCATGCGGTCCGTTGCCCGAAATACAAACTGCGGCATTACGCCTATCCTTCCTAAAACAGCGGCTGTCTCTAAACCCGAAGTCGATCTTAGAGCAGCGGCAGAAAGTCCGTTCCAAAGTTCTTGTCCACCCAGCCGAACATCGAGTGGTATTCGCTGTAGGTGAGCCAGCAGACCGCTCCGCCGCCGAGGATCAGCATCGTCGTCAGGCCCATACTCCACATAGCGCGTTTGGCACGGGCCGTCGCATCGAAGATGCGCTCCTGATAGTGCTCCGCCGCTTTATCCAGCGATTCCACGATCTCGCCCGAATGCTGCCCGGTAATCACGAGGTTTTCGATTTGACTATCAAAGAGTCCCGTGGCCGCAAAGGCGTCCGAGAAAGAGGCGCCCTGGTTCATGCGTTCGTAAGAGGAGGCTAGTTTCTCGCGAATGATCACGTTGTCTGCGGTGTTCATCGCGCATTCCCACGCCTGAATAGGCGCGACACCAGACTGATGCAGCCGTCGCAGCATGCGCACAAAGGCGGACAGGGCGACTACGCGCTGCAGATTGCCGAACACTGGGAGGCGCAAGCTCATGCTGTCGCGGAAACGGCGGTACTGTGGAAGACGCGCCTGTTTGGCGCTGTGCAGGATTAGCAGATGCAGGAGGCCTGTCAGGGGGAGCAGCACGAGTTCCCACTTGAGGTAGAGCAGCATATTGGCCGCAAAATCCATGCTTGCGAAGATACAGGGCATCAGGGGCACTACGATCGGTAGGACATAGATCGCCTGCGAGGCCATCAGTTTCGGGATCCACATGCCTTTGTAGAGGGCGATATTCTGCTCGAAATTCAGGGCGATCTCGGCCAGGGCGATCTCCAAAAATCCGCCCATCTCTCCGGCGCGAACGATCCCGACGATGTGGTCTGGATAGATGCGCGGATAGAGCTCCATGACATCCGATATTCGCTGTCCTTTGCGTGCGGCCTCCGCCATTTCGCGTGCGGTCTGTGCCAGATTCTTGTTAGGAGTACGCGCTGCCAGGTTGTCGAGGGCAGCGAAGATCGTCATGCCGCTCTTGGTAAGGGGCGCTAACTGCTGAAAATAGAACGCCAGATCGCGTGTCGAGACACCGCCCAGTTTCGAGGCGTTCGGGTTGACCGGATTGACGAGGAAGTTGGAGTTGAAAGCAGTGGAGGTGCGATTCTGGGACTGCGCTACGGAGCGGGTGCCAAGTTTTGCGGCGTTTCCGGCGAGGGTGATGCCGCTGGCACGCGCTGCGGTCTGCGTGCTGTTCTGAAGCCCGTTCCGCGCTGGATTCGCAGCAACCGCGACGGATCCCATGCCTGTCTGGAGGGGAGCGACAGCGTTCGTTGCCATTTTCTGGGCGAGCGCGACCGTCTGCGGACGATAGCCCATCTGGGTCAGTTTGCGCCGAACCTCGACCTCGTCGTTCGCTTCAAGTTTGCCTATGACGGTGCGCCCGGAGGCGTCTACCGCTTCATACAGATAGTCCATCGCTGACCCTTTCGATGCTCTGGGAACGGATTGCGGCGCTCTGGCGCAGCGTCTCTACGGAACGGCCATCAGGCAGATGCAGATCTGGAGTCAGATCGGCCAGCGGTACCACGACGAAAGCCCGCTCTGCGATACCGGGATGCGGGAGGGTCAGAACGGGCGTCCTTAACTCCAGGTCTGCGTAGAGCAAAATATCGATATCGATCGTGCGCGGCCCCCAGCGTTCGACCCGCTGCCGTCCCCCTGCTGCCTCGACTTCATGAATGCGTTGCAACAGTTCGTGCGGTGACAAATCGGTCTCGATCCGCGCCGCCATATTCAGGTGCGGCGGATACCGTGCGGCATCTTCCGGTTTGAGGCCGAGATGCGGCGTCTCGTAGATAGGCGATACGGCCATGACCCGCAGTCCCGACCCCAATGTCTCCAACTGGCATAACGCGTCGCGCAGATGCTCCATGCGCGCTCCTACGCTAGATCCCAGTCCCAGATAGGCGCTGACTGCCATTGTAAAGCCCTCTTTTCTGGTGTACGCAGCACAAAGGCTCGCTGTTTCACGAAATCGGAGCGAGAAGGTCAAATTTACCTGATTATACCCGGTTCGGTTAGGGGTGCGACTTGCTGCGTGTTCTTCCTGCGGCTTTTGTGGAGGCAGGAGGCGTCACGGGCGTGGGGGATTTTGCATAGACCTGGTGGAGGCGCAGGGCGTCAGGGTGCGCGTCGGCGTAGGCGTGGTAGGCGGCGAAATCGGGATAGAGAGTCGCGCCGATCTGAACGTGGGAGCCCGGCAGCGCAGCAGGCTCGGCTCCGGAGGAGGACGGGGTCAGTCCGCCGACCAGGACCATGTTCGGATACCAGCGCATCGCAGTGAACTGCTCCCAGTCGGGCGCAGGGTAGACAGAGAGCGGCTGGGTCTCGGTGACTCCGGGAGGCAACGGCTGCCAGCGTGCGCCGGGTGCCGCATCGTTGACCAGCGAGTCGGCTGGACTGAGGTAGAGGATCGGGGCGGAGGCGGTCTCGGCCAACTCCATCCTGCCATCGGTGGCGCGGGCGAAGCGGACGGCATCCAGTCTCTTCTTGAAAGGCACGGCGATCCGCTGCCCACCCTGCGTGACGAACTGGTAGCCATCGAGGTCGAAGCCGGCGCGTTCCAGAACCACGCGACGCTGTATCCGACTCACCCGTCCGAATACCCTGGCGATCCCGACCGGTTCCGTATCGCGGGGTGAGCCGGGATCAATGGCCTGAGGCTTATTGGCGGCCTTTGTGTGGGAGCTGTTGGCAAAGCCTTTGGGTTCGGAGGGCTGACCGGTAGTCATCGGAGGAGAGACCGCCATTTTCTGTGCGTCACCGCCGAAACCGCTTCCCACAACGCCCCGGTTGTTCGGAACGGCTGGGGCAGAAGCGCTGTACTGACCTTCCGGCGATGCGAACGAGGAAGCGGGGTGTGGCCCTTCTTTTACTCTCTCCCGCTTCGCACTCTCCGAATGAGGAATCTGGTTCTGGGACGGCGTTACTGGGAATACCAAAGAGGGCTGCATCGACCCCTGCGCGTTCCCATGGGCCGACGCGGGGGCGTCGGCCCCCGGCATGGAGGATACTGCACTGGACTGATCCGCCCTCTTCGGCGCATAAGCGAGAGCCCCCGATTTGTCTTCCGCAGCGGGGCTGGCGGCCGACGGCAGTGTGGCGCTCGAAGGATTCACGGCGCTCAGAGGCGTTTGGGAGAACTGCGGGCGGGACACAAATACCGCGGCCACGAACAGGGCGGCGACGGCCGCTCCGCTCCAGATCAGGACAGGCTTGCGGGCAGGCTCGGACTTGATCGGTTCTGGGGGCATCTCCCGCACGGTCGCTAGAATACGCGCCCGTAGGCCAGGATCGAGCGGATCGATCGACTGTCCGCGCAACTCGGTTCCGATCTGTTGCATGGCTCGCATCTCCTCCTGGCAGGCCGGGCATCGCGTCAGATGCAGTCGTACCGCGAACCGCCGCCAGAGAGGAAGCTCGTTATCCAAAAAGGCCTTCAGGTTCGGCTGTTGGTTCTCGTTGTGTTCCGCCGGTTTCATGGCGCTTTCTCCCCGGCCACTTCCGTCCGCAGGACGCCTCCGGCCTTCTCGCCCAGCACATAGTCGCTCAGGCTGTCGCGCAGGCGGCGTATCGCGTTGAACAGCCGCGACTTCACGGTGCCGATAGGCACCTCCAGCGCAGCCGCGCACTCCTGATAGGTCATCCCATAGAGTTCGTGCAGCACCACCACCTCTTTATGCAGCGGTGAGAGCTGATCGAGGGCGTCGTGGACGCGCTCGGAGAGTTCGCCCTTCACAGCCGCCTGCTCGGGATCGGAGCGCCAGTCGGGAGAGGCCAGTTCGTTTTGCTCTTCCAGGGCCGCATTCTGCGGGCGCTGCTTCTGGGCATACTTGGCGCACTGGTTCAGCGCCACCCGATAGACCCAGGTCGCCAGCGCCGCGTCTCCCCGATAGCTTCCGATGTTCCGATACAGGTGAACGAAGATCTCCTGAGTCAAATCCTCCGCATCCGAGCGGTTTTCGACCGTGCGGCGGACAAGATACTGCACCCGCGCCCCATAGGAGTCCAGAAACTCCTCGAAAGCCTGCGGGTCGCCTCCCTGAATTCGGCGCGCCAGTCTTAGATCGTCTCGCACGAAATAGCTACCTCTTCCCGGCATACGCAGGAACGGATGCAAGCAGAGCCCTCTTGTCTGAATTGGATCCGTAAACAGAGAAAAAGGTTCACGCCGGTTTTCTCGGCAAGGAACTGCCGCAAAACCGGCGCGCGAAGCTTTCAGCCAGAATTAGGAATGTTGTGGCCGTAGGCGGTCTGGCGGAGGAGATGGTCGGTGAGGACGAGGGCCGCCATGGCTTCGACGGCTGCGATGGCGCGAGGGAGGACGCAGGGATCGTGTCGGCCTTTCGCCTTGAAGGTGACCGCTTCGCCCTGACTATTGACCGTCTCCTGCTCCTGCATGATGGTGGCAACGGGCTTGAACGCGACTCGCACCACGATATTCTCGCCGTTGGAGATGCCGCCCTGAATGCCGCCGGAGTGGTTGGTTCGCGTGCGCACCTGCCCGCCCCGCATGGTAAAAGAGTCGTTGTGCGTGGAGCCACGCATGAGCGCACTGCCAAAGCCTTCGCCGATCTCGAATCCACGTGCCGCCGGCAGAGACATCAAGGCGTGCGCGAGGTCGGCAGTCAACTTATCGAAGACAGGCTCTCCCAGGCCGACCGGAACATTGCGAACGACCAACTCGACGATGCCGCCCAGCGAATCGCCATCGCGTCGAGCGGCGTCGATCGCTGCGATCATTCGTTCCGCCATCGCCATATCTGGGCAGCGTACGATGTTAGCATCGACCTCTGCACGGGTAACCGTATCGGGGTTCGCCTCACCGCGCAGATCGGCGATCTGCAGCACATACCCTACGATCTCCGTGCCGCAGCGATGGTGCAGCAACTGCCGTGCCACTGCCCCGCCTGCAACACGACCAATAGCCTCTCGGTACGATGCCCGCCCGCCGCCCCGATAGTCGCGCACCCCAAATTTGGCTTGATACGTGTAGTCGGCATGGCTCGGACGGTAGAGGTCGCGCATCTCGCCATAGTCTTTAGAGCGCGCATCGGTGTTGCGGACCAACATGCCTAGAGGCGTGCCGGTGGTCTGATCCTCAAAAACGCCGGAAAGTATCTCGACCTCGTCGCCTTCGCGCCGCTGCGTGGTGATGCGGCTCTGCCCCGGACGCCGCCGATCCAGGTCGGCCTGGATCTGTTCGATGCTCAAAGGAATACCGGGAGGGCAGCCGTCGACAATACAACCGACCGCCGGACCATGAGACTCACCAAACGTCGTGAGCCGAAAAAGAGTTCCAAAAGTGCTTCCTGCCATGCTCTCAGTTTACCCGATTTCACAGATCGGTGAGGCTTTGGGTTGTGAAGGACAGCAGGACCCATTGACACTAACAGCAAAAAACACACAGGCCAGCTAAATTAGCCGACCTATGTGGAGACGCTTCTAATGCCAGAAAGATCCGAAACCTGAGGATACTACGGTTTTTTGCCAGAAAGCACGTGGTTTAGGTCCTTGGATTCGCGATTCAACTCATGGTTGACATTCTTCGAAAGGTTGTCGGCATGCTTGCCCGGGCTTTTCTTGGGATCCGGAGTCACCTGCTTCACCGTAGGATTGGTCTTACGATCTTTTTCGAGCTTCGTGATCTCGTTCTTCGGGTGCTTCGGCATCGGTTTTTTCTTGTGGTTCATCTTATGGGTCATCTTGGAGGATGACATCTTGGAAGATGAGTCCTGTGCATTGGCAGGAACGACAAAGGACATCGTTCCGAGCAGCGCGAGCATAAGCAAAACGTTCGTTTTCATTCGATTCTCCTATCGTAAAAGTGCCTGGCATCCACGGTCCGGATGCGCGGCCTGAAGATTTGAGTTACACAGAAAGCGCGTCGGCACACAGAGTCTTCGGGGAACTGACGTAGATACCAGGCGGTTTGTTCCTTCGATTGGGCTGCCGATGCATCGGGAAAGATTACTCTGACCGTGACAAGGCAGAGGCCCCTGATGCTCCTGTTATTATACGGAGAATCAGGGGCCAATGTTCACGGCTCACCCTTGTAGGTCACCCCGAGGCTTATCAGTCGTCGGAGTCGCGAGGGGCGGCGCCACTTACCAGTTGTTCTGCCATCGCGTAGAGGTTGGCCTGTGCATGGCGGTATGATTTGGTATCGATGCGTTTCGCCTTTGCGTAGGTTTTGTACAGGTCGTCCGCTTTTATGGAGAGGCGGGTGAGGGCGCCGAGGCGGCGGCTGTCACGGTCAGGTGCGGAGGAATCCAGTTGCTTCGCCAGCGCCCAGATCCGTTTGCCCGCGCTGGAAGGGGTGTACTTCACGACGCGCGTGTAGCTGTTGGCGCCTGTGAACAGAGTGTAGTTGATGCCGTTGTAGGTGGGCTGGAACAGATCGCGCAGATCGGTGGCGAACAGGTCGCCGAGGTTGTTCGGCGGCAGGCCAAGCAGCAGCTCTTCCGTCTTCACGACGGAGGCAGTTACATAGTGGCGCGTTCCGACGAAGCCCGTTCCGAGCGTGCCGGGCGTGTTCACTTTTGCGTAGGGGCTGACCACGATCAGCGGGGTACGGTGCTGATGGATATGGTCGAAGGAGGACTGCGCGTCATCATAGGTGATGAAGATCGCAGTGCCCGTGCCGTCGCCCGCCTTGTTGTCCGTGCCGATGACGGTCGGATCGTTGTAGTAGACGGAATGGCCGTTGGCGTCCAGTTTCTTCATGATATGCTGGACTGCCATGCCGAGGCCGACATCTCCGTCCGCGATCTCCTGAATACCGGTCCCGGTCAGGTTGGTCGTCTGGGTCGATCCTGTGTGGTCGTTGGGCTGGTACAGGTAGATGAACTGGGGCAGCGTGTTGTTTGCGACCATGGCATCGAAGTCCCGGATGAACTCTTTGGCGCGGCGCTGGTCCGAGATATTGAAGTTGTAGCCCGGATAGTTCTTATCCAGACGTGGCTCTCCGCTCGGATTGCTCGTGCCCAGTACCGACAGGATCGGCAGCGAAAGGAAGTACGACTGTCCTAACCCGCTGACCGCTGAATCTACGTCGCCGAGATTGGTGAACGGAAAATGCAGAAGATTGTTCGCATCGACCTGCGGGAAACCGGCAAGCCCACTGAACGGATCGTTGATGGAGGCCGGGACGCTTGTGCCGGTATCGGTGCCTTCGATACGGATCATCGCGCCATAATCCTTGAACGAAATGCCGTTGCGGGCGGCATTGTTGAAGATGTAGCCGCCTTCCGGATAGTCCTCCGGCTCGAAGTTCTTGTTGACGAGCAGTCCGCGCCCGCTCTTGACGAGCAGCGTCTTCTCCGTGTAGTCCGAGGCGGTGCCCGAAGCGGCGAACTGGTGGCCCGCATCGCTCTCTTCGGAGTCGGAGTAGTAGTTGACGGCGGTCGCAAAGCTCTTCGCCAGCAACTGCGTATTCAGAGAGACGCCGGTGTACTGGATATTGGTGTTGGGGACGCCGCTTGCCGTATTGAAGGTGGTGTCGGCGAACGGGCCGAAGTGGCCTCCCGCGCCGCCCAGATTTCCGAGCATCGAGTCGAACGTTTTGTTCTCATGCAGGATGAAGACGACGTGTTTGATCTTGGTCGAGGCGCCGCCGCCGAGAGGGACGATGCTGGTATCGAGATTCACGCTGTTTTGCACGGCGAAGTTGTTGTTCAGGACCGTGGTGGTATCCAGGACAAGGTTCGGCAGAAAAATGCGCTGTACGCTGCCGAAAATGAAGTTGCCATCGGTAAAGGATTCGATTCCGGTGGCGTTCGGTGTGTAGTTTGGGTTGCCGGCGTTGGTGGAGTTGACGCTCGGGTTTTTGTCTTCGCCGACGCCCTTGGCATTTACGACAAAGAGGGTCTTGCCATCTCCGCTGAGGGAGAGGGCGGTGGGATACCAGCCGGTCGCGATGCGGCCGATCACTTTCGGGCTCGCGGGGTTCGTCAGGTCGAGTACGGCTACGGAGTTCAGGCCGGCCTCCGCGACATAAGCGCGCGTATTGTCGGGCGAGACCACGATCGCGTTGGGATAGGCGCCATGCACTTTATGCGTGTCCCCGCTGACGGAGTTCGTATAGGCGACGTTGACGGGAGAGAGATCCACATCGGGCAGGCGGCGGTAGTTGGTCAGCGAGACGATCCCAAGACTGTCGCTGTTGGCTTTGGTCACATAGAGGAAAGAGGCCGCGCCATTGGTGCAGATCGCGGTTCCGGACGGATGGGTGTCCCCGACATGATTGAGCATATCCAGGCCGCCGGGCTGGCCCTGATAGAGAGCGCCGCGCAGGGCGGCATTGCCGCCCTGCGCGTTTGCCACCGAAAGAATCGAGACGGAGGACGATTTTGCCGACGTCGCGCCCGTATTGGCGAGTGGAACATAGAAGCCATCCGGCTGGTTGACAGTGCCGGGGGCAGTGAGCGCTCCCCCCGCGACGGGTGCGCCGAACGCGGTCAGGGTCGTCAATTTATGCGTGGCATCGTAGGTCGGATTGGCGAACTTGTACTCCGTGATTCCCCAGTTGGAGACCAGCACTTTCTTGCCGTCGCCGCTGACCGATACGCCGTAGGGGAAGTAGCCGACCGGCACCTGCTTCACGACCGTCTTCGTGGTCGTGTCGATGACCGCCATGCTGTTGTCGCCGTTGCAGGCCACATAGAGGAACTTGCCGTCGGGGCTGAGCGCGGAACCAGCAGGGAACGTGATTTTGGCTCCGCCACCGCTGAAGGCGGACGGCGTCGATGTTAGTTTCTGCGTCGTTCCTGCCGGATTGTTGAAGTTCGTGGCGGGCGTGTAGTTGGAGACATAGCCTGCGTTATCGGGCAGAATCGGCAGTATAGGGATGCTTAGCGTAGGCGCGGAAGAGACGATCCCGGCGCTGCTCAGGCTGTACAACTTGATGTTGTTGTCGCCGCCACCGGACGCCCAGATCGTGTAGCTGCCGTCGCCATTGCTCGTGACCTGCAGTCCAATGAAAAAACGCGCAGTATTGGCGACCTGAGAGACAACGGTCATGGTGTTCGTGTCGATAATCGTCAGGGAGTAGCCGCCTACGAGCGGCTTTCCGGCGGTGCCGTTAACCGTCGTACTGGTCGTCTGCAGCGAGGTAAACGTTCCGTCGCGCTCGTCGTCACTGCTGACGATCAGGTATTTGCCATCCGGGGTCAGTTGGCTGCCGAGGGGATTCATGCCGACCTGCACGGAGGTTCCGGCTGGCGTCACGCGACGCCCGTTGGGTAGAACGCCCCAGTAGTAGTCGGCTGTGAATTTTTGCGGCCCAGCGAAAAGTTCCGGGCCGAAAGGGTTGTAGACCGGGTTCGGTTCCACCGTATTGTAAACAGGAGCGGTGAGCGCTCCCCAGTTGGCGGCGGTGATCTGCGCACCGGCGTTCGCCGCGCTCAGCCCACAGGCGAGTGCGGTGAGAGTAGTCACGCGTAGAGCCGCGCGGCGGGAGGCGAATAATGGCTTGAATCGACGTCGAATGCTCATAGTCTCGTGTTCCTTAAAATTTGTATTTACGGCCGATCATTTGGTGCGACGAGCGCGGCGACGTAAGGTGAAGGGTATGATTCCAGTTCCCGCGGCTAGTAACAGCGCCAGGGCGCTCGGCTCCGGAGTGCTGGAAGAGGCCAACGTGCCGGCAGCATAGCGTTTATTCTGACTGTCCAAACCGTTGACATTGACGATTTGGGAGTTGGTAGGATTGGGGAGAACCGCGACGAAATTTCCTGCAACAGTGACCGGCGTCGTTGATCCGAACGGGGTACTTGCTATGTTCCAGAGGGTGGTGTCGAAGTTGCCGGTCAGTGTGGCTGTCAGCAGACCACCATGTTGGGTGGCATCGAGGGGTGCGCTGGTAAGATTGAAAGTGTTGGGATCCAGACTCGTCTGTACGGTGGTATCGCCGGGAATAAACAGGTTCAAATTTTGCGAGGAGGCATCGTTGAAGAGAACGTTGAGGACAAGATTGTTAAATATCACCGAATCGGTGACCGGGAAATCCCCACCGTTTGAAAGAGTCTGGTTCGTCACCTGGAAGGACGTAAAGGTCTGTGCTTGCGCAGTCACCTGGCTTGATAGCAGGGCTGTTCCGACAGCTGTAAGGCCCGCAAACGTGCGAAGACTGCGTACAATCATCTGTTTTTCTCCGTTCTTTGCGCCCCGACTGCATTGACCGGAGCGCGCATGTCAGCCACCACGTGC
>JAYUMV010000336.1:0-13209 GCA_043762265.1 Chthonomonadaceae bacterium | reverse complement strand
AATCTGCACCTGGTGCTGGAGTTGCAAAAACTCACGAAGAAGGAGCGCAAAGAGCGCGCCGATCAGTTGTTGGAAGAACTCCATATCACGCGAATTCGTCATAATCTCGGCAAGACTCTCTCCGGCGGAGAGCGACGACGTGTCGAGATCGCTCGCGCACTCGCCGCAGAACCAAAATTCATCCTGCTCGACGAGCCCTTTACGGGAGTCGATCCAAAAGCGATTGAAGACATCGAGACCATCATCTACCGCCTGACACGCTCCGAACAGAAAATCGGGATCCTGATCACCGACCATAATGTGGAAGCCATGCTCCGGATCATGGAACGCGTCTACCTGATTGCCGATGGCCAGAAACGCTATGAGGGACTGGCGTCCAATCTGCTCAACGACCCTGTGGCCCAGGAGGCCTATTTCGGGCAGGCCTATGGCATCCACCGGGATATGGCCCGTATCGCTGCCGAAGAAGAGTTGCGGCGAATGAGCCACGAGTACGATACCGATATGGATGAGTCGGCACAGAAGAGTTCTCCTACGGAACCCGGAAAGTCAAAAGAGGACGACGATGCGACTGCTGGATAGACTGATACTCAAAGACCTCATCGGGCCGTTCATCAATGGCTTCCTGATGTTCATGATGCTCGTCTTCGCCGCAGGATCGCTCTTTCAAGCGACAGAGTGGCTGGTGCAGGGCATACCGGCGTTGATCGTGCTGAAACTGGTCTTGTTCAGCATTCCAAGTCTCGTCACTCAGGTGCTTCCGATGGCGATGCTGCTGGCCGGCCTGCTCGGTTTCGGGCGCCTCTCTGCAGATCGCGAGATCGTGGCGATTTTCGCGGCAGGAATCGCGTTCCCACGCACGGCGCGAATTGTGCTGGTGATGGGCGCCCTGGTCAGTATTATCGCCTATGCCTGGAACGACAGCGTGGTGCCTGCCGCGAGCACCGCTTTCTGGGACCTGAAAGTAGAGACGTTCAAACATATCGGGAAAGAGGACAAGCCGCTCTTTCGTTCGATCGACAGCAAAGACAACAAGGGCGTCGAAGAGCTCGTCTCGGTGAACGGCGGCTACGATGCCAAACTCCATATCTTCCGCCGGGTCAACATCCTGAAATTCGACCACCGGGCAGGACGCCGTGGTCAGCCGCTCGTAAACATCTACTGCGAGCAGGTGCGTTTCATGGACGAAAAGGGCGAGAATGCCACCTACGAGCACGGCTATTTTACCCCCTTCGTTCCCGATCCTAAGACCGGACGTATCGAGGATGGCATGACCGTGACGTTCGATACGCTGACCCTATTGCCTTTCGGCGCAACGGTCGGCAAGTCGTTCGAAGAGGTCTTAAAGTCGGACGTAACGGATCCCAACCGCAAGAGTTTCCGAGATCTGCAAGCGGACATTCGGGAAGCAAGCAAAGCGGGCGAAGATGTGAGAGGGCGTTTGGTCGATCTTTATGGTAAGATCTCTCTACCCTTTGCAAGTTTCATTTTCGGTATCGTCGGCGCGGCGCTCGGGTGCAACACGCAGCGCGGCGGCGGAAAAACCGTCGGATTCGGCACTGCGATCTTTATCGTGTTTCTCTACTGGGTGTTCTACCACGCGATGTTCGTTGTCGGGAAGAACGGTGGACTTCCGCCGATCGTAGCGAGTTTCCTGGCTGACATCGTCGGCGCTATTGTTGGGGTCGCCCTCGCGATGCGCGCTTCTCGCTAAGAGCTTCCCCCCCACTGGAAGGCTCTGCCTGCTCGGCCTTGGGCCGAGCGGGATCGGCTCTCATCGGCAGAGATCGCTCTGCCCTCTTACCCCCACGGGAGATTCAGGTCATGCTCTGGACACTGCTCGCCCTGCTCCTCTGGATCGTGCTGGGTGGGTTCATTTCTTATTATGGGGATCTGCAGGGGCGGCGCTGGGGCAAAAAGCGTGTCTCCTGGTTCGGCATGCGTCCGAAACACACCGCCATTCTGATCACCAGTCTGACCGGCGGAGTCATCGCATTGCTCAGCGTGTTGACACTCTTACTGATTGTCCCTCCCGTCCGAGACGTATTGCTGCGCGGTGAGACGGCGATCAAAGAGAACAAGAGCCTCAACGAGAAGTACAAACAGGATCAGCAACTCACCACACTGCAATTGCATGAGGATGTCAAACACCTGAGTGTCTTTGAAGGGCAGTTGCGGGCGACACGCGCGCAGCTCGATCCGCTCATCAAACAGACCAGTGAACTGCATGGCCAGAATGCGATCCTGATGGCGCGTAAAGCCGAACTTCAGGTTCGCGCCACCATGCTCGAACAACAGGTACGGCATTCTGAGTCCAAAGTGCGTCTGGCACAGACTAAGATCAACGGCCTGAATCGGCTCGCCGCCCAGCTCACACTCCAGAATCAGAACGCTGCCACCATCAATGGGGATCTGGGCAAAGACAACATCGCCAAGACTCGCGAGATCGAAGCCCTGAAGCAGACCGACACCGATCTCCAGGCGGATATCGGAAAATTGCAGAAGACCAAGGCGGATCTATCGGAACAGACCCGCACCTTACAGGCAAACTATGATGGCATCGACACCGCCTACCACAAACTTCTCGATGCCAATTTCGATGCCAGTCGCGCTCTGGAAGCGGAGATCGCGGCCTTGAAAAAGGAGCGAGACAGCATCGCAGGCCAGCGCGATCAGCTTGCCTCCGAGATCGCCGGTAACAATCACGATTTCGCCCAGACCTATCTTGCCCTCCGCAGCACCAACATCGTGCTGCGAGGCGGAGGCGAACTCGCGCGCCTCACGATCAGCCCACATGAACGTCCAGAGCGGGTCCGCGCCGATCTCTATAAGCTGCTGGACCAGGCCGCTGCCAAAGCCGGTCACTACGGAGCGACGCGTGGAGAGAACGGGCGCGAAGTCTCCATCGTTCCCAAACGCTATCTCGCCTCGAACGGAATCGCGAACGAAGAGACGAGTATCGCGAGTGTGACCGAGGAGTTGACTGCGCTGGACGTCCCCAAGACCGTGATCGCCTATGTGGTGTACAACAGCCTGGCCAACGAACCTGCACTGATCGACCTGAATATCAAGAAGATCCTGCCGGTGTACGCGACCGGGGATGTCGTCGCCTCCCGGCGCTTCGATGTACGGCGCTCGACCGACGACATCTTCGCGGACATTCTTGCATTCCTACAGCAGGAGGTGCGAGACGCTGCAATCACAAAAGGGATACTGCCGCAGATCGATCCACGTACCGGCATGCCGGAAGTCGGCGTCGTCGCCTACAGCGATCTCTTCCGTGTTACGGAGCGCGTTCGGCGTATGGGCGGCACCGTTAAAATCTCTGCGATCGCACGACACTCTCTGACCTCTGCGGACTCTCTGGATGTAGAGCTGCGTGCCGAACGCGTGACCAAAAGCGTTTCCGAAGATGCCCGACCTACCCTCCAACGTACTGGCAATTGACCCCGGTCGCGCCAAATGTGGCCTGGCCGTCGTGCAGCGCACCGGGGTCGTGCGCTTCCAGGCGGTCGTGCCGACCGAACGCGTAGTGGCAACGGTGCAGGAGTTGGCGCTCCTTCATCGCCCGGATGCTATCCTGATTGGCAACGGCACCGGTTCGAAACCGCTCTTGCTGATGCTTCAATCGGCGGGCCTCCCCGCGCCAATTGTGCCGGTCGAGGAGTCGCACACGACGCAGGCAGCGCGCATCCGCTATATCGACACGAATCCCCCCCGCGGATGGCAGCGCCTGCTGCCCAAAAGCCTGCGCACCCCTCCTGGTTTTTACGATGACTATGTCGCCCTCATTCTCGCCGAACGCTACTGGCAGTCGCTTTCCCACCCGAAGGAATAGTTCCCTTCATCGCAAGAGAGCCATTGCTGATTGAAGGCGCTAACGCTTCATTTACGGGAGGAGTCTGCTTTTCAAACAGGGAATCTCTCCACACAGGAGAATCACTTTATGTCGATGTTCCGCCGTCTCTTCAAATCGAATAAAATATCGAGCGTAGGAGGGTCGCACAAGGACCTGGTAGAGGCGGTCGGTCTGATCCTTCTGGCGGGCCGCGAAAAACGCGACGGATCGCTGCGTCATTCCCCCCGATTAGGAGAGTTGCTCGGCCTCCTCTGGCAAGACGACCCACAGGCACGCACTGCCGTTTACGATGCCTTCTCGTCGGTAGAGCGACTTGATCGAGGGTTCATCGAGTCCCTGGGGCTGCGCCTGCGTACGGAGCAGACCGCTCCCCCTCCCACCCCAGAAAGCCGCTATGGGGCCGTGGTTCAGGCCCTGCGAGCAGAACTGACCGTCCCTTATACGCCTGCCACGAAGCGCATCTATCCCAATGCAGACACCCAGCGTATCCTCTCTACGCTTACGCTAGCCCGCATTCTGCTTCCTGCCGAACTCCACCAACCGATCTGCACGTTTCTCCTCTCATTCGATAAACTCTATCCTCTCGCTCCTAATGCTGCTGACTACTTGCAGTTGGTACCCGAGAACATCTTCCGGTTCCTGGCGTCGATCTCTCCCAATGAGATGCCTACTTTCTGGGCGATGTTGCGCGATGAAACTGTATCTCAGGAATTTTGGCCCGCTCTGAGGCGTATTCGGGACAAGGCCGCCGTACCTTATCTGCTCGAAATGCTTCCTGCCGCAGACGATGAGGAAGGTGTCAGCGCGATGAGTATGGACGGACAGAAGGAGATCATCCAGGCGTTAAGAGAGATCGGTGACCTCCGCGCCGTCGCCGTATTATTGGCGATTGAGAAGCGTCCGTTGCCCCCTCCCCCGGATAGACCTGGGATCCAGAGCGCCTGGGATCGAGCGCTGTCCGCAAAATGGCGTGAGCGCAACGAGCTGGCGCGCGTGGCGGGGCAGGCCGCCCGGCATATACTGCGCAACAGTGACGCAGCAGAGGCACAACTGTTGCGCCCGTCCGATCTGCCAATAGAAATCGGAGGACGCTTGCTACGGCCATCACAACCGGAGCAGGACACGACGGCTCCAGAAGAGCTGATGCGTCCTTCGAATGCTCCTCAGAACCCGAAACGCACCTTATGAAACAGTTGTTCGATAGTATCGCAGTAGGCCGTGAGGCATTGGCACAGGGGGAGGGAGGACGCGGCGAACTGCCGTCTTCGCCTGTCGCCACTCTGTTGATGCTCCTCTGGCATGAAGAGCAGGAAGTGCGTCAGGCGGCAGTGCGTTCGTTGCCAGGGGGAGGTCGCGACCACTACCATGAGTTTCACTACGGCTATTTCGCGGAGGCTTTCCTGCGGGAGCTCGCGACACGCCACTCGCCTGCGCCCTACCATGCTGTCGAGCGCTATAGTGCGGTCGCGGACGTACTCCAGGATCTGATCAGCCAGAGTGCGAGAGACATTCGTGGCTTAAGCGGAATGCACTACTCTTTCCTGAGCAGCGCGCTCTATCTGGCGCTATTCGCCACCTGCCGGGATGCGGTGCTGGCGGCGAAGCGGTTACGCTCCAGCAAGGTCCATGAGGCTTTATGCGGTCTACTCTGGAATCTTTCGGCGGTCGCGGGAATAGGACGTTTGAATCCGCAGGATATACTGCTGCTGATGGACAGTGCAGGTCTCGCACTGGCTCTTCTGCCTCCTGACGAAATACCGGCTTTCTGGGAAGCGCTGTCCCATCCTAACCCGACCCGTCGGAGCGCGGTCTCTCCCGCACTGCGGCACCTGACAGATCCGCGTGCCGGAAGCTATCTGCTGGCGGCTCTTCCCTTCCAACAAGCGGAGGTCGCTGAGCAAATCATCGTCTGCCTCGGACGTATGGGCGAGATTCAGGCGTTGCCGCTCCTGGAAGAGTTCCGCCGGAGTTCGCACCGCCTCGTGAGTCGAGCAGCGAAGACCGCTATCGAAGCTATCCTTCACGCTCACAAACATCAGCCTGTGCAGTCTCTCTTGCGCGCGTCCAGCCCCGATCCTCGGGAACTGCTGCGGTCTGTCAGCGCCAACCCATCCCAGGACCCGAACTCCCTGGTGCGCCCTGCGCTCCCTCCGGAAGGGGAATGCAATCCGTGACACCCCTGCAATCCGGTGCGCCATTCAGCGGAACCTCCCCCGCATTCTCCCACGCGGCGCCCGCCCAGGTGTTCCCCATGTGGGACGCAACGCTGCGCGAACTCTGGAGCGCCGACATCGATACGGCGAGACGCGCGGCAGCAGCTCTTTACGCTCCCAACCTCCCCTACACCGAACCTACGACACGCGAAAGCCAGGCAGTCCTCGGATTTCTGCACCCGTTGCTGGAAGATACTCCGCACATGCCTAAAACACGCGAAGAACGCTACCAGGCGGTCCTCGTCGCAGTCTGGCGTCTGTTGCACCGGGTACGGGAGACACCTGCGCATCCCTTCATCGAGGATTCGCTGACGGTCGCATTGCGCCCGGTCGGTCGCCTTCAAGCCGGTGTGCTGACTCCGGAGATATGCGCCGCTCTCTACGACTTTCACCGTGGCGTCTGGACGCCGCACTTGACCCGCCCTCAACTTCAGAAGATTCAGACCGCCATTGCAGGCGCACTCGCCTCGTTGCCACCGGATTCGATGCAGATCTTCTGGGACGCTTTGCACAGCCAGAATGCACTGATGCGCGGAGCGATGTGCCTTGGCCTGGAGTGGCTCACCTCCGACCACGCCGTTCCCCATCTGCTCTATGGATTGGATCGCAGTACTCGCAGCGAAATCCGGTTTGCCATTGTGGACAATCTCGCCCGTATCGGTGATCCGCGTGCCCTACCCCATCTCTATGCATCGCGCCGAACTTCTGCGCTCACCGACTGGCCGCTCGCACGTCGAATTTCCGCAACGATCAATGTCATCGAGCATCTCAATCGTGGGCAGGAGCCCCGGTCATTGCTCCGCCCCGCACAGGCGCCGCCACCCGACCCGACCACTCTGCTCCGCCCCACGACGGAAACAGACTCCGCCCCAGAAACGCTTATGCGGCCCGTCGGTTTCGAAAGAAACCGCTAAGGCGAAGTTGATACGGGCTCGCCAGTGACCGGATCCTCTTTCGGTTGAGGTTGGGTCTTCTTCCAGGCAAGATAGGCCGTCCAGACATCCATCCGAATCCATATCTCATAGAAGGCGCCCGGACGCAGACCGTAGATATGGTTCATGAGGTGGGTGTCACCGAGTTTCTTGGTCAGGATCTCGTCGTACTCGGGATCTGCCAGAACGATAGGCGCCTGCACATCGTCCGGAACGCCGATATAGAAGCCCTGGTTCGAAAACTGGCGGAGATACCAGGGGAGAGGCCAGCAATAGGGATCCTTGGAGATGACTTTCACCACCATTGCGTCATGCTCCGGAAAGGCTTGAGACAGTTTCTGCATCTGTTTCGCGAGTTCCACTACGTCCGCCACAGGTTGAGCATAGACGTAAGGGTTCGCCTCATCCATATAGGCGACATAACTGGTGCGATACGACTGCCAGCCCAACTGACCATAGCCACCGATCAAGATCAGGATCGCGACAACCTTCAAGGCACGCCCCGGCAGCCAACGCACCAGTGCGACTGCGCCGAATCCGGCCAGCAAGATCATTCCGAGCAGGAAACTGAGCACGCACCAGGGAGTCTTATAGGGGATTGCGCTGTAAGCGATGGTCAGCACAAGTGTCGTGAACGCCAGAAAGCGGCAGAACAGCACACTGCCTTCCAATCTTCCACGCTCTTTCGGCTGCAAAGCGGTGACCATCCCCACGACCGCCAGGCCGACAATCAAGCCTTCACTCCAGGCGGGTCCGCGCCCTACCTTCCACCAGAGCAGCATCCTGAGATAGTAGTTCCAGGGATGATTGTGCAGACCAGTGCCGTGCGCGCGCCCAAACCAGGGAGCGTAAGAACGCAGGTAGTCTACGGCCGCAACCGGATTACGGAAGTGATTGGTGAGAACGACGCAGGCGGTCAGCAACGCTACGAGGACGAGCAGACCGACCCGTTTGGAATTCCAGAGGAGGCGCCATTCCGGTCGAGCGCCCTCAATATGGCGGGTCCAGAGTGCGGTAAGCCCCAACCCTGCACCGCAAGCGACAAAGGTGAGTACCGCTGTCTCCTTGGAGGCGATCATAAGGCCCGTCGAAATGCCGAGGCCCACGAGCCAGGCAGGTTGGAGAGAGCGGGAATAGCGCCAGCCGCAAGCGAGCATTCCGAGCGTGAAGCAGGCGAGTAGGATCTCTTGAATATAGTCGCGACTGTAGAAGACGAAGGCGGGAGAGATAGCGAGAAGAAGGGCTGAGACCAGAGTGCTATGCTTGCCAAGCGCGTCGTGAAGCGGGAAGAGCAGCAGCAGCATCGCGGCACCGAACACCACCGTCGGCAGCCGATAGTCCGCTTCACGCACGGCATTGAAACTGTGGAGGCCTTTCAGCCAGACGACCGGCAGTTCCGCATAGTAGATCGTCGGGCCGTGGTACTCGTTCGAGTCGTAGCGGTATTCGCCTTTTTCCCATAGATCGCGGAATTTGAGGGCGTGGACCGCCTCGTCGCCATGCATCGGTCGATTGTCGCGCGCCGGGAGTCGAAACAGAAGCGCACCGACAGTGAGCAACGCCAGTATGGCGACGAGCAGACCCGATTTTCTCATTTGGCAGGCAGGCCGTACACTTCGACTTCCGTATAGCGGTTCAGCGGATCATGGAACGTGCTGCCTTTGCTGTAGAGACGCACGTAGCGGGCCTTGATACCCTTTGCGTCTACCTGTTTGCCTTCGGACGTCTCGAAGTACTCTCGGTCCTTACCGACGCCCAGCATCGCGACGTTTTCCTGATCGTTGTTGAACAGGGTCGTCACCCCTTCGATGAACTTGGGATCGTCGGAGACCTGCACTACGACCGCATGGTAGACGATCGGTTCGAGATGCGCGTGCCAGAACACGATATAAGAGAGCGGCGAGGTCGCGCCGAGGTCGATCTGGATCCACTGCAGGCGCGGTTTCAGTTCCACCGAGGAGTCGTCACGGGCCTCTTTGTCGCCGTCCGTCACCAGGTCGAGCGAGCCGCCGAACGGAGTCGAACTGCTGGTCACCTTCTTGTGCAGAGCCAGGTTGATCGTGCCTTTCGGCACCATCGGGATCGGGCGCGGCTTACCGGTCGGCTTCTCCACGTTGGGATTGACTGCCGTGGCGCTGGGCGTCCCGGCGAAGGCCGCCTTGGGTAGTTTGATCGGCAGCGGAATCATATCCTGAGCGCGGCTGGAAACAGCGCCGAAACTTGTCAATCCTACCACGGCGAACGCGCACATCGCCGTCCCCAACGCCATTCGTAACGCACTCTGCGTGCTGCGCATTCTCTGTTTCATTCGAATCTCCTTCATTTTCCTACGGATTCACCCTCTATTATAGCCTCTACGCTACCATGAGACGCAATACTATAAGACGCATATCGACGCCGAGAGTGACATCCGTTTCAAGTATTTGGTGCGGACAACGTCACGTTATGGGTAGGCAGCGGGCATCGGCTTCGCGACCGCTTCTAGATCTCCGAAGTTTTTGGAGACATATTCGGCGTACCATTTCGTTTCCGTGGCGCGATCTGTATCGCGCGGGACGACCGTACCGACATTCGCCCTGGTGACGATCTCTGTGCCTACGTTGACCCAGCCTTTCGGCATAGGCTTCTTGTCGCGCAGGTGCCGTACCAGCGCGAGCACGGGCAGGTAGCCTTGCAGATAGGGATGCTGTCCCAGCGTAACCTGTGCATTCCCGGCTTTGATGGCATCCAGAGTTTCGGGGTTGAGATCGTAGCCGCCCACCAGCCAGGTTCCATGGGAGCGTGTCTTTACCTTCGCAAGGTTGGGAATGTCCATTGAGCAGAGTCCGACCGCAGCGACCATATCCGGATTGGCGGTCGTCTGGTTCTCCCACGCCGAGTAGTTTTTCGTGTTCTCGATACCGACATCTTTCTGGTCGGTTGCCGTAAAGCCGCTGCCTTCCAGCCCCTTCTTGAGGCCTTTATAGCGGGCTTCCAATGCCGCGTCTCCCGGTGCGCAAATTCCGGCCAGAACTTTGCCGCTCTTCTTGCCCTGCGCTTCAAGCAGTTTGCGCATCTCCGTCGCCAGGATCACGCCGCTCTGGTACTCGTCCTGCCCGAACCAGGCCTGGGAAGCCGAGCCCTCGCTGGTGGTATTCGAAGTGACCACTGGAATCCCCGCGCTTGTCGCCTCCTGGATCGGCTTGATCCAGACCGCGCCCGGCATTGGGATCACTACCAGACCATCCTTCTTCTTCTGTACCATCCCTTCGAACATGCCAATGGCAGCGTTGGCGTCCGGGGCCGACGGGCCTACGACTTCGACATCGACATCCAGCGCCTTTCCGGCATCCTCTGCGCCGCGTTTGATCACTCCGGTAAAGTCGTTCAGCACCTGCAAAACATAGCCGATTTTGATGCGCGGCTTCGCATCCGACGTTGCGGAAGGCGGCGGAGGGGACGAGACCGTCGAAGGCTGGGCGGCGGTGTTCGGAGCGCCGCCAGTCGGCACGGCGTTGTTCGGCGGCGGGCTGCACGAGGCGACCAGCAGCAGGGGCATCGTCAGCAGGACAGCTTGAAAGAGACGCTTCATTGGGAATCCTTTTCTAAAAGAAGTTCAAAGTTCAGTGGCTTAGAGTTCCGTGTTGTGGCTGCGTGCGGCGTTTTACAAAGGCATCAATGGCGACCGCCAGAATGATCACCGCGCCGGTAATGGCGGTGGCGGCGTAAGTCGGCGCGTTCAGCAGGATCAGGCCGTTGCCGATCACGGCGATGATCAGCGCGCCGAGAATCGCCCCCGGAACAGAGCCACGTCCGCCACTCAAGGCCGTTCCGCCGATAATGACGGAGGCGATCACCAGGAGTTCGTAGCCCACCCCGGTGCTGGGATCTGCGGATTGAAGAAACGCCAGCGCGATGATACCTGCCAACGCCGCGATCGTTCCGTTGAGGGTCATCACGGCGATCCGATAGCGATCCAGCGGGATTCCGGAGAGACGGGCTGTCTGAGGGCTGCTTCCCATCGCCACCAATCGCCGCCCGGCTACGGAACGCGTCAGAGCGATCCACCCGAGCACTCCCATCAGGACCATCACGATCACACCGGTCGGAACTCCCGCGACCGCCCCGCCTCCCACCGTGAAAAAGAGACCGTCTTTGGGGAAATTACTGATCGGGGCAGCCTGGCAGAGCACAAGCGCGAACCCTCGATAAACACTGAGGGTGCCGAGAGTGACGATGATCATGGGGATGCGGAGCCAGACCGCCAGCAGGCCATTGCACGCGCCGCAAACCGCTCCCGTTCCCAGGCCCAACAGTATCGCAACCGGCACGGTCTGGTGGGCCTGCAACGCCAGCCCAGCGACGATGTTGGTGAGCGTCAGGATCGAACCGACGGAGAGGTCGATGTCGCCCATGCAGATCACAAAAACCATTCCAACCGCCATAATACCGTAGTTCGACGCCTGTCGCGCGACATTCAGCAGATTGGAACTGTTCTTAAAGGGAGGCGCGGCAAGGGTCAGGCCTACGCAGAGCAGCAATAGCGCGATCAGAACGCCGATCTCCTGCATCCCCCGAATGCCGCGATAGGCGCGCCGCATTCCCCCGGACAGCGTCTCGTTCTGCGGTGCGCTCATCGTTCTCCATTCCGATTCTGTCGCGCTGTGTCGCGTGTTCTCGAAGGGTTACTCATCGAGGAAATGGGCCATCGTGACGAGCTGCGACATCTTATGGTCGGTGAAGGTCCAGAGGACTCTCTTTTTGCGGTTGATCTCGAAGGCATGCGCGCCCTGGCCCTCTTTGCCACGCAGAAAGTTACCCACCACGTAGTTACCATTCTTCAAAATCTGAATGCCGCAGATCCAGTTGAGGCCGAGCTCCGGCGCGTCCGCGTCCCCGAATTCCCAGACGACCTTGCCCGCTTTCGTCACCTCGATGATATGCGCCAGTTTGCCTTCCCCTCCCCCGATAAGGGTGTTGCCGTTCTTCAAGCGAATGGCCTCGAACACGTTGGGCATATTGTGGTATTCCCAGACAACTTTACCCTTCGAATCGACCTCCCGCACCGTTGCGTCCGCCTCATGACAGACGAGAATATTGCCGTTCGCCAACTTGCTGATACTCCGCACTTGACGGTGGGCTGGTTTCTCGGAGGTGGTCAGCGGCGTGATATGCACCTCTTCGCCCTGGGGGTTCACCTCGACCGCCTGACACGGCCCCTGCTCGCCGAGCAGGATATTCCCATTCGGCAGGCGACTGAAGCCGAGCACCTGTTCGCACTTCGCGATGTAGTTCCAGACGACCTTGTGCTCCCGATCGACTTCCTGAACTCCGGTCGGTGAGCCTCCGTAGGCATAGACCACATCGCCGTTCTTCAACTCCTGAAACATGACCGCCAGCCCCGGCATCGGGTGCTCCCAGAGGACCTTCCCCTCCGCCGAAAGCTCGACAATCTTGTTCCCCGGCGAATACTGCATGAACATGAAATGGTGCGGTTTAACGGTCGGGGCGGGCGGAGTCTGCGCTACTGCCAGGGAACAGGCGCTCATCAGTGCAAGCACAGAAAGGAACAGTCGGGAAACAGATCGCATACAGGGTCTCCATTGTCTGAAAGCAGTGTGAAACATAGACGGACGTTCGGCACAGAACAGACACTATCCTCCTCACAGTTCTATTTTTGAACGGTGAGTTGAATCGCAGGGGCGATCGTATTCGAGTTATCGAGATGACCGACCAGGATAATATGGCTCAGATCGGCGGGGGCATCGGGCGCGGCAGTCACGATGATTTTACCTTCCGTCTGTCCGGCAGGGATCACTGCCGCCGCAGCAGTGACTTTTGCAGGCAGACCGCGTAGTTCCAGTTTGATTTCGTTCTTGGCGTTGGGCTGTCGATCTACATGCACCGGAATTTCCAGCGTTTTGCCAGGCGCAAGCGTGAGTGAGACCGGTGTCGGTGCGAAAGTGAACGTATCAGTGCGATCTGCGATCCCGAGCAGGAAGAGATCCCAGAGATGGTGTGGGCGCGAGTAGGAGAACTCGACCGCCAGCCCCAGATCGATGGACCGGTGTTCGTATCGCTCCCATGCGGGAGCTTCATGGGTCGTGGGATGGTCCCCAATCGCGGCCGTGCCGAGAATATGAATGCCGGAGGCGGCGGTGACCGCGCCTGGCGCGGCGGTGAGAGTGACTTCCAGGGTCGTCTTGCCTGCCGCAATCGACCCGGC
>JAYUMV010000335.1:0-4511 GCA_043762265.1 Chthonomonadaceae bacterium | reverse complement strand
GGTGGAAGGCACGACAGTCTCGGACGGGGGAAGAGGCGTCCTCGAAGCAGGCTTGGGCAGGCGGGTGGGGAGGCATCGCCTCTGTGCTGGTGGGTTTGGGGTTGGCGTTGGGAGTGTATGGAGTGTGCTGGTATCTGCCTAACCGGGCGGAACTGGCGCGGGTCAACCACTACTATCTCTTCCAACAGCTTCTTCCGCACAACCTGAACCAGGTACGCTTCGATGTGACCCAGGCGCTGTTTGGGGATGAGCGGGGCTATAGCTCCTATCTCTTTCGTCATGCCCCTGTACAGTTCGTTCTGACGCTGCTGGGCTTGGCCGCCTGGGTGATCCGGCGAGGCAAGGTAGGTCGTCTGGACACCTTTGCGTACAGCGCCGCAATCTACCTTGGGCTGTGGCTGCTGAGCGCCTGGACCATTTTTGCGATCGTGCGCTATGCGCCGCCGCGCTACTATATCCTTTTCTATCCGGCGCTGACAGGTATCGCGGCGCTTGTGCTGGGTCACCTACCCGCCGTTCTGCGCACGGTGTGGAGTTCGCGTGTGGCGCGCACCCTGCTCGGTGGTTTTCTGACCTATCATCTCTTTGAAGCGGGGCTGCATCATGGGAGGGGAGCAACAGAGTTCGTTCTCTACAGTGCCGCCCTGCTGGTTAGCTGCATTTTGTTTCTCCTGCCTATTGCCGTTCTTAAACAAGAATCGGCGGCCGGAGAGGAAGGGAAGCAGATCGCGGCCGTTCTGGGCGTCTGGGCGCTCGTCAATACCCTCTGGCTCGGCGATTGGCTGACCCATCTCAGCTATGCACAGCGCGATGCCGACCGCTGGCTGGCCGCGAATCTGCCGCCACAGAGTGTGCTTATCGGAGATGCGGCTCCGGGGCTCTGCCTGAACAACCGTTTTGTGGTCGTCAACGTGATCACCGGACTCTGTAACGACCATCACATTCTGGAAGACTTTGCTTCCTACCCACGCTACGTCGTCCTGCTGGATGGACCGCGAAATGTCGGTGCGTGGAATAAATCTTATCCGGACATTATCCGATCAGGGTGCGTTAAGAAAACCTTTCCGCACATGATCAATTTTTCAATTACCGTGTTCGAAGTTCCGCCGGGGGCTGCTCTGCCGCCGGTTGAGAAACGCTGAGGACTCACGGGACGGAGAGGCGACTCACTCGAAACACTATGCCAAGAGATACATCCATTCAGAAAGTCATGGTCATCGGCTCCGGGCCGATCATCATCGGGCAGGCGGCCGAATTCGATTATGCGGGCACCCAGGCCTGTCGCGCGCTTCGTGAGGAGGGCGTGTCGGTTGTGCTCATCAACTCCAATCCTGCGACCATCATGACCGATGTCGAGATCGCGGATCGTGTCTATATCGAGCCGCTCAACGTCGAGTTCGCCGAGCGCGTCATCGCGAAGGAGCGGCCCGACGGCTTGCTTCCGACCCTGGGCGGTCAGACGGGCCTCAACCTCGCCACCCAACTGGCAGAGGCCGGAATCCTCAAAAAATACAATGTGCGTCTGCTCGGCACGCCCTTGGCCTCGATCCGTAAGGCCGAGGACCGCGAAGAGTTCCGCGACCTGATGCGCGAGATCGGCGAGCCGGTGCCCGAATCCTGGATCATCGAAGAGGAGTCGCAACTCGCAGAACCCGCAGCGGCCGGGATCTGGCCGCTGATCGTCCGGCCCTCCTATACGCTCGGCGGCACGGGCGGCGGAATCGTCTACAACGAGGCGGAACTCTACGAGACTTCGCGGCGCGGTCTGGCGCTCTCCATGCGGCATCAGGTGATGATCGAACGGTATCTCGCCGGTTGGAAAGAGATCGAGTATGAGGTGATGCGAGACGCCAACGATACTGCGATCACCGTCTGCAACATGGAAAACTTCGATCCGATGGGCGTCCATACGGGCGACAGCATCGTGGTTGCGCCCTCGCAGACGCTCACCGACAAAGAGTATCAGATGCTGCGCACGGCCTCTTTGAAGATCATTCGCGCGCTCGGCATCGAGGGTGGCTGTAATGTGCAGCTCTCCCTGAGCCCCAACTCTTTCGACTACTTTATCATCGAGGTGAATCCACGCGTGTCCCGGTCCTCGGCGCTGGCGTCGAAAGCGACCGGCTATCCGATCGCCCGTGTCGCCGCCAAGATCGCGACCGGCCTGCATCTGGACGAGATCGAGAACGCGGTCACCAAGAAGACCCTCGCCTGCTTCGAACCAGCCCTCGACTACTGCGTCGTCAAGATACCTCGCTGGCCTTTCGACAAATTCAGCCTGGCAGATCGGCGGATCACCACGCAGATGAAGGCGACCGGAGAGGTCATGGCCATAGATCGCTCTTTCGAGGCGGGGCTGCTCAAAGCCATCCGTTGTCTGGAGGTCGGCATCTACGGCCTGGCTAGTAAGACGGCTCACCAACTCAGCGACATCCAGCTCGAAGAGGCGATCCGCGTGCCCAACGACGAGCGTCTCTGGGCGATCACAGAAGGCTTCCGTCGTGGAATGATGGTAGAAGAGATCAACTCGCTCAGCAGCATCGACCCCTGGTTCCTGCGCAAACTTCAGGGCCTGGTTCAACTGGAGACCCGCCTGAAGGTAAACGGCTCGGCTCTCGCCCGTCTCTCTGGCATTGAGGAGACTGCGGAGAAAAACGCCGAACATCCCCGCGCTGTCAGCCTGCTGCAAGAGGCCAAGCGCGCCGGATTCGCCGACCGTACCATCGCGGAATTTGCGGGCGTGCCTGAGAAAGCGATCCGTGCCCTGCGCAAACGCCTCGGGATCGTCCCCGTCTACAAGATGGTCGATACCTGCGCCGCCGAATTCGAAGCGGCCACCCCCTACTTCTACTCCTGCTACGATACGGAGGACGAAGTTTAGATGGCAGAGGAGCGGTATGTGCTGGCGACGGGATCGGAGGGAGAGGACCGCCTTGCGGTCGTGAACGAGGTACACGGTCCTGATACGCGGGCGTTTTTGCTGCGGGCAGGCCTGAAACCGGGGATGCGTGTCGCGGACATCGGATGCGGTATTGGGACGATCTCCTGCTGGATAGCAGAGCAGGTCGGCGTGGACGGAACGGTGACGGGAGTGGACGTCAGCGCAGATCAGGTCGCGACTGCGCGGAGGCGTGCAGACGCCGCAGGCATCGACAACGTGACTTTTACGGTCGCCAGTGCGTATGATACAGAGTTGGAGGCCGAAGGTTTCGACCTGGTCTTCTGCCGTTTTGTGCTGATGCACCTGCAGCGCCCGGAAGAGGCTCTGCAGGAGATGCGCGGGCTGTTGCGTCCGGGGGGTATTCTCGTCGTGGAAGACGGAGATTTTACCGCGCTGTTCTGTCACCCTCCGCTGGCCGCCTTCGACCGCTGTATGGAACTCTACCGGGTTGCTGGCGCGCAGCATGGAGCCGACTTTGAAATCGGGCGCAAACTGTTTGCGCTGGTGCGGTCGGTCGGATTCCGCGCAGCCGATGTGGCGATGGCGCAGCCTGTGTGCGTAGAGGGCGAAGCGAAGCGCCTTCCCGAGTGGACACTGGCCGAGAGCGCGAGCCTCCTGGTGGAGGCACAGCTCGCCACCAGCGCGGAGATATCCGACCTCGTGAAGACGCTGTCCGCCTACGCTGTACAGGACGGAACCGCGATCGGGATGGCGCGAATGATGCAGGTGACTGCGATCAAGTAAGGAAGTTACAAAGGGGTGTCGGGATGCGGATCGGACTGGATGAAATAGACCCACGCATCGGAGAAGCAATCACAGATCGTCTCTCCGCCCCTTTGAACGAGTTCCTGCGCGATAACATTCGCTGGGGATCGTTTCATACGTTGCCGATTGCCTGGGAAGTCAAAGGCGGCGGCCTCAAAGTGAAGCGGCGGCGGGACCCGAACGACGACGAGAGATTCGCCTACGCGCTTCGACGGCGGCGCGACGAACAGGTATCCGTGCGAGCCCTGGGGGCGGCGTTTCTGCCCAGCGTGGCGGGGACTGCCGTCGGTTGGGCCATCGCCAGCGGGACGCCGGTAGTGGCATTCGCCGCAGGGCTGTCTGTTTGGGCGATGGGCACAGGGGCGGGCGTCTGGTGGACGCGACAGGCGACTCCCCGAGAGCGCCTGCGCGGTCGAGTACAGTTGGAAGAGTTGCGTGCCGTGCTGCCACTCCTCACCCTCACAAGGGCGGAACGCGTCTATTGTGACGCGCTGTTGCTGCTGTCGCGGACGGATGCGACCGCCGAAGCGGAAAATACACTGCGCTCCACCTTGCGGCAATTAAACGATCTTTTGGCAAGCAGCCGACAGTTGGAACACCGACGCTCCACGCTCCTGCCGCTTCTCGGGCAGCATTCGATTTCGGAGCTGGAAGCGGAGTTTAAGGCGCTGGGTACGCAATTGGACCAGGTGACCGACGGCATCACGCGCAATATGATTCAACAGAGCTTGCAGATGTGTGCGACTCGAATCGAGAATGCCCGGGCCTTCGCACAGGGGTTGGAGCGGCTCAATGCGCAGCAAGA
>JAYUMV010000334.1:0-2244 GCA_043762265.1 Chthonomonadaceae bacterium | reverse complement strand
GTCCGCGCCGCCCCTTCGATGATGCCCTGATCGGTCACGGAGGCTCCGACATAGACGTTACAGCGCACGAACTGGGCTCCGCAAAGGTGGGCGATAGCGATGGCGCTGCGGATGTCGTTGCGCAGCACATTCACGCCGAGGGGAAGAGAGGTGGCCGAGCGCACCGCAAGAACGGCTCGGGTCATGGCGGCGACGGTGACGGCGGGAACGGAATCCTTCGCGAAGGGGGCGTCGAAGAAGTTCTCGACCATGATGGCGTTCGCGCCGCCCGCTTCCAGCGCCTGGGCGTCCGCGACGGCCTGAGAGAGGACAGCGTCCATTCCCGCGCCGGTATCACGTGGGCTTCCGGGAAGCGACTGCAAGTGTACCATACCGATCAAGGGCCGCTGCGCCCAGAAGGCGGCGTTCAGACCACCGAACTCTCGTTTTGCCACGTAGATGCCTCTGCCTCCGATGCCACTCTATTTGCTGCGCGCGCCTTTGCGGGAGACGATGGTGCGTTTACCGCGATCCAGGTCGTTGGCAACGCCTGTGGTGACGGCCGCCCGGCCAGGTCCGGCCCGGTGGATATTCAGGATGTCTGGCAGGGCATGCACCTTACCGATGATCGTCTTCAGATGCTCCGTGTCCCGCACTTCGATGGCCACTTCCAGCGTCGCGGTCTTGTCCCGGTGAGACTGGGTCTTCACGGCGGTGATAAAGGTCTTGTTCTCCGAGAACGTGTTGCTGACATCCGCGAGCAGGCCAGTCCGATCCATCGTCTCGATGATCAGGAAGACCTGAAACACCTGACCCTCGTTGCCGATGTAGGCGACGGGCGTACAGCGTTCGGGCTCATGCTCCAGAGCGTCCTTTGCGTTCGGACACTCCCGGCGGTGGAGTGCCATGCCCCGCCCCCGGGTGGTATACCCGATGACCTCATCGCCGGGGATCGGCAGACAGCAACGCGATCTTCGGAACTGAAGGTTCTCGGTGTCCAGCCCTCCCGCCTGAATCTGGAGTTTGCGGTCGTCGGCACGCGTCCCACTGACATGCAGTTCGTCGGTGGGGGGAGCCGGCGGTTTCAGGCGATTGAGCACGGTCAGCGGGGCGATGGTCCCCTGCCCGATCTGGGCCAGCAGATCTTTGTCGCGCTGCTCGGCATCGGTCAGGATATTGAAGGTCGTGGCAATGGTGCGGAGCGCTTCGTCTTTGATCAGGCTGCGGGGATCGTCGCCCCAGGCTTTCGCCTCGCGCTCGACCTGATGCGCCAGCTCCTTATCGAGCATCTCCCGGCCTTTGAGGATATTCTCGTCGCGATTCTGTCGGCGGAAGTAGGAGCGGATGCGGGTGCGGGCGTGGGACGTTTTGACAAAGGCGAGCCAGTCGCGGCTGGGAGCCGCGCTGGGGCGGGTGATGATGTCCACCGACATCCCGTTTCTGAACTCGGGGTTGGTGTAGTCGAAGCGGAAGGAGAGCGGCACGAGTTTGCCATTGACCTTCGCCCCGACGCAGTGCTGCCCGACATTGGAGTGGATCCGGTAGGCGAAATCGACGGGGGTGCTGCCCACCGGCAGATCGAACACATCGCCCATCGGGGTGCTGACGAACACCTGATCGGAGAACAGGTCGTCGGCGATATTCTGCATGAACTCCTGAGAACTCTTGCTGTCGTTCTGCCAGTCGAACATCTGCTGCCGTAGAAACGCGAGCCGGCGCTCGAACTGATCGCTGACTTTGCCGCCCTCTTTATACTGCCAGTGCGCGGCGACTCCGAACTCGGCGGTGCGGTGCATCTCCCAGGTGCGGATCTGCACTTCGACGGGCCGCCCCGAAGGGCCGATGACTTTGACATGGAGCGACTGGTAGAGGTTGGTCTTGCTCTGGGCGATGTAGTCGGTGAACATGCCGGGCATCGGCTTCCAGAGCGCACTGACGACGCCGAATGCATGATAACACTCGCCGTGCGTGTGGACGATGACGCGCAGGGCGGTGAGGTCCAGCAGATCGACAAACTCGAGTTTCTGCTGCTGCATCTTGTTGTAGATGCTGTAGAGGTGCTTGGGACGGCCCTTGACCTGCGCGTCGATCCCCTCCTCTTTCAAGCGGTCGTTCAGCACCTGGATCGCCTCGTCCACTTCGGCCTGCCGCTCGGAGCGGTTGCGCGCGACCATCAGCGAGACCTCTTTGTAGGCTTCGGGGTTGACATACTTGAAGGAGAGATCTTCGAGCTGCCACTTGAGCTGCCAGATTCCGAGACGATGG
>JAYUMV010000333.1:0-22956 GCA_043762265.1 Chthonomonadaceae bacterium | reverse complement strand
CCCCCCCGCCCCCCTTCCCGTGGGGGGAAGGGGGACGGGGGGTTAGGTCGTGCGGAGAGCCGACTCACAGTTTCCAATGTTCCAGTACCTGACCAACCTTATAGTCATCCCACGAAATAGCCTCTGGCGGCAGTCTTCCCAGCGAAGCTCGGGGAATCGCGCCGATGATCTCGCTGGTTCGCAGCCCAACGCCTAGCTTGTGGGCTTCGGCAAGGACGAAATCGAAGACGCCGGGGAGCGGGGTTTTCGAGGGGGTTGTCAGGTTCATGGAGACCTGGGCGACGCCGCGCAAGGGCAGGAAGAGGCCGAGGGCGCGCACTCCGGTGAGGGCGGGCAGGCGGTCACGCTCCTCACGGATACGGCGGGCGATGAGGCGGGCAACCTTCACATCGTCCGTATCCAGATCGATGTTGTAGGCGACGAGGGGGCCGCGTGCGCCGACGACGGCGATGCCTGCCGAGGGATGTGCCTGATCGGGGCCGAAATCGGGAGTGAGGCGCTTGCCCAGCAGCCCCTCAAAACCGCCGCGCCGCAGTTCCGGCAGAGCTGAGAGACGCCCGGCGCGCGCCGACCACTCGTAGAGGTAGACCGGCAAACCCAACTCTTCCGCCAATCTCTGCCCTGCCAGCGCTGAGAACGCAATGGCTTCGGCCTCCTGATCTGCTGCGACGACCAGATGGCCGCGCACCTCTTTAAGGGGCACGAAGGGCGCGACATCGAGGGCGCCTGCGCGGGGATGAACGCCCGTGTGCGTTCGCAGGTCGATCCGCGCCACGGCGACCTGGGCAGCGGCGAGGAGCGCTTCCACAGTGCGCTCGCCTGGCCCCAGGATCGTCATGACGCAGCGGTTGTGGTCGGGGTCCGCCGAATAGTCGATCAGGCGCACTTCCGGCACGGAGCGGATTGCGTCCGCGATCGCCTCGACGATTTCGAGACGCCGCCCTTCGCTGAAATTGGGCACGCACTGGTAGAGCGTCATCGCTCCGGCCCACCCACGACCGTCTCCTCCGTCGCTCTCTCTATCGCTTCCAGCAGCGGGTTGTGCAGCAGGCCATGCAGATCGGCGTAGCGTCCGGCAATCTGGAGGAGTTCGGCGTGAGTGCCGCGTTCTACCACCTCGCCGCCCTCCAGCACCACGATCTGATCGGCGTTCTGGATGGTGGAAAGACGATGGGCAATTACGAGAGTGGTGCGACCGCGCATCAGACGTTCGAGCGCCTCGCGCACCAGCATCTCGGAGCGCGTATCGAGGGCGGAGGTGGCCTCATCGAGGATGAGCAGGCGTGGATCTTTCAGGACGGCGCGGGCGATCGCCACGCGCTGCCGCTGCCCGCCGGAAAGCGTGATCCCCCGCTCGCCCAGAATAGTGTCGTAACCCTTTTCGAGCGGCAGGATGAACTCTTCGACATTGGCGGCGCGTGCGGCAAGCTCGATCTCGGCATCGGTCGCCGTCAGTTTGCCATAGCGAATGTTGTCTCGTATCGTGCCGTTGAACAGGATAGGCTCCTGAGGCACGATCCCGATATGTTCGCGCAAGGCCTGACGTTTGATGGCGGTTACCGGGATGCCGTCGATAGTGATCCGGCCCGACTGCGGCTCATAGAATCGATAGAGCAGCATGGCCAGGGTCGTCTTACCTGCGCCGCTGGCGCCCACGCAGGCGGTCACCTTCCCGGCTGGCAGATCCAGACTGAGGCCGCGTAAGACGGGGACATCGGCGCTATAACCGAAGAAAACGTTCTCGAAGGCGACCGTGCCTGCGATTTCGGGGAACGCCCCTGCGTCCGGCGTGTCTGCGGGTTCAGGCGCATCGTCGAGCAAGGCGAAGAGGCGGTCGGA
Source organism: Chthonomonadaceae bacterium (assembly GCA_043762265.1). GTDB lineage: Bacteria > Armatimonadota > Chthonomonadetes > Chthonomonadales > Chthonomonadaceae > JANXLO01. The sequence goes on along the minus strand of JAYUMV010000333.1, from coordinate 21,117 downwards.
AGCGCCCATCGCACGCTGCAAACGCGAAAACTGGATCGCGATGGAACTCATCGGGCCACTGATGATCGTGACCGTCATCAGGAAGGCCAGCAACGAACCGGCGGAGAGCGAGCCGTTCATCACGTTGCGCCCCCCGTACCAGACCACCCCCAGCAGCACCAGGATGAATCCTGCAAAGGCGATGGTACCGAACGCGCCTTCCAGGCGACTGCTCTTCATGCTCAGACGGAAGACCGTCTCCAGCTTTTCTCCGGTGCGCAGATCCTCATGCGCTTCCCGTGCGAACGCCTTCACGAGCCGAATGTTGGAAAGAGCCTCGTTGATGCCGCCCATCACGTCCGAGAGAGCGTCGAGGGAGGCACGGGTCATTTTGCGCAGGCGGCGGCCCATCACCATGAACATCCCGACGACGCAGGCGAGCAGGCCGACCACCACGACCGTCAGCCGCCAGTCGATCACCACGGCCAGCGCGATGCCACCGAAGAGAGTCACCATGTTTCCCGCAAGGCGCACGAGATCTTCCGTCAGGGTCTGTTGGAGCAGACTGACATCGTTGGAGAGCAGAGAGGTGAGGTCGCCGGAGCGAGTACGGTCGAAGAAAGCGACCGGGAGGCGCTGCAGATGGGCAAAGAGTTTGGCACGCATCTCCTGCACGATACGGTTGCCCGCATGCGCCATCACAAGATACTGCGCATAGCTAAAGAGAGCGCCGACCACGACAAGCCCGACCAGCAGAAGCGCCAGATGATCGAGCGTCGCCACATTGTGGGACTGCAAAACGCGATCCAGCGCCCCCCGTGCGGCCAACGGAAGGGAGAGTGAGATCCCGGTCGAGACCAGCATCAGGATCCCGGCGAACAGCAAGCGCCCTCGATGGGGCAAGGCGAGGCGTAAAAGCCGTCGCAGCGCGGTCACCGAAATTTTGCCGCGCGTTTCCGGCGAAGTCGAGAGAGGAGAAGAGGGTTGTTCCATACTCCTCTCTTACGTTAGCCAACGGTGAAAAAACGCCCCTCTGCTAGAATCCGCCGCCTTTTTCCACGGATGCATGCGTCGCAGCGGTCGGAAGAACAGCGGCAAACGTCTGTTTGCTGACTGCATAGGCCAGCGCTCCGAGCGTATCGCCCAATTTCGCGCCTTCGTGGCATTTCAGACAGGAGGTCTTCATGGCACGCACAGGCCGAATCACGACCAACCAGTCGCCCACGCTCTGCTCCACGCCCTGCCCCTGCTTGAGTTTCGGCAGCGCCTTCTGCGCCGTCGTGGTCATCTCCTGGAAAAGGGTCGCCGTCTCTTCGTCGGCCGTCTTGGGCCGAGCCGCATAGAGATGGCGCATGCGGTTGCAGACTTCGGAGAGCCGGCACGTGGTTTCCGCTTCCCTCGGCGTCGCCAGGGGCGCACCGAAGCCGCCTCCACGCTTCGAGGTTGCCGGTAGGCTCGGAGACCGTTCGCCTGGAGCGTCGGACGCAAGGACTTTGACAACGCTGCCAGGGACATGCGCGCAGTGGACAAACGCGATCTCGAAGTCGCGATGGGCGTTCTCGGCGGACTTGAACAGGTCGCGATCTTTTTGAGACGGAAGTAGTATTTTGCCCGCTACCAGGTGTCCGCCAGCGGTGGGCAGCATGCGGCTCAAACCGAAATTTTTCATGTCGTCCTGAAATCGGGGCTGCGTGATGCAGTCCAGCACCAGGGCCACTTTGAGAGGCGTATCCGGCTTGTCGATCGACTGGCTATGCGAGGAGGTCCAGAGCGTAAGACCGCACAGGAGCGTTGCGCCTGCCGTCAGTGCGCTCAGGCCTGTCCAAACCGATTTTCGTACCGTCATATGCTCTCTCCTTCGGGTCTTGGAACGCCACACGCGGTCGAGGCCGAACAAGGGATCCCTTATTTCGCACCCGACCGCGTGAGGCTTGCGGGGTTATATCGTTGTTTGACGAGGATCGACCGCGTTCGGTAACATCTACCGTTGCTGCTGCCCCGGCATCATCATCTGCATCGGAGGTGTCGCACGCGCCAGTTTGTTGGTCGCTTTGTAGGCAGGCGATGCCAGCAGATCGCGCAGAAAAATCTGCATCTGGCCCGACTCGAAGTTATCGAGATACTGCTGACGGTCCGCCTCGGAGATCTCTGCGCCACGGTGCTCCATCTCGATGAGATGGTAGCCGAACTTCGAACGGATCGGTTTGCTGACCTCGCCGGGCTTCAGTTTATAGACCGCTGCCTCGAAGTCCGGATCGAAGACGGTGCGCATCTGAACGCCGAGTTCGCCGCCCATGTCTTTTGAGCCGTCCTCGCTGCTCTCTTTCGCCGCCTGATCGAATGTCTTCTTTTTGGTCTCGATGTCCGCTGCGATCGCTGTGATCTTCGCGAGCACCGCGTCTTCCGCCTTTTTCGTTTCGGCGGGCGTCTGGCCAGGCGCTGGCATCGGGACGAGGAGGATGATGTGGCGAACCTGGAAGAAGTCGTCCGGGGTCAATTTATGTTTCAGCCGCGTCTCGACATAGTCCTGCTGAATCAGGGTGAACAGTTTCGCCTGCACCATGAAGTTTTTGCGCAGAGAATCGCGGGTGACATGATTCTGCGCCAAGAACTGCTCATTGGTCACACCCTGAGGAATCTGCCCGCGTTTGCGCAGCATCTCCAGAAACTGATCGATGCGTTTATCGACCTGCGCGGTGGTGACGTCGATCCCCTTCCTTTTGACTTCGCTGTCCACCGCCTCGAACTCGAGCATGGTTTTCAGGGTATCGCCGAGGAGGGGCGGATTCTGTGTCCTCAGGAGGGTCAGCGCCTGGGATTTGCTCACCGCATAGCTGCTTTTCGGAACGGGGCCGAACAGCGATTTGGCGGCGTCCAGTCCGACAAGCTGCGCGATGGCCTGATTGAAACCGTTCGGATTGTCTTTCTGAAGCCGTGTGATCACCTCCCCGAAGGTGATCTTCTTGGCGCCCACAGTTCCGACGACCTCCCCCATCGGCCCCGCCACCGCGACCGGCGCAGGCTGGGCGGTTTTCGCAGGGGTGACGGTTTTGGCGGCCAGCGTCGGCTTGGCACTCTGTGCCTGTACCGGGGTGAGCGCGACAGCGCCGCATGCCGCCGTCAGCGCTGCGACCAGTCCATATCCTATCTTCAAAGAGAACTCCTTTCGAATGCGGCGTCTTACGCGACGCCCATCCCTGTCCTATGGTACGTAAAAATTGTGGGAGCGGAAACCGGGAACCGATTCCTGCCCGAACTATTATAACGCAAAACGACTACGATTGCTTATGCGCCTTTTTACAGGGACACGACAGCAAGGAGGGACAAGAAGATCTTCTTGTCCCTCCTTGCGGTATGACATGCGCGTTAGCGCTGGTTGTTGGCGGTCGGATAGAACTGCGGCGCGATGGCCTCGAAGTAGAGATCGGTAGACCCGGCGCGAGTGCTGCTCCAGAAGACCCACAGTTTGTCCAGGAACGGATCCTTGAACGCCGATACCTGGCCTTCGCTCACCGCCGAGTCGGTCGGCAACGCCACTTCGGGGGTCGTCTGATCACCCAGTTGGATGGAGGTGCTGATCTCATCACCCCATGCCACACGGTAGACCAGAGTGCCCGAACCTCCGGTTTGACCCGAGACCGGATCGTAGTAGCTGTACTTCACCTGGATAGAACTGTTTTCGTCCGCTTCGGTAAAGTAGATGCGGCCTCGAACCCAGTCCACCTCGTACGGACCGATGTTCCCGGTGACGTTGACAGGAACGATCTGCTGCGAACCGTCCGCGAGCGGAGCGGTGGTCAGGATCGGATAGGGCAGCTTGACCATCAGCCGCATAGACTTGTAGTAGATGGTCGATTTCGCCACGCCACTCGGATCGTTCTTGCGGTAGAGCACCCACATGCGGTCCAGGGTCGGATTGGCCCCATTGGGGAAAACGACCTGCGGTGCGGTGAGCAGAGTGCGCGGGTTCAGTCCTCGATCGAAGATAACCACCGGACTGGTGTTATTTCCGGACGAGGTAAGGGACGCATTCGGCATCAGGCCGGGCGCTCCTGCCAGATTACCGAAGTTCGCAAGCAGAGTGCGGTCGATATTCGAGTCGTCCCGCGAGGTGTTGAGTCGCATGACGAACGGAATATAACTAATCTGAAGGCGATCCGCTAGAACTGGCGCGACCTGTGGGAAGCGCACGGTGCCTGCCCGCATATCCACCAGGATTTGACCCCCCAGCGTAGAGTTGAAGTAGAGCAGACCGGAGGCCTGATCGTACGTGCCGAGCTGGGCTTTCGCCTGATTGGGCGCCGCTTGCGGGTTCAGCAGAACCGCGCCGATGCCTGCGCCGCCGCCCGGAACCCGGTAGATCGAGATCTGGCTGGCCGTATCGTTGACGGGATCCAGGGTGCCCTGCGGGCCGGTTCCCAGTTCCCAGGCCGCGTCGCGAGCCTGATAGGTATTGGTGTTTCCGATGCGCGTCAGCACTTCGCCAACGACCTTGCGGACCGGCAGCAGGGTCAGGGCTCCGAGCGGCGGATCCCCGGCATTGACCGGAGCCGTTCGGTTGATCTTATACCGGCTGAGCAGTGTCTCCACCGTCTGGCGGCCTTTCAGCACACCGGTAAAGACGACATCGATCACGTCGAGGGTCTGGCCCGAACCGTACGGATCCGGAATATGTCGGTAGACCGGAGCCGGATCGCTCTGCCACACCAGCGCACCGGGCGTCGGCAGTTTGGTATCGCCGACCGGCTTATTATTGAGGTCCACCATCCACTGCGTGTTGTCGAACGGCGTCGCCAGATTGGTCGTGATCATCGAGTTGTACGAGATGGATGCGTTCCCCTGGTTGCCCGACTGATAGAAGACATACAGGAACTTCTGAGCCGGAGCGCCATTGGAGGCAGGCAGTTTCACCAGCATCGGCTTAGGCGCCAGCTTGGTCAGCGCCGGGTCGTTGGGCATGGTATAGGAAGGCCCGGACGCTACCCCCGGAGCAGCTCCGCCGAACAGGCGGGTCCAGGAGACACGGGAGTCCCGCGTCTGGAAGGCGCCGCTGTTTGCCTGCGTGACCTTGTCCACCAGTCCCTGCCAGAACACATAGGCCTCGGAATCGTTCGGGTTGGGCACGCCATAGCCGCCCGAGAAGTCGAGCGAAGGCGCAACTGCCGGATTCGTCAGGCTCAGCGTACTGATGTTCGCCGTACCGGGCAGGAAGGGAATGTTGCCTGACGCGGTCGCCGGAAACAGTTGATAGACGCTGGCGCTGTTGTACTGCTGGTTGAACGGCACGTTCCACCAGGAGGAGAGCGGAGACCCGTTGCCGGACAGGCCCTGCGGATTTCCGAAGTCGAAATCCCCGATGACGATACCGGTGCCCGAGACCGCGCTATAGGGTGCGGGAATGCTGGTCGTCGCGAGCGTCTTGGGCGAATTCGCGATCGGCAGACCCGAACCGAACGGGAAACCAGGCCGACTTTTCTCGTCGATATATCCGCTCCCTAGAGTGTTGCGACCAGTAGACCAGTACAGGAACAGGTTCCGGCTGAAGACGTTCGCGCCGTTGCCGGGAGCCATGTAAGCCGCCGGGAAGCTGTCCGCGCCCGGAGGCGTGGTCAGTTCCGGATGGTTCGGATCGTTCCAGGAGCCGAACGGATCGAGCATGAACAGGGTGCCCGTCGTCGGCCCACGGCTCAGTTTCGCTTCCCGTACCGCGACCTTCAAGGTGGTGGCCGGATTGGAGAAGGCCTCTATCGGCGATCCTGTCTGGCTGGTGTTCAGAATGCCGTCGTGGCTCACCGGGTAGTTCTGCGATACGCCCGCCGGTTTGCCGTAGTGGCTCAGCCACTCCTGCCACTGGATCGGGGTGTTGTCCTCGTAGGCGTAGACCGGAGCCGAGTAGGTTCCGACCGGCGTTCCCAGGGGGATCGCCACTCCGATGCGCGGGCGCTGCAAGTTCGCAGTGCCGCTATAGGGCTGATCCGGGATCGTCGCGATGCGGCCCGTCGAGTCGCCGATATGGGGCTTCCCGATAGTCGGCTGCGGCTGGAAGCCGCCCACCCATCCGGCGATACCGGCAGCCACATTATTCGCGGTCGGCAGCATCGCGCCGTACTGGTTGTTGGCAGCAGCGATATCTGCCGCAGCCACGAACGGGTTGGAAACGGGCCAGAGCGGCCGCTCCGTGTAGAGCGACAGAGACGGATTACTGGAGCTGCTGATATGGTCGAAGGACGAGACGACACCGGCAAAGCCGACGCCGGGTGCGCCCGACACGTTCTTGAACGGCGCCATATAGATCGGCGGAATCGACTGGCTGTTCACCTGATCGCTGTGCAGCGCCGAAGAGACCGCCGTGGCGGTGTTCTCATTGCCTGCCGTGATGTCGGTGTACGGCGAGAGCGACCGACCGCTGATCTGGGAGAAGTTCTGCCCGAGCATCTTGGCGATACGCACATCGACGATGTTGACGTTGCTCTCGTTGTAGAGTGTGAACGGCAGGAAGAACTGCCCGGCTCGGGTCAGATCGTCCCAGAAGAACGGGCCACCGACTGCCGGCGACATATCCGGCGCGAACGGCACCTGGAACGAGCGCGGATCGTTCTGATTGGTCAGGGGGGTGTAGCCCGTACCGTGCGGGACCTTGCCTATGTCCAGGGTCGTCTCTGCGATCCGCATCTTGACACTGGGCGGAACCGCGATTCCCACCTCCACCTGGCGGGTAGCGAAAGGACTATTGGTCTGGCCGGTTCCTGGCTGAACGCTCGCATTGAAGGCGCTGGTCAAGTTGAAACGACCGGTATTGCCGTTGGTCTGCCCCGCACCGGCCCGGCCAGCAACCTGGACCGTGAAGCCGGAGATGTAGCCAGCCGCAGGATAGGCCGCTGCGGTGCCCAGACCCACCTCATCCCCGGTATTGGTGATCAGCGGACCCAGGATATGCTTGTTGTACGCGTTGCCAGCCGCAGGATCTCCGCGATTGGTCAGGGAGTTGTCCAGGTACGCCGAACCGAAGGTGACGCCCTTGAAGGTATGCACCCCATAGTTGACGTTGGCAGGCTGATAACGGGGCACCTTGACCTGAAGGTTGAACGGGGTCTTGACCAGTTGCCGGAACCTCGGATCCGCAGATGGGAAGTTCGGCGGCAACAGTTCAGCGCGTCCCCCAATGGCATCCTCTCCGGTAACCTTCTGGATGTTGAAGGCGGAAGTAGGAATGCCGGGATAGTCGAGAGAGTCCTGTCCGTCACTCGGCAGGAGTTCCCACGGCAAGGCATTCATAACAGACGACCCGACCGAGGTCGGATTGGCGGAGGGTCCCCATCCATGCCACTGGAGTTTGCGGGGCGTCACCTGAATAGACAATCTGCGATTCAACGTGGACGGATCGCTGACATTGCTTCGATCCACGATAAAGAAAGCGGCTTTCGTGTTGCCGCCATTGTCGATGGCGGTGTAGGTCGATGTCGAGCCGTCCGGCACCATCGGCAGAGGAGCGAAGAGCGACTTGGCGACCGCAGCCGCAGCCGCGACGCCCGGAATCGCCAGCGAGTTGCCGTTGTTCACGAGTTCGCCCGCATCGGTGGGCTTCGGACCAGGAGAGTTGATACTGGGGAATAGCCCGATGACGTTGCGGCTGGCAGTTCCGGTCATATCGTTGATATTGGTAACGTCACGCACCGTTACCGCGATCGGGTTCGTGATGGCGAAGGTGCGTACAGGGCCGTTCGCATTGGACGCCCTCGCGAACTGAGTGCTCAGGCCCGGATAGTCCGTCTGCCCCTGATACAGAGTATTGGAGGTAGACGTAACCTCGGACGGCTGGCTCAATGTGGCCGTAGCGGAGATACCGTAACTGGTGGTGCCCGGCGCGTAGTTCGCGAAAAGTCCGATGCTAGTACCGGCGTTAGGATCGATCAGAAACTTCGCCTTGGCGATCCAGGGATAGACGTTATGTTGGCGTCCCGTGAGCAGACCCGGGGCTAGCGCAGCTTCGGTGCCGAAGATGGAGAGATTGTCTTTCTCGGCATCGCTGATCGCCAGGTCGTCCGGCCAGAGATCCCCCATCGAATGCACGGCCTTGGTTGTAGCGGGCACATTTACCGTCTGGACGATGGTTCCGCGACCATTAGGCAAGTTGAGGGTGAAGGTCACCTGAATCGTCGGCGGCCCGGTGGGCGGATTCGGAATCATGGGATCGTCTTCTGGCTGTGCATGATAGACGCCTGCGGCGGAGACATAGACATAGTCGCCCCAGTCGACCGCATAAGGGGCTGTGACACTGGTGTTGACCAGGTTGCCCGCCACCGGGTTCACGGAAGCCGCAAATCCGGATCCGTCCTGCTTGCGGTTGGACGTGACGCCTCCCGCACTGGTCAGCATCATCTTGTCGTAGTCGACCTTGGTATAGAAATCGAGGACACGCATATCGATCTCGATGGGTCCGCCGCCGCCTACGATCACATCGGCGGGTTCGTCCGGCCCGGCAAGCCTGCCCAGACCATCGAAGCCGGTGCCTACGCTATAGGCGCGCAGCACTCCGCCCTCGTCACCTTGCACGATCAGACCATCCACCATGGAGGCCGCTGCGCTCCGTGGCTGACTCGTCCCCTCGTTATGGCCCCAGGTGAGGCCTAGACTAAAGCCGCCGAAGCGGGTATCGAAGCCTGGAATCGTCGGATCCGGGCGGGCAGCCAGCCCATAGATCGATCCGTAAGCGTCTCCGAAGACGATGGTCGGTTGAGGATTCGTCTGCGCCAGAGTGCCGCCCACAAAGTTCGGCAGCCCCATCAGGAGAGTGGCGATAGGGCTACAGGCGGTGCTCGTCACTCCCGGTGCGCCCGAACCCAGCACATTCCCATTGTTCGCGTCCAGTCCATAGAGAGTCCCGTTTGTGGCCAGCACATAGCAGAAGTCTTTGTTGACAGTAGGACTGCTCGCAAAGCCGGGAGCGCCATTGAGCAATGCCTGACTCATCAGGATAGGCGCGTTGCCGTTGAACCCGACGGCGATCGGACCATTCGTATCCGCGAGCGCCGGAAACGCCCATTGGAGGGTATTGACCGTCGGCGGCGTCGGCGCATTTACCGCAGGAGCTTCCTGCAGCGCGAACGTGCGTCCATTACAGTTGAAGTAGAGATACGGGATGCTCGAACCGGTGCGCTGAAAGAGCGCCGGGGTACCGATGGCTGCGCCCAGACCAGCGCCGTCCGGCGCAGGAAAGACCCAGTTGCGCCGCTCCTGCCAGGTGGCCCTGCCGGTGTTGGCATTGTAGGTCGGCACCGTATCGTGCGTCGGGTTGATGGCATACATATAGCCCAGCCCGCCCGGAATCATGATCGGTCTCAGCGATGTACTTGCGGCCGGATAGTTGGGATCGTAGACGGGCGAGCCTAGAATGGTCCCCAGACTTGGATCATCGGCGATACGGTTGGTGCCGGTCAGGTTATTGGCATAGTAGGCGTCGGCCCCGAAATTCGGCCACGTCCAGATACGCTGCGTCGTTCCCGTCGAGGCGATGTTGAGGGGATCGAAATCCCCACGTCCACCGGCGTCGAACGCATAGACGCGCCCGTTCAAATTGCCGATGACCAGCATCTGAGCGCCCGTGATACTGCTCGGATCGTCCATGATGACCGGCGAGCCCGACATTCCGCCGAACTGCGCGATCTGAGTATCGGTGCGCACCAGGAAGGCGCCTGCCTGGGCGGGGTTCTTCACGAGTTCGCCATCGTAGTGAAAGAAGGGATCCGGAGTATCCATAGGCCAGGCGGGAGCAGGATAAGCGCCCTGGTTGAAATTCTTGTAGTTCGGATCGTGATACTCGTTCGGAACCTGGTTGGCGGCTACCTCCGCCCCGGACAGAGGCCGATACGAGGGATAGGTCCAGTAGTTTTGGGTGGTCCGTAGGATGCGGTCGCCTGCGGCGTCGAACGCATAGATATGTCCGATGGTCTGGGTCGCATCTGTGGTCATGAAGTAGACCATGGTGCGCGTAACGCCATCGCGACAGCGGACGTTCGCAAGCACAGGGGAGGCCGCGACCGTGGACGTGACTGCGTCCGCAACACCTACATACCGCCAGCGCACGCGGCCAGCGGAAGGCAGAAATCCATTCCCATCCGTGCCAGCGGTATTGCCCGCCTGGCTGTCGATACAGTAGAAGACTGGCGCGGAGATGGTCGCGGTCGGATCCGCGATCAGAGGGTTGGTCGCGCTGACGGGCAGGGTCGGGTCGGTCGGGAAATCGAGGCGAGGATCTGCCGTGGACTCTTCACGCGCAAAGTAGAGCAGCGGCTGCACGTCTGCGATCGGTGCGTCCCCCAGAGTTTTGAGAATTTTATCCGCACCGACCACCGGCCCCAGGATTCGGCCCTGCGGAGCAATGAAGGTCGAGGGAACGGTGGGCAGTACCAGGCCTGGACTTCCGCCTGCGACCGCCGTAAAGCGTACCGCATCCGCAGTCACGATAGGCGCCGATGCATAGACCGGGTCATTGGCGCCCGAATAAGTTTCGGGGGAGATACTATAAATGGTTACTGCGATCTGATCACGAAGATCGCCATCAATAGGAAAAACGGGCTGCCCTGAGCCAGCGCCCTGAACCGGGATCCATCCCGCCTGCGAGAGATCGACCTCGTAGATACGGCTGAAGACCGGATTTTCCACATTCGCCTTGACGATGGCGCCATTGTTATCGACGGTACGACGCCAACTGACGCGCACCATAGCGCGGTGAACGTTGGAGTGGCGGGTGCCGCCGATATTGGTCGAGTCGCCCGGCGAATAGATCGCGACGTTATAGTTGCCCACGACCAGATTGTAGGCGCCGGACGAATACGTAGCCGTCGGATGGGTATCGTTGACCAGAGCGTTCTGCACCCCCGCATAGACGGCGGTAGAGGTGTAGGGTAAAGCCGCCAGTTCTGCCGCCGTAGCCGGGCGAGTCTGACCGTTGCCGAGATCGATCCGAAAGTCGTTGTGGGTCGACAGCGTGAAGGCATAGTCGAAACTATAGGTTTTGGAGGCATCGGAGGTCAGCGAAAAGCCGCCCAATCCACTGCGATAGTCGTTCGCCGTGCCGTCTGCAGGCACCAGCGGCAGCGTCCAAGCCCCATTGAGATAGGCATGCGCCATCTTCTGGGGATTGAGGCCTGCCTGCATGGTATAGGTCGAAGACGTACGGACACTGTTGCCGCTTGTGTCGGAGTAGTTGAGAGGATCCGCCCCATTGGGGTTGTCCACGTACAAATTCTGCGGTGTGGTCCCGTTGGTGATGTCGTATGTCCTGGGAAAAGCAAAGCGCAGGACACCATGCCCCGGATTATTGTTGGGATTGTTGATGTTGTTGGTACCGGGACGAAAAGGGATCCCGGAGGTCGTTACGCCATCAAAGGCGATGTTGCCACGATCCAACAGCCAGTCTGCGTCGTTGAAGACGGGCAGCTGTGCCTGAGCAGTTCCGGTCCCCAGCGCAAACAAAAGCGCTATAAGAGCGCTCAAGCCGGTTTTACGGAGCAGATGTGTGGTTCTATACCTCATGGAATTTCCTCTTATCTTCATCTCATTTGCTCGGACAAGCGGTCCGCCTTCCTCGTGGGCCTCTTTTCCGAGTGGAAAAGAGGCCGGAAGGTCGCATTAGAACGGTCGATCACTGAAGGTCGGCTGCTCAAGGAGGCCCGTGCTGAGGGCTGTGCTGTCGCCGTTGGTCCCAACCCCGATTTTACGCTTGATAACGCCGGCGGTAGCCGCAGACACAGGAATCGTCTCTGAAGGCACCATCCAGGTAATAGCGCTGGCCTGATTGGCGGACAGGATGCCAGCGCCATTGACTCCGTACAGCCGCGCGGTGTTGTTGCGGTAGCCCCCATTAGGGTTGAAATGGCCCCCGTTAAGCGTCGTATAGTAGTCGCTGCGCACCTCGACGACTTCGCCGTGAACCTCACCATCGAACACATTCATCGGCTTGCCAAATAGCTCGAAGATGTTGTCGCGGCCGGTGTACCCGTTGGTGATCAGATAGTGCGGATAGAACTTGTTCGATACCGCATCGTAATCGGACTGGTTCGTTTTCTGGATGCTGTTCGCGTTCAGGTGACGGCCGGTCATGTAGTAGTAGTCGTCGTTCGAGAGCGCCCACTCCACCACGGCTTCGCCGGTCAGCGGCCCCGTACCCGGTTTGAGGACATAGACCCCATTGGCGTCGGCCAGAGCATAGTGCAGCGATGGCTGCGACAGATTCTGGGGGTTCGCTACGTTGAACTCCTTGAACCAGCGCGGATTGCTGATGATCTGCCTTCGCTGAATGCCGGTTCCAGCAGGGTCTGGATAGACGAGGCTGTTGATGAGCGCGGCAGTATCGCCGTCTACACCCTGCCCTGCCGGTGGATACCGTTTCAGGATCACCAGCGAGCTGCCAGGGCCTTTGACGTTGTTCGCGTTCGTCCCGACATTCGCTGCGCCAGGGTTGAGTTCCGCAGCCTGACGCACGTTGTCCACGGCAGCGACCATGTAGGTTCGGAAGACGCCACTCTCCACATTGGTAAACTGCTGTATGGTTCGATAACGAAGCGCCTGATTTTGTTCCCCATACGCCTTGGTTGCGAAAACAACCTGGCGCTGCATGACCGGATTCGTACCATCGGAGCCGTTCATGACGATGGGTTGGCCGTCAGCGCCGATAACGTCTACCACTTCCAGGGCGCGGAAGTTGCCGCTGTCTGCGATGATATAGTGGATCGCGACCCAGGAACCGTTTGCACCCGGATTGTAGGTGTAGGTGGCTTTGGAGACCGGACTCTTGAATGTCAGCGTGCCGGTTCCGCTTGTGTTATAGACCTGAACGTCGGTCGGCTGGTTCAGAGCGACCGGATCGTTGTCACGCAGGAAGCGCAAGTCGTTGCTCAGCTTGCTCATCTCCCAGATGACGATCCCGCCGTGGTCCAGTTCGACGACCCGGTTGTTGCCGGTGTCGGCGATCACATAGTCGTTGAGCCCATAGATGTGCGCCATGTTGGGCCGATTGAGCGTGACCGCCAGCGTGCCGATCTGGCTGCCGTTCGCTCCTACGCTCTGCGCGAGCCTATTCGTATGGGTGCCGTCCATGACCCAGGCCGCGTCCCCGTGGCGATTCACCTCCAGCAAGCGGTTGTTGTCGGCGATCAGTGTCAACTGATTGTCGAAGACGGCGAGGCCCTGGGAGGTCCCGACCGCAACAATGCCCGTGGTCGCTATCGGCGGACTGAAAATCGGCTGAGGTAGTTGAACTACAAAGCCATCTGGCCCCTTAATAGCTGCCTGGGCGATCACGCGGGACGTACCGTCGTCTTTATAGACGTTGACCTGTCCGCCACTCGGATTGATCCCGGAAATATCCACGGAGACGATCTGGCCGGTCGTCGAGCCATAGTACAGGGTGTTGCCGATGACCGAAGCGCCGCTGGCAGGCTGAAGACCGGAATTGCCGCCGGGGTTAGACCCGATCCACGCGGTAGGATAGGGGTCGTTCGGCGGCGACGGATAGAATTTTTGGAAGTCAAGCGGCACGGTCATCCACCAGAGGACGTTGTCCAGCATGCCGAACCCGTTTTGCTTGTTGATAAAGGGACCTGCGAAGGGATTGCCCACGTAAGAGACGGAGATCGGTACGGCTGTGTTGAACGCGTCTCCTGTCGCCGAGCGGAAATCGAAGATGTGGATGGAACTGCTGGTGCGATCCACGGTGAAGTTGATATTTTCCTGTAGAACGACATATGTCGGGTTCGACGCCGTCGAGTTGATCAGATCGGGCTGCGTGAGGGTCAGCGGCATCGCCGCATTGAAGTCGGGCAACGGAATCACCGTACCGTCGCTTTTCTGCACGGTGAATGTGGTGTCTGGATTGGCCCGCAATGCGATAATGACCATGGCAGGCGTCTGGTTCGTTCCGGATAGATCCGACTGCAGTTGACAGGAGCCGGTCGCATAGACGATCCCGTTGGAGTACGCCGGAGACCCTATCTGCTGGAAGTTCCTTACGAAGACGTTGGGGCCGGGAGCGCCGACGCCTGGTGTGTTCGGCGGAAAGAAAGTGTCCGAACTGACAAACCGACCTGGTACGCTGCTCGTCCCGACGCCAGGCACGTTGGGATAGAACATCCAGGCCATCCCGGAATTGGGTTTCGGAACCACTCCCGGTACAGAGGAAGAGAAGCCGAACTGATCGTGAAGGGCATAGATGCGGTCGCCGCCCGCATAGTTCCCACCCCCCGTGATCAGGTAGTCTTCGGGAGTGAGCGCCGCACTTCCAAAAAGGTGAATGGCCGGAAGATTCGGCACGGACTGAAGTGTATTCGGTGTAATCTGCAGGTTCCGTTCGCTGAACTGTACCATGTCGCGCACCTGGGGTCGTCCCGAGAGGGGCAGGGGGTCGGCGGGCCAGTCCAGCGTATAGTCTACGGTAAAGGTGTCCCCGGCTGCGACTCCCGAGATATTCACCACGGTCCTGTGAGGCGCGCCAGCGCCCTGGCCCTGAACCGTAAAATCGGTATTGTAGATCAATCGGGTCATCGTTCCGGAAGCGCTGCGCTTGTAGACGACCGGACGCAGATCCACCCCATTACCAGGAGGCGCGGTCAGATACCACGGCACGAACTGTCGTGTCCCTTTCGCTGAAAAGAAAGTGGCCCCCAGATTGGCGTCGTTTTCCAGCGGCTCCCCTTTGGTACTGAACCAGACACCGTGGATCGTGCCAGCGCCGGTATCGGTCGTGTCGTTGGTTCTGGTCGGCACATAGATCATCTTGTCGAGGGCGCCGGTGAGAGTGTCGCGTACATACCCGGCGGTCAGCGATCCGACCGGGTTGGGAATCGCCGGAATGTTGCCCGGCCCAAGCGTACCGGTCGGCAGGGTCGAGGGCGCTACGGTCGGGCCGATCAGATTCGACTCCTGAAAAATCTCCTGGCCAGTCAGCGGATCGATAGCCGCGATATGCCACGTATGGTTTGCGTCGTTCGCGATCTCGTTCCAGATCGTAAAGACAACGCCATCCGAAAACACAGGAGAGGGGCACTGCAAGGTGTTGATGCCTACCACCAGATCTCCGCCAAGATCGGGGCCGGGATTGGAGGAGGCGATGCTCCAGACCAGAGGAGAGAAGGACGCCAGGACGCCGCCGCTGAAGGGGAAAGCGTCAAAGGCCAATGTCGCTCCAAGGCTGGTCGAAACCATCAGAATGTCCTGGGGAACGCCCGTGGTCGGGTTGACGACGGAGGCGATCGTCGGAGTGGAGATCCGGGTGCTGGCGAGAGTGCCACGCAGTCCCTTTAGATCAGTCCGCCAAATCTCGTCGTAGGGCGTGCCATAGATCAGGTCGGGGATACCGTCGTCGGCGTTGCCGTCGTTGTCGAGATCCTGCTGCGGGCTGGCATCGTAGGCATGCAGGACGTTGTTGCCATCCACATAGAAAACGACGCCTTTATGGACGATAGCCCCGGAACCAGCGGAGGGATAAGAGGGCAGCGCCGGGTTCTGAGCGACCGGCGGAATTGTGGCGAAGCGCGGCCCGATCTGCGCGCCTACATCTTCATGGTTAGAGCCGGTGCGGCGCGCATTCACTCCGGCCGTCGGCACCGAACTGGTCCAGGCGATCATATTGTAGGCAAATTTAAGATCTACCGGCCGCGCGCCCAGCGTCTGTTCGCCACTGGTAACTGCGCTGTTGCCGCCTTCACCGATATTTGCCCCACCGGAGTAGGCGTTGATTCCGGTAGCGATCCCGCCGGAACTCACAACGATATGTCCGGCCCCATAGTCTCCGGCGGAGACATAGGGAAGTTGGCCGTTGGAGGTGCCTGCCCAGATGACCGGCACGAGCACACGGGGGTTTGCCAGTCCGCTCGGCGCGGTAAAGCTGTTATTCAGGCCCTGATGGGCGTGATGGGTGAGGTTGACGTCGTACTGTACCCCGGCAGCGCCGAGCGACAGGATATCGGTCTGAGCGAGCGAGTAAGGAAAGTTGATAAGCGGATGGTGCAGCGACGCCGGGGTCGGATAGGCATTGGCGGGAATCGCCGCTGCAAAGCCCAGATCGACGATAAACTGCCCGCCGCCATAACTTCCCCCCTTCAAGAGGTTGAAGTTGCCTTCGTCTTCCAGCCAGACCGTGCCCCCACCGTCCGCATAGCGGCGCAGTTTCTCGCGCTCGTCCGGCGTAAACTGCGTCTGGCTATTGTTTTGGTAAGCCATCAGCACGACGTCGAACTGCTGTAGGTCGCTGGTGGAGGCGTTGTCCAGGTTGACTTCCCAGTAGGCCCCGAAGTTCTTGGTCAGCGGCTGCCCGACCCGGAAAGCCACGCCTGCCGGAGTGTTGGAGAAGGCCGGATCGAACCCATTGCCGCGTGTCTGCCAGCGCGCATAGATATCTCCAGTGATAGTCCCTGCCGCCAACGGATTGACGAACTCCCACCCGGCGGGCTTGAGGTCCGAGCGCCGATCCATGATATAGAAGACGTGGGGCGTGACGTTCTGCGGCCCGCCGCCCGTGCCGGTAATGGCGTTGGTGACCAGCACGCAGGCCTTGATCTGCCGCCGCTCACTGGCATAACTGTGGGTATCCGCCTGAACCGGTATCGCTGCCCCTACGGTCAGCAGTCCCAGTCCCGTCAGCAGCAAACGCAGCAGCCCGATACTATTCTTTTTAGTGCTTCTTGTCATCATTCTCTTACCTTCGTAATCCCGTCATTTGACGAACGCAGGCACAATGCGACCCCACCCCGACCCTCCCCTTCTAAAGGGGAGGGAGTTCAAAGTCTCCCACCTTCCTCTTCAAGAGAAGGAACTCTCTGGAAGCCCCTCCTTCTTAAGGAGGGGTTGGGGAGATTAACCCCACCTTTCCTTTCAGAAGGAGAAAGCGCTCCGGAAGCCCCTCCTTACGAAGGAGGGGTTGGGGAGGTTAAGGAACCAGTGGGTGGTCGCTATCCCCGAAATAGAGCAGGGTAGGACAGACCGGCTGCCTCGGAGTGGGCGGCAGGATCTGATAGATGCCGTTGGGCCACCAGTTGGTCACTGGCGTGTACTTATAGCGCAGCGCTCGGCTCAGCCGCAGCGATGCTGCGGTGGGGGCCGTGGTCAGATTCACGTCTGTCGCGTGCTGATAGGGCATGGCGAACGCCGGGTCGTAGAGATAGCGCAGGCCGCGCGTGATATTCTCCTGCTGCTCCAACGGGGTGCGGAAGTCGGTGGTCCGATCCTCCCCATTATTGTAGGTGCAGAGGACAGTCTTGGCATCGTGGACCCCAACGTGATCGTCCGGAATGGTGGTCGTGTTGGAGCCAAAGTTGAGGGAGCCGAAGTTGGTCGGGATATAGCCCCATTTCGCCATCCAGGCCGCCTGATCGCCCATCGACGCCGTATAGTTCTCGGAGATCGCTCCGAATATCGTCAGGCGAATGTCGGTCGGTTCGCCGTAGAAGGGATAGACATCTTTGACGAGCTTGTCTGCCGCGCTGTCCAGGATCTGCCCGCTGCTGCCGATACTGTAAGAGGTCCGGAGACCGGTCTGCGCGAAGTTGATGCGCGTGTCGTTCGGGTCCTGGTTGATCGAGTAACCCGGAATGACGAAGAACGATTTCTCTTGAGCGTACATCGCCGCTTCGATACGAATATCCAACGGAGCCACCACCGCGCTGCCCAGCATATAGTCGGACGTGCCACCTGCGCCGAGCAGGATCGAGGCGTTCTGGTCCTTCTGGAACCGCAGGACGTTCGGGAAACCGGGCGCACGCAGAATAGTGCTGAACAGCTTGGTAGTCGCATCATAATACGGTGTTGCGCCTGCCGGATCGCGTAATAGAAAACCGCGCATATCGGCATACGGCGAGATCGCGCTGGTGGCCGGGGTAGGAGACGGAGGCGTTCCGGTGAAGACGACCCCTACGCCATACGTCTCTGGCGGCAGCAAAGCGTTCTGATTGAACTGGAAAGTCGGCAAATATGGATTGCCTGTCGCAGGGTCGATAAACTGGCTTTGCGCCTGATTGACGAATAGGTTCATCGCAGACGGACCGGGAGACAGTGCGCGGTGGCGTGTCATCAGGTAGATCGGGCTCTGGTTGCCGCCGGTCTGATAAGAGATCGGATCGACCCCCCAATCGAAACTCTGATCGTACGACTGTCGGGAGGTGCCCAGGTAGACATCGAAGACGCCATCGACGCTCGCATCGGGTGTCCAGACGCCTGCCTGGTTTTCCGGCGTCATAAACATCGTCGTGTTGACGCAGACATAGTCTTTTGCCAGGATAGAGCAGGTCGAGCCGCGCTCCAGCGTCGGCACTCCCCCGGTCAGGAAGCCATCTCCCTTGACCAGGTTGCCTTCGATGTACGCGGTGCCGCCGGAGACGACGGTCAGGTGGACGCGGCCCAGGTGCGGAACGGTGGTATCGGCGGGATCGGTAACGCCACCGTAGACGCCCTTGATCCGTACATTGCCTTCCAGCATCACCACCATATCGACGCCGTAGGAGTTCTGATCGTTGAACGGATTGACATAGCCCGGAGGCGTGCCAGCCGTGCCCTTGGGCTCGTCGCCTACATGCTGTAGAGGCGGAAGGACATACGCGGTGCCGTCGGGGAAGACATAATTCTTGCGTTCGATGTCGGAAAGCGGAATGTCGATCACTTTGCCGCCGTTCGTGGTAATCGGCGTGCCGTCCGGCTTGCGGAATACGTCGTTGTCGCTGCGCGTGAAGATCAGGTGCGTACCACGAATCTCCAACTGCACGCCCGGCGGACGGTAGTTCGGGCCGGACCAGAAGGAGTTGGGGAACGCTTTCGGATCGAGCCAGTCGGAGCGGAGCGAGTAGCCGCCGTTGACGCCCTGGGACTCATGCTGCAAGTCCTGCGGATTATTGATATAGACGCCGCGTCCCCAGCCGTAGAAGCCGGTGTTCGGAGTGCCGGGTTTGGTCTGGTCGAAGTAGCCGGAGTAGAGGGTCGCCGCGCGGTAGCGCAGCACGCCCGTGCCGTCCACTTTGGTATCCATCAGCATCGGATCAAGGCGTGGAATACCGCGAACGAAACCGATGTTGTCGGGAGCGGACGAGCCGTCGCGCACCAGGCCCTGAATAGTGCTGAACGCTTTACAGCCGCTAGGTTCAATTGCCTGCGCCACCGGAGCCGTGTTCAGGGAAGTGTTGACGAACGCCTGCAAGTCGTTGTCATCCAGAATAGTAGCGCTTCCCGAACAGGCGCCATTGGCTACGAGGCGCGTCGGCGCTAAGTTGAAACTGCCCGACGTGAGAATCGTCTCTGCGGGCGCCGGATACGAGAGGCGCGGGCTGAGATAGAAATAAGAGTCGCCGCCGATACGCACGTTTCCGCCGAAGCGCATGGGAGCCCCGTAGAGCACCTCCCCATTGTTGACGCCGTCGGTCGTATGGGCGGCAATGGTCGGATCTCCCACCACAAACGCGGTGTCACGCAGCCCGCCGGTAGCGGGTGGCGTCTGCCCTGCGATGGAGGCGTTCAGGTGCGGCGTGCCTACGAAATTCTCGTAGGACGTGCGGTCTTTATTGGTGACGAAGAACAGGTAGTCGGTCAGGCCGAGCTGCACATAGGCGACCTGTTCGCGGCGGAGTTGCGGGGGCAGGCTGCCCCGTTGCACGAAGACCGTCGGATCGATATCTCCCTGCGAAATGTCTCCAGGCCGTCCGACCGCCTCGATGCGCAGATACTGACTGCGCGGATCGTCGGCGCGGGGCTCATAGACGACGCGCACCAGGGCGCGGCCTCCATTGAAAAAGACGCGGGAGAAGCCTTTCGACAGCCAGCGAAAATCCGGGTCGGTGACGCCAACAGTATCGGACGCGCTGGTGAAGGGCGGCGTCGGCGCAGGCCGCCAGTCGGCGCCCTCTTCGCTATACGTCAACTGATTGGCGCAGAAGTTGATGCCCGCTTCCGAGAACGCCTGCGAGTTGCCGGTGTCTTTGCTGCGCGTGGCGGCCGTCAGGTTCCGGGCGATCTGGACCACGAAAAGTCCGCCGATGAAGAGCAGCACGAAGAGGATCGCCAGGGCGATGATAAGCGTCTGCCCACGATGGGCGCGCCGCATTCTATAGTTTTGGGACGATCTCATGTGACTTATCCTATGTTGAGGTGCCATATCGATAATGCTCCCGAACGGGTGACCGCAGACGATCCGAGCCCGCGCCTGAGACTAGTGCTGCAAATTGCGGACTTTGATCTTGTCCGAAAGCGAGATGATCTGCGCCTGCCCTGAGTGGGAATCGTAGAGGCGAACCTCCAGCGCAACGTTCATCAGATCGCGTGTCAAATAATCGACTTTAACGACATCGTTAGGCCGCACCATGGTGAAGAAGTAACTGACTTCGACCGGGTCCGAGCCGGTGTTAAAGCCAGGCTTCGAAAAATCAATCTTCTGCGTCGGCAGCACATAGGACTTGAAGACTCCGTTGACTGGATCGTCGGCCACGCCCGGATTGGTATCGGTCCCCTGCTGAAATTCCAGGTAGCCCAGGTAAAGAGATGGATCCGTGGAGCCCGCCAGGTTGCTGTTTTGCTCATAGTTGATCCGATACTGATTCGGGCCGACCGTGCTGGCGAACGACGAGACGCGGGTGAAGCGGATACGGTTGCCGTAGTGCGGTCCCGGAATCTGATCGGGTCCATAGACGAATTCGCTGCCCGGCACGATATGCACATCCGCATACCAGGGCGATATGGTGCTCAGCGGAGAGTTTGCGGAAGCCGGATTCAGCGGTGCCGTCAACGCCGCGCGCAGATCGACATAGCGCCGCGCATAGTTCGGACTATCGACGTTGTTGATCGTTACCGGATCGTAGCGCTGCGGCAGCGGTACATAGGCGGGCGTGGTCCCTGAGCCGCTATTGACGGTCGCTCCGGACGGGAAAGCGAAGTTGACGGTGCCTTTGTCGGCGTTCACGGTGAACGCGAACGGGGACGTCAGGTCGGTGAAAGCGCCGCTCGCCGGGTCGGGCTTCGGCCCGACATCCGGAAAAGCGCCCGGCAGCACGGGCGGCGTCGAGCCCGGTGTCACGCCCGTCACATGGAAGATACGGGTGTCCCCACTATAGGAACCGAGCGCCTCATAGTACTCCCCAGGGTTCTGGTTGACGGCATCGATACCCG
>JAYUMV010000332.1:0-14110 GCA_043762265.1 Chthonomonadaceae bacterium | reverse complement strand
CACATTAACCCCGATCAGGTGATTGGCATCGCTGCCAGGAGCGAGCCCAACAGTGGCGTTTGCGAGAGAAGAGCTCCGAAGCGCGGAAGCTCCTGTTGTCGGATTGATTGTGTACAAATCATGTCCAGAGGCAGCATATAAGGTTCCATCTGTGCTGAAACCGAGTGCGTCAGTCCCATAAGGCAAGATAGACTTTTGCGAGAACACTTCGCTGGAAACGTCGAATGTGCCGAAAGCATAAGTATGCGTATAGATGCCCTCGTTCACCACAAAAAATGACTCTGATCGCGCTGCTTCTTGGCTGATAAGCACACACCCGATGGCAGCTACTGCAAGGCTCGCCCACAAGGAACTCACTGTCTTCATCTCATTTCTTCCTTCTATGCTTCTACTGAGTGTCTCACAAAACATGCCCAGAAGTTGATTCATTCTCACTACTGGAAAGGTGGACTGCGGTGACCGGGCATAGAAAATCCAAGCGCGATGACTGGTCACGCCCTAACTGCCCGCTGAATTCAGGCAGGTTTCCGGCCTTTCTTGCGATGGAAACAGACTCCGCTGAGGATGCCCAGACCGGCCAGTAGCGTGCAGATTCCCGGCTCTGGGGTTGCCTGCACGTTGTATTCGATCACCAGGTAACCGTTGCCGCCGTTACCGCCGCTGCCGTAGGTGGCTGTACTACCGGTGCCTCCGATGCCGATACCTGCTAAATAATCGATGTCGTTCGAGTTCGCTACAGCAGCGAAGTTGCCTGCTGTCGTCGCGGCGTCGGTCAGGCCACCGATGTAGGCCGAACCGCCGCCGCCGCCAGAATAGCCACTATTGTAACTCCCGCCCCCACCGCCATAATAGCCGCCGCCGCCGCCGCCAGAATAAACGCCACTATTTCCGCCCTGATATTTGGAACCGTTCGTGCCATTCAGAGGAGGCCCGTAATAAGGTACAATCGCTCCTCCTGCCGTTTGGGTACCGCCTCCACCTCCCCCTGCACCCGGTGCATCCTGCCCGCTCAGGCCACCACCCGCCCCGCCCCTGTTGGCACCGCCCCCACCGCCCCCTCCTGCGGCATCCGCCACGTCTGTGCCAGCAGTAAGTTGTATGGCCGTCCGCCCACCGCCGCCGCCGTTGCTGTTAGCCATGGCAGCACCACCGCCGCCATAAGCGTTGGTCGGGTTAGTATAACCAGAATTAACGCCACCGCCTCCGACTAGGAGGGTAAGCGTTTCCCCGGCGGTGACCGCAAGCGTCCCAGTGGTGAACCCGCCTCCCCCGCCAGTACCGCCAAAGGCATCGTAGTCAGCGCCGCCGCCGCCCGCGCCCCAGAGTTTGACCGCGAGGCTGGAAACACCGTTCGGGACGAGGAACGTCTGGGCGCTGCCTGTGTAGGCATACGTCTGTTTTGTCTGCGCCTGACTCTGCGCAGGAATGGCACCGAGCGCTAGGGCGGCGAGCAGGGAAACGGACGCGACGCCATGCGGCGTTAAGGGATGTCGAGAGGGCATGAATGTGGTTTCCTTTTTCCGAAAGCAAGTCTGGCAAATGACAGGAGTAATGTGGTGAAAATTTGGGGACACCTTTTTCCTTGTCCGGGAGTTGATCCAAATTGTAGCCGACAAGAGAAAAGCTCCTATGGCTGGACGCTCTTCAAATTTCACTCACGTATTAAGCATACCCAGGCGAGGAAATCGAAAACTGTGGTCAGAGGGCGTAGAATCCTGGTCGGAGGAAGGAAAAACTTCGTCAAGCGGGCAATATTCCCGTGATGTGTATTGATTCGGGGGCGAGTTGCGGATACGCCGGGTTCGTGGCTCCCAGTCGTTGGACAGCTTCGCGTCAAATAGGAAGAACGTGTTTTCGAACGCTTGAGGGCATTTGATGCTATGAAAACGCCAGAAAGCCAATCGCTCTTCGGCGTCTCTTCGATAGATAAAAAACTATAGAAGAAGCAATGCCATGCAGTCCCGCTCCTTCCGTGCTGGCACTTTCTGAATTTGACTACACCGCCCTGAACAGAGCGGGATTCCAGAAGATCACATCGGCGCCAATGGACGGAGATTTGTACATTCCAAATAGCGTCTATCCCGACGGTTAGGTCGGCCCCATACCCTCAAGTACACTCCACATCGAACATCCGAATACAGTCCAAAGCGAGATTGCGCTTCCATTCTACGTGTACCGTGAAGCGGGTAGCCGGACGTCCAGAGATCGGGCATTGGAGTGACCGTTATGCAAAGGGGTTGCAAAATCAGGCTGCAAGGGCATAGGAGGCGCGATAGCGTTGAAACGTCTGTTCAAACTCTTTCTGGAGTTCAGGCGTCGGAAAGACGCGTTTGGGCATGATGAGCGCATCCCGCTGGGAGATCCAGAAAAAGTAGTGGGTCGGAATTTCGGTTACATTGAGAATGGCGCTCCATTTGTAACTGTTGTGTGAGCCGGATGTGGTGATATGGATCTCCTCCGGCAAAAGCATCAGACGAAGCGGTCCGCCAAGAGGACTGTTTTGCCTCGCGCGCATGAGGGTGCGTACATTCCTTCGCATCGCGTACTCAAGGAGTTTGGGAAAGACGAGTAATAGAAGGAAACACATTCCAACGAACACCGGCCCAAGCATCTTATCCGACAAGCTCGACGGCCCTTTCCATGCCATAGCGGTGAGAACGATCCCGTACGCCACCCCTCCAAGGGGAATTCCCCGACGAATCATCATGTTCTGCCATTTCAAAGCCGGTACTACCTCATAGCCGTGCAGATTCAGTTGCAGAAAATCGTCTTCCGTCAGCGTGTATTCGACATCCATCAGAGGGCTCCTTCTCGATTTAGTTCCTGTTCGCTCTACCCATGTCGCTCACAGCCCTTCCGTTCTCTGCCAGAGAGCCTCTAATAGACGGGCTTGAGGAAGCATACAGAGATCAATACGTCACGAGAAGGTAATCGCTCACCAATCAGCCTGAATGAAACCAATGACAGCCCGCAAGCGAATGTTCGCTTGCGGGCCGTCATCGGGTTGAGAGTAGGTGGCTTTCGACCGTCTGATATTCCGGCGTAGTCGCGTGAGTCTACTAAGCCTCAAGCGCCAACGTGTGCCCCTCGCGATTTGGTGCGGCGGCGGGAGAGCAGGCCAAGGCCGAGCATACCAGCAGTAAGCAGAGCGAGGCTACCAGGTTCGGGGGTCGTGGCTAGACTGGCTACCTGTTGCGCGGAAAGCGCGCCGGTGTAGATTCGGATGTCTGCGAGATCGCCTGTAAAATATTCGTTGAACGGGCTGAACTGCTTCCCGAAGCGGGTGTTGTCGCCGCCGGTGGTTGTATTGAGCCCACTGGCAAGCGTGGCGGACAGCGCCCCATTGAGATAGAGGCTGGACGTGGCTCCATCGGTCACAAGAGCGATATGCTCGAAGCTTCCATTGGCCGTAAAGATCGTTCCCGTCGTGAGCCACGAATCGGTGGCGCGAATGCCTCCGCCCGCTTTGTAGCCGAGGAAGAAACCGGGTGCGGCGGACACTCCCTGTGAGATCCATTCGCGAAAACTACTCTGGAGAGTATTCTGCCGTGCGAAAAGCGCAACCGAGTAGGCACCCGATGTGGGAACGATATGCTGGGTAAAACTTACGTTGGCGGTGCCACTGAGCGAGAGTATGCCTCCACTGGCAACCGCGCCACTGTTGAGAGTACCGTTGGCGCTGCCAGCAGAATCGGAAGCGTCTGTGCCGAAGGTATAGTGGTGGATCAAGGTCTGGGCCGAAGCCGCGCTGCCAAGAACGGCAAGTGCAACGACTGCAAAGAGCGGACGCAAGTACATTGTTAAATTTCTCCTAACACATCGAAACTAAGTTGACTGCTCGTATCATGATCCCATTTGTCAAGACAGTTTCTCACCGTCTCAACTTCCTATTTCACTCTCCTATAAAGCTTACCCGGACGAGGAAATCGGAAACTGTGGTCAGTGGGCACCAAATCCTGGTCAAAGGCAGGAAAAACCTCGTCAAACGGGCAATAACACATTGGCGCGTCTTGATTTGGGGGCTGGTTGCGGATACACTCTGGGCATGGCTCCCGGTCGTTGGATAGGTTCGCGTCAAATAGTTGCACCGATTTGGGACGCATATGAACAAGATCAACCGGGAGTTCATACCCCCCAGACTCACGATCACGATATTCGGACGGTTTCGCATCGAGATCGATGGAGAGGTTCTCAAGCCCCATCGTCCTCCTGATTTCCGCATGCTCGCCTTCCTTCTGCTTCAGCACGACTGCCCGGTGGATCGTAACGAGGCGGCGGTGTGCTGGAAAAAGACGTCGGACACCGAGCTTTGGGAGTCGGAAGCACGCGCCTCACTGGCCCATGCCGTTTCGGCGCTCACGGTCAAACTGGGCATCGAAGGCAGACGTCTTCAGAAGCCGAAGCCTCAACTCCTGCTCTTTGAAACAACTGGGGCCGACCTGGATCTGCGGACCTGGGAGGCCGCTCTGGAAGAAGGAAGCGTGGAGGCGCTGGAGAGCATCGCGCCTCTCTACCGGCTCCCGCTTCTGGAAGGCTGGGACGATCCCTGGGTTTTGCATGCGCGGCAACGCTTGCACAACGATTATGTTCAGGCTCTGCGATCTGCAGCGCGACGCGAGACCGATCACGGGGAGTGGAGAACAGCGCTCCGAGCGTTCAAGTTGCTTGCAGAGATAGACTCCACGCACGCCGAGACGCTGTTAGAGCACCTGAAGCTGCTGGCGGATCGACGCCGGTTTAAGGAGATGCAGCGGGTTTACAATGCCTACGTACGGCACGGGGAAGCCCTCCTCGACCCCATCGATTCGCAGACGGCTCAGCGCTATCGCGAACTGCGCACGGCGGCTACTCTACGCCAGGACGGTACGCAGAACGGTTGGCTGCCGAAACCCCTTTCCCACTTTGTCCCGCGCCCGACCGAGGTCCAGGAGGTCTGTGACTGGGTCCGGTCGGAGCGGTTGACGACGCTGACCGGCACAGGCGGTATCGGCAAGACGCGGCTGGCGATTGCCGTGGCGGAAGAGATCCAGGAAGAGTTCTATGACCGGGCCTGGTTTATCGATCTTTCCGAGCTTCAGAATCCCTCCGAAGTGCCGACGCAGGTAGCACGCGCCCTGTCTCTCTCCGAAAATGTGGGCCGGACGACGACCGAGGAGATAGTTGCCTTTTTACGCGCTAAGGAAGCCCTGCTCATTTTGGACAACTGCGAGCAAGTATTGGAAGCGAGCGCCCGACTGACGGCATCCGTTCTGGAGAACTGCCCGGAGACGAAGATCCTGGCTACCAGTCGGGAACCCCTTGGGATCATCGGCGAATCCCTCTGGCGGGTGCCTTCGCTCGCTTTTCCCGAGATCGGAACGCGGGTCCGGCCAACGGCACTGGGGAAGTTCAGCGCCGTACGCCTTCTGCTGGACCGGGCAAGTCGGCCGCAGGTCCCGCTTACCCTCGACACGCACAACGCGGACCCCATAGCGCGTATCTGTCGCCTCCTCGACGGCATCCCCCTGGCCATCGAGTTGGCCGCAGTCCAGATCAGTCGCCGCCTGAAATCGATCCAGGAGGTCGCAGACAGCATGGAGCAGAGTCTCTCGCTCTTAACGGAGGGAAGTTCCACCGCACCCTCTCGCCAACAGACCCTGCGCGCCGCCATCGAGTGGAGCTACCGCCTTTTGTCCGAAGGGGAGCAGCGCGTCTTTGAACGCCTGGGGGTGTTTGTCGGCGGTTTTACGGAGAGAGCTGCCTGCGAGGTCTGCGGCGATACCCTTCTGAACAGCGCGGAGGTGGCCCACGCTGTCGCGACACTCGCCGACAAGTCTCTGACGGAGCGGGTGCTCCCGGAGCAGGAGCCAAGGTACCATCTCCTTCAAACGATTCGTCAGTTCGCGCTGGAAAAACTCGCCAGCAGGTCGGAGCAGCCCTCGCCCGCTGCGGAGCAGCAGAATGGCGAGAGTGGCGACGTATCGACAACCACGTATCGTAGCCATCTGATCTATTTCGCCGCGTTTGCGGAGAAAGCGGAACGCCACCATCGTGGCCCAGAACAGGCGCTCTGGCTGGACCGTCAGGCGAAGGAACACGAGAACTATCGCGCAGCGCTGACCTGGGCGCTGGAGAACGGCGATTGCGAAACCGGTCTGCGTCTGGCTGGCCACCTGGCGGTCTTCCTCTACGCGCGTGGCTACCATTCGGAAGCGGTCGAGTGGCTGACGGCATTCTTGGAGTGCACAAATTCCACCGCCCCCGCCCGTGTGAAGGCATTGCAATGGCTGGGGAATATCCACTATAGCCGGGGCGATTATGCCGTTGCGCACACTTACTTCACCCAGGGCCTCGCGCTCCGGGAGATCGTGGGCGACAGACGAAGCATAGCGATCGGTCGAGCGAGCTTGGCGAGCGTTTCCGGCGAAATCGGCAGCCATCAAGAAGCGCTCACCCTCTTCGAAGCGAATCTGCCGATCTTCCGAGACGAATTGAACGACCTGACGAATACGGCTCAAACCTGGCATAGCATCGCAATGATGCAGGATGCGCTGGGGGACTTGCAAAAAGCGCGTGATGCCTATCGCGAGAGCTACCAACTCTTTCTTGAAATCCAGGACAGCGCAGGGGTCGGCCTGGCCGCAAGCAACCTGGCAGGTATCTATATTCGTTTGGAGGAGTATCCGGCAGTTTGCCCGCTACTGGCCGAGTGTGTTGCGATCTATCGCACCCTGCAAACCCGCCCGAAGTTTGTTTTCATCCTCATTCATTACGCCTGTCTGGCAATGAAGGAACAGGATTTCGGTCGTGCAACCTTGATTTTTGGCTTTGAGCAGGCCTTTCGCGAGCGGATCGGACATAAGTTGCCTCAGAGCGTCCGTGACCACTGTATTGCCGAAATGAACGCCGCTCGCACACAGTTGGGGGAAGCGGGTTTCAACCGACAGTTTGCCATTGGCACGCAGACCCCGGAAAGCGAGATGATCGCCTTGCTGCTCGCAGGCTAGTTTTCGTGCAGAGCGTGTCGTTGCGAACGGCACAGGGCGCTCGCCCGCCCCCTTTTCAGAGAGGCAGGCAAGTGTCGGCAGCCCTGGTCGAATCACGTTGATTAGAGGCCGGGATCGGGGCAGGCTACATACGCGACGATATTTCCGTTGGCGTCGAGGACATTGCCGGAACCGTCGATCACCCCCAGAAGTATGCCGTCATCATAGACGTTCCCATCTCTCACGCTGGCGCTCTGTACCAGAACGGGATAGCCATTCACATCCCACGTCCACACCGTGAGATTCGACGCCGACGCGCTCAAACAGGTGATGGCAGGGATTGCTCCCACACGCACTGGAGCCGTTACCGTTCCCAGCCCAACGACCAGCGCACCAATGCCGAGTGCAGTCCGAACCCAGTTTCTCGCCTGAGCAAGACATGGTTCGCCAAGCGAACCATGGATACGAAACCTATTGTTTTTCATGCGTAAACCTCCCGTTTAGAGCACAGCCGTTCCCCATCCCAGCGATGAGGGGCCGAAAACAGTTCCTGAAATCCGCCTCTGGCATTGGAGTGAGAAGAAGGATCCTACCTCCAGCGCCGAACCGTGAATTCACGAACCGAGGAGATGGAATTGCCCTCCTACTCTCCTAGACACAGGTCTGGATCTCCCGTGTTGGAGTGAGGAAAAGGACAAGCAGATGATAGTCGTGGAGACCGTTCTATCGGGTGCAGAGGCGGCCAGGGCAGGCGTTCAAGCGGGAGACCGCCTGCTCACGTACGATGGTCTGCCGTTGCCATCGCCTGCGGCTCTGTCAGCGCTGGAAGACAACACCGTCGGCTTGCAAAGCCTCCTTTTGGCACTCGAACGAGCGGGGCAGCGGATCGAATGCGCTGTATCGCACGGGAGTTTGGGCCTCCACACACGACCGGATTTGTCGGACGAATTGCGGCAGACGTACGAGATTGCGCGCACTCTCTTTTTAGAAGGCGATTTTGCAGGAGCAGGGAGACAGTGGGAGCAAACGGCATTTGAAGCGACCGATGCCGCCAGTAAATCGTGGTTGTTGAGCAAGGCAGGCGAGGCGTGGGAGAAACTTCCCGACCGACAGCAGGCTCTGCGGATCTATAGAGCGGTTTGGGAAACGCTTTCTCAAACAGGGATGAGCGCCTCACTGTCGCAGGCCGCGCGGTCCCTGGGGCAGTGTCACGAGGGCGAAAGCGAATGGGAAGAAGCACGCAGGTGGTATGAACGAGCCGCCCAAATAGACCAGGAGTTGGACTTTGAAATATGGCAGGCGCTCAATATTTGCAAAATGGGGAGTGTCTCTCTGAGCCAAGGTTATATGCAAGCAGCCCAGGAGTACTACCACCAGGCTCTGGCGATCCGAGAACGCCTCGCGCCCAACTCATTGGACGTTGCAGCCAGTCTCGACTACCTGGGTATACATGCCATAGTCCGTGGCGATCTGCAAGGCGCCCAAGACTATATCACCCGTGCGCTGACGATCCAAGAGCATCTCGCTCCCAACTCTCTGGACGTTGCCTTCAGTATCAACCATCTGGGCACGGTCGCTGCCAGCGGCGGCGACATAAAAGCCGCCAAGGAGTACTATAACCGTGCTCTGACGATCCGAGAGCGTCTCGCGCCCAACTCTCTGGACGTTGCTTCCACTCTCAACAACCTGGGCTCGGTCGCTTCCCATCGGGGCGACTTGAACGCGGCCCACGACTATTACAGCCGCGCTCTGGCGATTCGAGAGCGCCTTGCTCCCAACTCCCTGGCCGTTGCGCACAGCAATAACAGCTTAGGCATACTCGCTGCGGATCGTGGCGATCTGAAAGTCGCGCAAAGCTACTACCTCCGCGCCCTGAAAATCCAAGAACGCATCGCGCCCAACTCTCTGCAAGTTGCGCACAGTCTCAACAGCATCGGTGTACTCGCTTTTGATCGTGGCGATATGCTAGCGGCCCAGGACTACTATAACCGTGCTTTGAAGATCCGAGAACAACACGCTCCCAACTCGCTAGACGTGGCAGCCTGCCTCAATAACCTGGGCGTGGTCGCTCTCAACCGTGGCGATCTGAAAGCCGCACAGGACTATCAAGTCCGTGCCCTGATGATCCGTGAACAACTTGCTCCCGGCTCCCTCTTTGTTGCGCACAGTCTGAACAATCTAGGCCAACTCGCTCATGATGTTGGAGACTTGCAAGTTGCGCGCGCCTACTACACCCGTGCGCTGACGATCCAAGAACGCGTTTCTCCCAACTCCTTGGACCTGGTGTCTATCCTGAACAACCTGGGCGAGGTCGCTCAGAAGTGTGGTGACCTGCAAGTCGCATTGGACGATCACGCTCGCGCGCTGACGATCCAAGAAC
Source organism: Chthonomonadaceae bacterium (assembly GCA_043762265.1). GTDB lineage: Bacteria > Armatimonadota > Chthonomonadetes > Chthonomonadales > Chthonomonadaceae > JANXLO01. The sequence goes on along the minus strand of JAYUMV010000332.1, from coordinate 4,765 downwards.
GGCTTGCTCCCAACTCCCTGGAGGCTGCCGACACCCTTAACTTCCTGGGCAGAATCCTCCTGTATCAACAACAACCTGAGCAAGCGCTCCCCTATTTACAGAGGGCCGTAGAGGTCCTCGAACAGCAGCGGGAACGCATCGATTCCACGGAAAAGCGGGCCCTTCTTACCGCTAAACATGCCGACAAATACGCCTCTCTCATCGAGTGTTATATCGCGCTTGAACAACCGGAACAGGCGTTCGCCACGCTCGAACGCTCCCGCGCCCGCAGCCTTCTGGAACTCCTTTCGGAACGACATCTCGATTTCGCGATGGATGCTCCGTCGGATCTGCTGGACCAGCAGCAGGCCCTGGACCAGCAGCGCGAAGACACGTATGCTCAACTCGCCCAGCTCTCGGCAGGCGCCGAAGCCTTCGAACAGGTCGATGCTCTGCAGAGCCAACTGCGAGATTTGGATCGGCAGCAGCAGGAGTTGACTGCTCGAATACGCGCTGCCTCGCCGCGCTATGCCTCCCTCCAGTATCCTCGCCCACTCGATTGTCGTCAGTCACAAGCCGCACTGGAGGCTGGCTCACTCTTGCTCTCCTACCTGGTAGATAAGGAGCAGACTTATCTTTTCGCGTTAAGGGACACGTGTATAGAAGTATTCAAGCTTCCCATTGGTCAGGAAGCGTTGCAGGAACAAGTACATAAATTCCGACGCTCTCTGGACGTGCGTCGTCTGGATTACGAGCCCGCGAAGGCGATAGATCTCGCCAATCAACTCTACCGTCAACTGATCGGCCCCGTGCAGTCGTTGGTCACCGCCTCCAAAAGACTGCTGCTCTGCCCGGATGGGCCGCTGCACTCCTTACCATTCGCGGCTCTGGTGACAAAGTCCGGGCGTCGTCCCCACTATCTGGGTATGGAGAAACCTCTGCACAGCGTTATTTCCATGACGGTCTACGCGCAGATGCTCCCGCAACTCCCCTTGGAGACACCGACCAGACGCGAACCGAAAGCAGGCGCTCCCACATCTGCTTCCGAAACCCCTGCCTCCCCACCGCGCCTGCTGGCTCTGGGAGATCCGCTCTATGCGCCCATTCGCCCTGGTACTGCACCTGCCTTCGCTCGCACAGGCGCAGTATCGGAAGCCTTATCCGAAGATACCGGTCCTGATACGGAAACAAGTTTCGTTCCCGATGCGGAGTTGGCTCAAGTGCAGACGCGGGGCCTGACGCTCTCTGCGTTACCGCATACGCGGACAGAGGTGGAAAACCTCGCCAAACTGTTTGGTAACACCGCCAAAATCAAATTAGGGATCGATGCCACCAAGACGGCTGCGTTGAAAGAGAGTGGAGAAGCCGACATCGTGCATTTCGCCTGCCATGGTTGGATGGATGCGCAGATGCCGTTGAATTCAGGGTTGATTCTCAGTCAACCCGAAGCCATGGGGGAACATACGCTGGAAGGCGACAACGGGCTGCTTCAGGCATGGGAAATCATGCAGAAGCTCAGGCTCAAAGCGGATCTGGTCGTACTCTCGGCGTGCCAGACAGGGTTGGGACAGGAGATTCGGGGGGAGGGCCTGATTGGGCTGACGCGTGCTTTCCAGTATGCCGGAGCAAAAAGTCTGGTGGTCAGCCTTTGGGAGGTCGCAGATGCGAGTACCAGCCATTTCATGCAGGCATTCTATACGGCCTGGCAGGCAGGGATGAGCAAAGACGAGGCGCTCCAGCAGGGGGTGAAGGCCCTGAAGGCAAAGCCTCGCTGGAATTATCCCTACTACTGGAGCGCCTTCCTACTCATTGGAGATCGAAACTGAAAGAATAGCAATCGGGACATTGAGGCTACTCTGAAACGGAATCGGCGAGGTGAAGTTGCGCGAGCAGTCTCTCCTGCAGAGTTCGGACAGTCTCTGGAGCGGTATCGAGAGGGATGGCCTTCTCGATCTGTTCCAGCGCCTCTTCATACAAGCCATGCGCTTCGTACAGACTGGCCAGAGCCAGCGGCATGTCGCCGACCTCCTGCTCCAAAGCCTCTACAGAATCCCGTTGTGGTTCGGTCACCGTAGCGAACCCCACCGGAGCCGCCGGACTCTCGACGTGCTCATGCAGGGCGATGACCTGCCAGAGATATACTTTCCCTGGCTCTAACTCCGCCTCTTCCGGCAAGGTAAATCGAGTCTGCTGCCCCACGCTGCCGCGCCAGACCTGTCGCAATCCCTGACGTCCCTGGCTCTGAAATACCATCACCAGATACGTATTCGTCCCTTCTGCGGCCGTCCAGGTCAAGTGCGGATGCAGCGACCGAATCGCCGTGAAGGCAGGACGTAGATTTGACGGGCTATGGAGGCTGCGTACCGGTTCCGGCATCGCCAGAGCGACAGCGCGGTCAATCCTCTCCAAGGCTGCTTGTACGGCCCGCATAGGAGACGTGAAACCCTCTTGAAGGAGTTGGTCCCTCCAGGCAGCTACTTTACGCGGTATTCCCTGCATGGCAGGGCGCGCGGCAACGGAGGCGGCCAGGTCTAATACCGGTCGGCGCGCTAAATTCCACGTTTCTTGCAACGCGACATACTCCCGGCGACAATAGGCGCAAGAACCGATGTGATCCAATAGGATAGCCGCGTCAGGATAGGCGTTGTCCTGCTCGATCCAGTCCAGCAGAGTTTCCGGTTCGGGACACTGTGGCGTCCAAACGGACGGTTCGCTGCGAAGCGCAACCTGAACGGAGGCACGAAACTTGCTTTGCTTGGAAGGCATTCTTTTCTCCAGAGAAGGGTCCGGCAAACGATGGGAAGAGAAACGGTTCTTCACGACCCATCCCTTTCTAAGACACAGATGGTTCGGAAGACTGTTGAAGAGCTGCCTCCTCCACCTCCACGATTGCGCGTACTCGCTCTAAAACGACGTTGATCCGCTTGTAGATACGATCCTTGACCGTATTCTCCGACCTGCCCAGCCGACGTGCGATCTCTCGTGCCTCAAAGACGTTTTCCTCATACCGAAGTAGAAATATTTTCCAATCCAGGGCATCCCACGGCGGCTTATTTGTTTTAGCAGCCTCGTGGATGGCGCCCCTGAGATACCGGTAGTAATCTCTCAGCTGGATGTCTGCCTCCATGCTGGATCCGGATTGTCTTGCGTCTACAAGGGCCAGGATTTCGGGCTGATCGGTGGACACACTACTGATTTCAACCTGGCTTTTGGCCGTACGAAAGCGATTCTGGCATATGCTGCGAGCAATGCGCATCAGCCAGTGCTCAAATGGGCTATCAAAGCGGAACTGGCCTATCTTTTCCCAGGCTCTTGTCCATACATCTTGAGCCACCTCTTCCCCATAGTTTCTGTTGTTCAGCAACCTCTCACAAAACTTGACTACACGTGGAGAGTGCATTGCGTATAGGGCATCGAACGCACGCCTATCTCCACTCTGTGCCTGCAGAACCAATTTGTGAGTCAATTCGTCCAGAGTAATCCTCCTGTGAGCAGATCGGAATCAGGGGCCAACGGTTACTTCCCAAATGTAATCCGGGGTTTTCTGTTTGCAGACGACGTTTTTGTCTGTACTGCTGAGGTGGGTAAGGATGTGCCCATGAGCGTCTTCTATCTGCATAGAGTCGATATCGCCGTCCGTCGGCGGGGCATCGGTGAGTTCGATACGCTTGCCTGGCGGAACGGTATCCAGCATCTGATCCGCTATTTTGCGGACGGCATTTCCCACAAGATGAACATGGACGGGCACGGCATAGTTGTTTCGCACATAGATATGCGCAGGCGGATCACAGCAGCCGGTCAGGAACATCAGGGCCAACAGAGCAAGCGCACAAAGCAGAATAAGCTTCCGCACTGCCGCAGTCCAATTCGCATAAGGTCGCATAGCGTCATTTTTCCTTCCAAGGCGTATAAGAGAAAACCCCGTGCCGCATTGCCCCCTACCGGAATGGAGGACGCCTGCGCGATCTTCTAATTCACATTATACCGCAATGCACTTTGTAAAACAAAGTGCATCTCTTCAAGCGCATAAAAAAAGAACCTACAGCCTATGACTGTAGGTTCGCGCATTTGCCAGTTACTGGCTTCTACTCCCCGTGATAGACTCGAACTATCAACATTTCGGTTAACAGCCGAACGCTCTACCATTGAGCTAACGGGGATTATTCATGAAACGAAGGGGACGTTACCCCCTCAACAAGATCAATTATACTCAAAAGACGCCGACCTGTCAAGGTTCCAAATCGCCTTTTGCGCCCCATCCACACATTTCCCCACATTTCAGATCGTCCCTTTCCTTACCACCCAGTACCTCTGCATCCTGTGGGGTCAGAAGGGCGGTTCCGTTTCCCCACCCTCCTTCTGTTTTTCGTACCCCGTCAGACGGTCATATAGCCCCCCCATGGCGGTCTGCTCGCCCTGATGCAGATGCTCGTAGAGGCTCTGCGTGACGCGGGCGGAGCTATGGCCCAGGCGTTTTGCGACCTGTCCCGCGCCGTGTCCTGCGACCAGCATAAAGGTCGCCGCCGTATGCCGCAACTCATGCAAACGCAAATCGCTGGCGGGCAGTGTCAAGTTTCGCCCGAAAGTGTACCACCTGTTTTCGGCCATGATGTACCACCGACTTTCGGCCAGACTGTACCATCTGACGGCGGAAAACCTCTGTCAGCCTCATTGATCGGTCTTGTACGCAGGGCGCACTGGTCCTACGCGAAAGAGCGGGCCTCACCTCCTTTCAGGGAAGAAGCGCAAAAGCAAATCAGCGCGGTTTCTCCTGGCCCGCGTAACG
>JAYUMV010000331.1:0-2749 GCA_043762265.1 Chthonomonadaceae bacterium | reverse complement strand
CTGTCAAGCTGGAACTCGGCTTAAAGAACGGACTGCGACTGCCCTCCGGCCTCGATCCCGCGCATCCACTCGGCCTGTTGCTGAGCCGTTATACGCTGGCCTACTCCGATGTCTCCGACTTCAATGCCTTACCGATCCCGTTCAATGCCGTCGCGACCGACCTGATCGCCGCCAAATCCGTAATCTTGACGCATGGTATCCTGCCGCGTGCGCTCAGGGCCAGCAGCGCGATCCCGGTGATCTTTACGCCGGTTCGAATCGAGGGACGCACACTCGTCGATGGCGGTATCTACGACAATCTCCCTGCCGATGTGGCGCGGGCCATGCATGCGGATATCCTGATCGTCGTGAATGTCACGCCCATGACGCCCGATGATCCGGACCCTAAAGCGCGCCCGAACCCCTCTTTCGTCGATCTCCTCGTTTCCACCCTGTCTGACCTGGTGCTCTCCAATGTCAAGCATACGCTGAAAGAGTTGAAACCACAGGATGTGCTGATCACTCCGGACCTGACGCATATCGTGATCGAGCACTCCAACGGAGAGGCAATCGCGGATCGCGGCTACAAAGCGGCGGAGCAAAATCGGGCGGCTCTGATGGCGATGCGGCAAGCCGCAGGCATCGATGACGCGGCCTGGCAGGAGTATGCGGCAAAACGCGATGCGGCCTGGGCGCGTACGCGGGATCCCAAAGGGTTTCGACCTCGCTTTGTGGAGGTGGTAGAAGCCGATGGCGCCAAAACCGTCAATAAGCAGTTGAGCAGCCGGTTCTCCCGCTATGTCGGAGAGCCCATCAATCAACAACCCACCCTCAAGAAGTTTGAAAATGATCTGACGACTCTGACGGGATCCGGACGTTACGAGAGTCTGAGTTATGAGAAAGCATCCAAGCCAAATCTGGGCGAGGGCCTGCGTATTCGGGTCAAAGAGAAGGCCTATGGCCCGCCGTTCGTCAATCTCGGCCTGGATGTCAACAACAGCGGCACCAATGATGTCGGATTTACCCTGCGTGGACGGCTGACCGCCTACGACTTCGGAGCCCACGACGCCGAACTGCGTAACGACGTGAATTTGGGATCTCAGACCCTATTGACCTCGGAGTATTTCCGCCCACTCGGCCGTGGAGGCTGGTTTATCGCCCCCCATATCTTCTACGACAAGGATCTTCGCGACATCGTGCAGAGCAATTCGCACGTGGGAGAGTACCGTTATGAGCGGCTGGGCGCCGGGATCGATTTCGGGTATACGCTAAATCGATCCAGCGAACTGCGATTCGGTTATGAGTTGTATCATGCCGGGACTACTCTGCGGAGCGGAGACCCTGGCTTGCCCCTCTACAACGGCGAAACCAGCGTCGGCACCATTCGCTGGACGCTCGACCGGCAGGATAGGGCCCTGGTTCCGACGCGGGGGGTGAAATTCACCACGGTCGGTTCCTGGTACTTCCATGCGCCGGGATCAGGAGGGCATACGCTGCCGCAACTCGAAGTCAATCTTTCCGCATTTACTCCGCTCGACCATAATGGCACTAACGTGCTTTTCACTCTTCTGAAAACGGGCACCTCGTTCGGGCATCATGCGCTGCCTCTGCAGAACTTTACTCTGGGCGGACCGTTTCATCTCGGAGGATATACGCGCAACATCTTTCAGGGCGGCGCCTTCCTGTATGGCACCGTGGGTGGCCTGCATCGGGTAGCGGAGTTCCTGCCTTCGCTGGGAGGCAAGATCTACCTGGGCGCGTGGATGGAAACCGGCAGCGCCTTCGAGAATTCCGCTCGTGCGCAGTATCACACGAGTTTCACTTCGGGCGTCGTCGCGGAGACGTTTCTGGGTACCGCCTTTGCAGGCGGCAGCCTGACTCAAGAGGGCAGTCTCTCTGTCTACGTCGCGCTCGGCAGGCTGTTCTAAACGCGCTTGTCTTCTGCGTGATCGCCTGGGCCGTTTCCGAGTGGAAGGAGAACGCCCATGTTGCGTCTGGTGTTGGCAGTGGCCGGAACACTCCTTTACCGCCATCTCTTTCATCCGCAGTGGGATCAAGTCTGGTATCTGCTCTATGATATTCCTGCGCTGCCGGTGGCGTTCAGCTTTTTCGGCGCGACGCTGATACGTCTGCGGAGCGGCGAACGCCGCCGGGCTATCCGCGAACTGGTTCTTTTGGGCATTGCCGTGGGATTTGGCGCGGGAGCGCAATTCGGAGGCTGGCCGCTCTCCGGGCATCTGACGGTCGCGCTGACCGTGGGAATTCAAGAGGCAACCGACCGGCGGAACGGCATCCAACTGCGCCTGTTCGCGCTGTCGCCGGTCGTGATGCTGCTCTTCATTCGCACCTTCTGCCCACAAACACCGCTGATGGGCAATGTCTTCAACACCTGTGCTGCCCTGGTGATCGGAACCTTGCTCGGTGGGATCGCTCTGCTTTGCCGCCCGTAAACGAGCGGCCTGACGTGGCAAGGCCCATGAATGGGCCTGGGATGGTTGGCAGAGAGGATGAGGCTCCCAGCGTAGAACGACTGTCCGCCGTAATCGCCCGAACGGAAGAAACGATTCACGTCAGACCCAGGCCCATTCATGGGCCTTACGAAAGACAGGCCGCTCGTTTACGGGCGGCAGGAGTATGCGATGAAGCCCTGGATGATCATGATGATTCTGCTGTGTGGAACGCCGCTGCGGGCGCAGGAGAAACCTCCCGTGAAATATTTCGACCAGGAGGTCAAAACCTCGGACCCGGTTCGGGCCGAACAGGTGAAGGA
>JAYUMV010000330.1:0-5521 GCA_043762265.1 Chthonomonadaceae bacterium | reverse complement strand
CTGTTTCCGCGTTCCTGGCCGTGCGCTTCCGGCATATAAGGAACTTTGAACTCGACATGAAGATGAAAATCCTTGAACTTCTGCTTGGTGAAGATGCTGCTTTTGGTGGTGGTCATCGCGCCGTTTTTCACCTCCCATGTCGGAGACTGGTTGCCGCCCTGCACCCAGTTCGCGTTCAGTTCGTCCTGACTCCCCGAAAACAGCACAAAGACATGCGGATCCTTGGGAACCGGCATCGGCGCCGAGGTATCATCGACAGGCGCATCGTCTTTCGCCGCGACGTGCAGTGCAGTTCCGGTCAGCAGCCCCACACAGAGCGCCGCCGCCGCCAGATGTTTGACCGTTCGCACGGTCCTCCCTTGTATTTTCTTCATCCTCGAACCTCCCTAAATCGCAATGCAGCCGGGCTGCAGAGATGAATCCCTATTCGGAACGAACGTCTCCAAATCCTCCCTGTAGGGTAAACTGATACGGACGCAAGTGAAGCAACTGAAGTGAGGCCGAAATGGAAGAGATACCCCTGCGAATTTTCGCATTGACGGCGGATGCTCCGCCTTTGCGCGTGCTTCGAAACGCGCTGACCGAAGCCGGTTATCCGGTCCAGTTGACGCTGAACATCGTCGGGGAGGCGAGTGAGGAAGATCTCACCTTGACCGACTGGGACGCAGCCTTCGTGCGTTGGACGCAGCCGGAACTCCATGAGATCTGTCTGGTCGAGCGCAGTCTGACCGCAGAAGAAGACGAAGCGGTGGAGGCGATCGCGAGCGGACTGCGCAAAGTCGTCAATACCACCGACCTCGCAGGCGGCCTGATCGTCGGCGATCATGTGCGCCGCAGCGAGGCGATCTACGACCTGGAGATCCTGCCCGCACTGCTGGCAGACGACGATCATCCGGGCTGGGCGGCGCTCGATGTGCTGCTGCGGACGCTGGCGCTGCACACAAACGGAATAATCTACGTTCCGTTCGAAGGTTTTTGCGATGCGGACGGTGAAATCCTCCTTGCGGAGGAAGACACCCTCAATCCCCAAATGGAGCCTGAACAAGCATGAGCATTCTGATAGATGAGACGACCCGTGTATTGGTGCAAGGCATCACCGGGCGCGACGGTGGCTTTCACACCCAACAGATGATCGAATATGGAACGAAGGTCGTCGGCGGCACCACCCCTGGCAAAGGCGGCCAGACCGCGCAGGGCGTTCCGGTTTTCAATACGGTGCGCGAAGCGGCGAAGGAGACGGGAGCGAACGCCTCGGTCATCTTCGTGCCCGCGAAGTTCAACGCAGCAGACGCGATTCTCGAAGCGGCCGACGCCGGCATCGAGCTGGTGATCTGCATCACGGAAGGCGTCCCGACGGAAGACATGATCCGCGTCAACGCGATCCTGAAGGCGCGCGGCGGAGTACGGCTGATCGGCCCGAACTGCCCCGGCCTCATCACCCCCGGCAAATGCAAGATCGGCATCATTCCCGGCATGATCTTCACACCCGGCCCGATCGGACTGGTCTCCCGCAGCGGCACCCTGACTTATGAGATCGCGGACGAACTGACCCGCGCCGGTTTCGGACAGTCGTCTGGGGTCGGCATCGGCGGTGACCCGATGATAGGCACCAAGTTCATCGACGTGCTGCCGATGTTCGAAGCCGATCCGCAAACCGAACTGATCGTCATGGTCGGCGAGATTGGCGGCAGCGATGAGGAGATGGCGGCGGAGTACATCAAGACGATGAGCAAGCCGGTCATCGGATTTATTGGCGGTCGCACCGCGCCTCCCGGCAAGCGGATGGGCCACGCAGGCGCCATCATCTCCGGCAACACCGGATCGCCCCAGGCCAAAGTCGCTGCCCTCGAAGCGGCAGGCGTCCCCGTCGCCGACACCACCCACGACATCCCCGCCCTCGTCCGCAAAGCCCTCGGCAGAGCTTAACCTCGCTTCGCTCGCCTACCTAACCCCCGGCCCCTTCCCGTTTCGGGAAGGGGCCGGGGGTTAGGTGCGTCAGCCGGTTATCTTGCTGATGGCATCGGGGATGTCGAAGAGGACGACGTTGTTGAGGAGCGCCAGTTTGATTTGGTGGAAGAGATGCGGTCCGGTCTGATCTTCCTCCAGGCGTGCCAGGATGTGGGCGGTTCCCTGGCCGACTGCGCCGGTGCGGGCAACGATTTCGTAGACGAGGGTTCCGGCTGTGTTCTCGCGACGGCTGGCGAGGTCGATCGTTTCGACTTTGTCCATATTGAGCAGGCGATTGCTCTGCATTAGAATCCACATGGCGCTCTCCATTTCTGTGTGGGAAGGGAAGTCGGATAAAGCTGACAGAGGTCAGTCGCGGGACTTGGCCTGCAAGGTCGCGGCCTGGTTGGGATCGCCGATATGCAGGGTGTCGTAGGCCTGCTGGGACGAGGTGAAGGGACCTACGCCCTTAGCGCCATGCCAGTCGCCTTGATGGTGGATCGGATTGGGCAGACCGGTCTCACCTTCCCGCTTGGCGATATAGGCGTCCATACGACTCTTCAGGTGGGTGACGACGTCCGGCAGCGTCTCCGCAAGATTGGTGTTTTCGTGCGGATCCTCCACGAGATTGTAGAGTTCGACGGCCGGTTTGAAGTGGAAATCGGGTTCGAGCGCGAGGATCAGCTTCCATTCGGGGGTGCGCCAGCCGTGCTTGCGCATCCAGGTACACTCCGTGATGTAGAACTCCGCGTCGTGCGAAGCGACCGCTCCGCTCGCCATCGGCAACAGGCTCTTGCCGTCGAATTTGGCATTCTCTGGAGTGATTCCGGCCAGTTCCAAAAGGGTCGGAACGAGATCCTTGTGCTGGCTGAAACCCGAAACACGTTTGCCTGCCGGAACCTTGCCGGGGTAGCGGATGATCAGCGGCACATGGAGCGTCACATCGTAGATGCCGTGATGGTCGAACCAGCATTCATGATCGTACAGGGTCTCTCCGTGGTCGCCATTGAGGACGACGATAGTCTCCTCGACGATGCCGTGGGCTTCCAGAGCCGCGAAGATCGTCTGTATACAGGAGTCCATGTAGGCGATCGCGCCGTCGTACTGCGCGATCACATAGTCCTTGTCGGAGATGCCGGGCGGCATCCAGGCGGCGAAAAAGTCGCGGAACGGTTTGAACTCCATGACCGGTTCCATCGACTTATTAGTGGGATCACTCTCGTCGCCGTGGTAGAACATGCGCTCGAAGGGCGCAGGCGGCAGGTAGGGCGCATGCGGGTCCATGTGGCGCAGGAAGAGAAAGAACGGCTTGTCGTCGGAGATCAGCCGATCCAGTTCCGGTATCGCAACCGCGTTGAGGTTCTCGGCTTTCGGGCTGCGGCCTTCGTTCCAGGTGCCCCAGCCGGGATAGTCGAGATATTTGTCGAAGCCGCGCGAACTGGGGTTGCCAGTGAAGCCGACGCAACTGGTGTTGTAGCCTGCCGCGCTCAGCATCTCCGCGAGCGTCGGCACTTCCGGGCGCAACGGCCCCTGGTGCCGCAGGGCCACGACCTGGTTGGTGAAGCAGTCGGTTCCGGTCAACATCGAGGCGTAGGCGCTCGTCGTGGGAATATGTGCGCTGTAGTTGCGCTCGAACAGCGTGCCTCCCTGTGCGAAAAGATCGATATGGGGAGTGGTCTGGCGGAAATATCCGTAACAACTCATATGATCCGCAAGCAGGGAATCGATGGCGAAAAGGACGATATTAGGGTGTTTCTCAGGCATTAGAGCCTCCGGGAAGAGTTTGTCGAGAACACAGTTCGACAAGACTCCTATCCAGTCCTGCCGAGCAGGGATCTTATTCGTGAATGAAACCCTATTTGCGCCGTTGCGTATCACATGTGGGGACACTTTCCGGTCCCAACACTATCTCAGGAGAACATCATGGCGTACTCAGCCGAAATCAGTCGGGTCAATCCGAGCTGCTTCCTATTCCTCATCGACCAGTCCAAGTCGATGGAAGACCCGTTTGGCGGCGGCGTGGGCAAAAAGAAAGCAGACGGTCTGGCCGATGCTCTAAACCGCCTGCTGCAGAACCTCGTCATCAAATGCGCCAAGGGCGAAGGGATCAACGACTACTATGTCGTCGGCGTGATCGGTTACGGCGCGCACACCGGTCCAGCGTTCAGTGGTCCGCTGGTCGGCCAGCATCTGGTTCCCATCAGTGAAGTGGCGAACTCACCGACCCGTGTGGAAGAGCGCTCCAAGAAGGTGGACGACGGCGCGGGCGGACTGATCGATCAGATCGTGAAGTTCCCGGTCTGGCTGGAACCGGTTGCCGACAGCGGTACTCCGATGGCAGAAGCTTTCAGTCTGGCGCACAAGGTACTGGAAGGCTGGATCACCGCGCATCCGGACTCGTACCCGCCTATCGTCATCAACATTACGGACGGCGAGTTCAATGTCGATCCGACCCGAGAGGCGACGCTGTTGACCTCGCTCGCCTCTACGGACGGCAATGTGCTGCTGTTCAACTGCCATATCTCCGGCCTGACCTCCGCGCCTGTCGTCTTTCCCAATACCGACGCCGGACTGCCGGACGAGTGGGCGCGCAAACTGTTTGCGCTCTCGTCGCCCCTGCCGGACAACATCAGCGCCTCCGCTCAGGCCGAAGGCTATCCTATCGGACCAGGCGCACGCGGCTTCGCGTTCAATGCCGACCTGGTCGAACTGATCCGCTTTCTGGACATTGGCACCCGTCCGAGCAACCTGCGCTGAGGAAGAGAGAGTTGCATTGAACCTGATCTCACAGGGCTTCTGGGTGCCTAAGGCGGGCAGTTCGGAGGCAGATTACGAGGACGCGATCGCCATCGGCCACACGGCGGTGGCGATCGCGGACGGGGCAACCGAGTCCTCTTTTGCCCGCGCCTGGGCGCGGGCGTTGACGGAAGGCTTCGCCTGCGATCCCCTCTCCGAGAAGCCGGACCTGACGGAGTTGATGGAGCGTGTCGGCCCCTTGCAACAGCAATGGCATGCCAGTATCGCCTGGGATCGCCTACCCTGGTACGCCGAGGATAAGGCCCGCAACGGAGCCTTTGCCGCGCTTCTCACCCTGCGCTTCGAACACCCCTTGACGGCCTCGGAACTCGAAGAGAGCGCTTCCGATGAGAATACTGCAGAACGCCGCTGGCATGCCCTCGCCATTGGCGACACTTGCCTTTTCCAGATTCGGGACGATGCGCTGCATGTCGCCTTTCCGCTGGCGGAATCGGCGGCGTTCGACAGCACACCGCTCCTGCTCTCCTCCAATCCGGCGCGCAATCTTCAGGTCTGGGATCACGCGCAGGCGTTGACGGGAGTCTTCAAACCAGGAGACATCCTTCTCTTGATGACCGATGCACTGGCGAAATGGTTTCTTTCAGAGATCGAGGCAGGGGCAAAACCCTGGCACACCCTCTGCGCCTTCACCGACCCATCCGACCTAACCGCGCTGACTCTGTCTCTGCGCGCAGAACACCGCCTCAAAAATGATGACACCTCTTTGATCTGTATTCAAGAGACATCGGTCGTTCCGGTTCCCAATGTTTCTGTCGAA
>JAYUMV010000329.1:0-10276 GCA_043762265.1 Chthonomonadaceae bacterium | reverse complement strand
CTTCCCGGCCTGCGCCGACGTCTCCCCGGCGAGTACGAAGCTTTTCTGGAGATAGACGACGTATTTTTCGCGCAGGGTTTTGGACATCGGATCGTCGTTGAGATAGTAGTCCCGGTCGGGCAGGGAGATTCCGCCCTGAGCCATAGTGAAGATCCTGCGTCGGCTGTCTTTCAGATCGGGTAAGAGCCCCCCGCTGAACAGCGCGGAGACGCCGATACGGTTGAGTCGAGCGATCTCACGCAGGATTCCGCTTCGGTCGGAGAGAGCGTCAATCCGATGAAAGAGAGGTTCGAGGGGTTTGACTCCGAGACTCTCCGCACGCGCTTCGTCCATACCGACACGATAGAAGTCGCCGATCTTGCGCACTTCGCTACCCGCAGGCAGATCGCTTTCAGCGGCAGCTTTCTCTACCACGCGCTGGAGAACGGCTTCGTTGCGCAGGGTAATTTCGGTGAAAGCGTCCATTGCCGGTTTATCGGCCGGAATGGCGGTCTTGTCGAGCCAGGCGCCGTTGGCGAAGCGATAGAAATCGGTATCGGGCTTGACGGATCGATCCAGTGTCGAGAGATCGATGCCATGGGTCATCTGGGACTGAGCGCGGAGGGGTGAAACCACCACGAGTGCAGCGAGGGAGAGAGAGGCGCCGAAAACGCGAGTGAATACGGAATACATGAGCGGTAAACTCCCTTTCTAAAGAGCCGGTGCGGGCTTCGCAGCCGAGATCTATCACGAAATTGACTATATTCACAAAAACGTGAATGTTCACACTTAAAGATACGGACATCGAGCGGAAGCCGTTTCACCGATGTCCACACACGGTCCCATTTCCTTACGAACCGTCAGTCGTCAGGGTCGTCGAGGATCGCTATTTCCGGGTCCGGAGCCGAAAAGTAACCGATCATACGCCGCTCATACTGCGGGTTGGGACCACGACCTACTTTACTGAGCAGCGTAATCAGATGGCCACGAAACTCACGGTACTCCTCGGGCGTGAGATAGAGAGACTTGGCGATCAGAGAGATTTCCCCCTCTTTGGGCGGCATCTCCGCACGCATCGTGTACCGGTGAAAACCTGCCTGTACCACGCTGGATAGTGCGGCAACCAGCCCTGTGATGTCGTCCGGTTTTAAGGTCGTACGCTCCGCTTCCGTGAGAAACGTGGCGGTATCGACGATGGCGAACTGCCGTTCCAGTGTTCCCTTCACGCGCCGCTCTCCAACCACTTTGATCAGACCCGCTTCCAACAGAATGTTCAGATGGCGGTAGACGGTACCCAGCGGAACATCCTCCATCTGGGCGGCAATCCGGCGCGGAATCAGCGGTCGATCATTCAGGGCTACGAGAATACGCGCCCGCACGGGATGCAGGATCGCTTTGGTTTTGGAAGCAGTTTCCGTCATACCTTTATTATATTCACAAATCTGTGAATATTGCAAGCCTTCAAAAAAATAATAAGGACTCACCGCTCAAGTGCGGATTGAGGGGCAGTTTCAGGCTAGGTAGATGGTCCACTGGAACGTCTACGCCATCAAAGCGGTGTTTCGAGGACGCAATTGTGTTTGTCGTGCTAATCAGTCGCTCCGGCCAGCTTTAGAAGATTGAGTATCTCCACCGCATTGGCATGATCGAGTTCTACTTCTTTGGCCCACTCCCACACCGACTGATTTCCTGTATATGCCTTCGGATCTGCACCACTCTCTAGCAGCAACCTTATGGTTTCCACACTTCCTGAAGAGATTGCATACATCAAAGCAGTCTCTCGGCGGACGTTCCTGGCGTTCACGTTCGCTCCGGCCTGCAAAAGAAGTGTGACGACTTGCGGCAGTCCGCTTCGTGCCGCTGCCATAAGCGGTGTCCAACCGACCTCTCCAGATAAGGCGTCGGAGCCACCGATATGACTGCCATCCACCTCTGCCCCTGCTAGAAAGAGCGCTTTGACAATTTCGATATGCCCGTTGCCAGCAGCCTGAACCAAAGTGCGTCTGCCGTGCTTATCCGGCATATTCGCATCCGTACCGTTCCTGAGTTCTTTATTAATGGCAGCCAGATCACCCGATCTGGCTGCGTTCTGTAGAACACCCATCGTGTAAACCTCGCCTGAGCCGCCGGGCTAAAGCCCTACGCTTGCGCAGTCACGCCGGGCTAAAGCCCTACGCTAGAGGTTGCTCCGCAACCCAAGGCCCACTAAAGTGGGCACACTCTTCGCTGTCAGTAAAGCGAATTTCTCCGGTTCTTACGCGCCTGCGTCCTCCAAACCAAGCAACCGAAGTTGCGTCCTCCTCGTGCTTCCAGAAAGCCAGCGTGCCCGCTTTAGAGGGCCTTCGGCCGGAGGCCCCCAGCGGAGGGCTTTAGCCCGGCGTGCCCAATGGACGGGCCTGGTCAGGCATGCCTTAATTGAAAGGCACCGGGGAGAGGTCGCTCAGCAAAGCGTCCGATTGGCAGTGACGGAGACGTAACTTGCCTTCTCCCTCGATCCACGCCCGCAGTTTCGACCCATTTGCTCCGATCACATTCGGGTGGGCTCAGGCTACCCGAATTCCTCGCACGATAGAAATGCTCTTGCCTTCCCCAATCCGGAAATGCTGAAAAACCGAAGCGTCCCACATCTATAAGTCTGGCTGAAGCTACTCTTGCGCTCCGGATGCCTGGAGCAGGCGAATAACCACAGGTTGGCAGCCACGATGTGTCTGACTGTAGGGGCTGGCCTTGGCGATCGAGAGCGCAGTCTTGCCTGCTGTGGTGCGCAGGTTCACCTGTGCTCCGTGCTGTAACAAGAGACGAACCAGGACCGGACGCAGACGAAAGGCAGCCACCATCAGAGGCGTCTAGTTCTCTTCTTCGTGTTTATTTACCCTCGCGCCATGTGCCAGGAGGGCTTTTATCAGTATAGGAGACTGCGTGTCCATTTCTGGATACCGGCCACCATCGGCGGCAAGCGCCAACGGAAAATTCCTTTGCTTGTCGGGTTGGTTTACATCTGCTCCGCTCTGGATGAGAATCAACGCCATATCCGGTCGCAACATGGATCCCGAAGAGAGTGCACAGGTCAACGGAGTCGCCCCTTCATTATCCAGCATATTGAGATCCCATCTCTTCCTGATCAGCTTCTTAAGAGCGGAGGTTTGGTCAAAATAGATCGCTATACCTATCGCTTTCGTGTCCTGTGCACCCAGATCCAGAAGAGCGTCGAACGTCTCGTTATCTCGGTCTCTGATTCTGTCGTCCAGGGGCGTCCATTGAAACTCATTCTTTGCGTTGATGTTAGCCCCATGGACGACCAGCATCTTAATAGTCGCGGCATCTCCCGCATAGAACAGAGCCGTCTCGTGGTATCCGCTGATCTCGTCCACTTGCCAACCATGTTGGATCAGGGTCTGCACGATCCCTGGATTCTTGTTCTTGGCCGCTGCCATCAGCAAAGTCAGGGATAGAAACCCTTCACCCCACTTATCCTGTACCTGGACTCTATCCCCGATATTCTTCGCCCCACGTGCAAGCAGTGCGTCTACGAGAACGGAGTTGTTCTGCTGGATAGCGAGCGCTAGGGCCGTCACACCTACTTCAGGCGCAGGCGGTTTGATGCCTTGCATTTGCCTCCAAAGCGTGACAAGATAGCGCCGAAACGAAGGCGGTGCTTCGCCCGAGTCGCGAATATTAGGATTGGCCCGAGCCTCCAGAGCGTCCAGAGCCTTCTCCGTCTGATTGGCTTTGAGTGCGAGGATCAGGGCTTGGTCTGCCTGTTCCCGCTGAAAGCCACAAATCAAGAGACCGCACGACACGCAGCCTAATAGCAGCAGAACCGACAGGGATAGTATTGCAGCCCAACGTCTCTTCACGATCTGCTCCTGATCTTCGGGTCAATAGGGGCCGCGCACCGAGTCTTCGACATGCTCTGCGTAGAAGAGGGTCAGGCGCGTGTGGAGATCGGAAGGCAGGGAGGGCAGTACGCTGACGGCGGCATTGGCGCGGGCCATCGCAGAATCTTTTGCCCCGGGAATGATGGTGGTGACGGCAGGAAAGTCGAGGCACCAGCGCAGGGCCATCTGCGCCATCGTCATGCCTTCGGGGACCAGGGGTTTCAGGGCGTCCGCAAACTCCACGCCAGTTTCGAAGGGCAGACCTGCGAAGGTCTCCCCGACATTGAACGCCTGTCCGTCGCGGTTGTAGTTGCGGTGGTCGGCGTCGGCGAAACGCGTCGCTTTGGTGTACTTGCCTGCGAGGAGGCCACTGGCGAGCGGGAGCCGAACGATCAGGGAGACGTTTCGGCGCTCTGCCTCCGCAAAGATCGAAGTGATCGGCTTCTGGCGGAAGATATTGAAGATGATCTGTAAGGAGGACAGGCCCTCCTGCTGCAGGCAGATCTTCGCCTCTTCCATCGACTCCACGCTCACCCCGAACCGACGGATTTTGCCCTCGGCCTGGAGTTTGCGCAGCCAGTCGAAGCAGTCACCGCGGCGGTACTCTTCGGTCGGGATGCAGTGGATCTGCTCCAGGTCGAGCGCTTCCACTCCCAATCGGCTCAGCGAGGCCTCGACATGCTTCCGGAACGCCGCCTCCGTGAAGTTGCCCGGCCAGCCCGGTTCCGGAAAGCGCCCCAGCTTCGTCGCGACGCAAACATCCGCTTTCGTCTCCTGCAAAAACTTCCCGATCAGGCTTTCACTTCGCCCCAGCCCGTAGACATCCGCCGTATCGAAGAAGTTGACGCCACTCTCTACCGACGTTTGCAGGATCGCCATCGCCTCCTGCTCGCTCAGATCGCCCCAGTCCGATCCGCCTAACTGCCAGCAGCCCAGCCCTACCTCCGAAATCTGTTTCCCACCCTCGCCCAAATTTCGTAAATGCATTTCCCACTCCTCTCATGCTATTTTGATTTCCTAACAGACTATACAACACGGAACCCCCATCTCCCTTCCAGGATACGGGGGTTCCAATGTTAATTTCAGCCTCGCTGTCAGGAGAAAAGACCGGCGACGACCTTGCCCTTCACCAACTCACGCGGCTGATTCAGGTGGTTGTAGATGATCGTGTCCGCCGTGATGCCGAGCGTGTGATAGATCGTAGCGAGAAGGTCGGTCGGATGGACCGGATTTTCGGCGGGCGAGGAGCCCGTCGCATCCGATTTGCCGTAGATCTGACCGGGTTTGATCCCGCCGCCCGCGACCAATGCGGTGTAACAGTAGGGCCAGTGATCGCGGCCGTCCGGAGCGTTGCCGTTGCCGGAGGTGCTGACACCGAGACGCGGCGAACGTCCGAACTCGCCGACCGCCACGACCAGCGTCGTCTCCAGCATGCCGCGTTGATGCAGATCTTCCAACAGGGCCGAGAGCGCACTGTCCAGTTTCGGACAGTGGAGGTTCTTCAGAGGGCCGAAGTTGGCGGCGTGGGTGTCCCATGCCGTCGTTTTTGGATCGCCGTTGGCAACCGAGGGCCAGTTCACCTGCACAAAGCGGGTGCCCGCCTCGATCAGGCGGCGTGCCATCAGCGCAGACTGCCCGAAGGTGTGTCGTCCGTAGCGATCCCGCATCTTGGGCGACTCTTTCGAGAGATCGAAGGCGTCCCGGGCGCGACCGGACAGGATCAGGCTGAGCGCCTTCTGGTAGTAGGAGTCGAGGGCATAAGTGCTGACCGCCTTGTCGAGTTCCGGCATACCGGCGTCGATCAGTTTGCGCAGATTGGCGCGGCGCTCCAGACGCGCTTTCGAGACCTCGGCACGCAGCGAGAAGTCGTCCAGCTTGATGTGGTCCATCTTCGTCTGATCGTCGTCTGCGCCCGGAGGATAGAGATAGTACGGATCGTAAGCCTTGCCGAGGAAGCCCGCCGTACCGGCCTTGCCGATGACGTTGCTCTCCTGCAGCGGGCGTGGCAGCATCACAAAGGGCAGCATCGGCACATCCGGCGGCTGGAACTTTGCGATATGGGACCCCATGTTCGGATAGTCGGAGGCGTTTGGCGGTTCCAACTGGCCGGAGGGCGACACTTTGTCGGCCTGTTCGCCGGTCAGCATCTGGTACATCGCAGCGGTATGGTTGAAGAGGCCGTTCGGGGTGTAGGAGACGGATCGGATCAGAGTCGCCTTATCCATCTGTTGCGCCAACTGCGGCATCACTTCGGAAAGCCAGATCCCCGGCACGTTCGTCTTGATGGGTTTGAACTCACCGCGCACGTTGGCGGGCGCGTCCGGCTTGGGGTCCCAGATATCGATATGGCTGGGGCCGCCCTGTAGATAGATCAAGATGACGGACTTGGCAGCGCCAAAGCCGCCTTTGCCCTTCACCTTACCATCCGACACCGTCGAGGCTCTAGCTTCGAGTTCGAGGATGCCGGGCAGGGTAATGCCGAGCATGCCGGCTCCGCCTATTCGCATCAGTTCGCGTCGGGTCACTCCATCGCAGTCTCGCACGCCGTTACCGGGAATGGATAACATGATCTCGCTCTCCTTGTCGGGAACCTCCCCCAACCCCCTCTTGAAAGGAAGTCCTTCGGGCACCCCAAATCCTTCACTTCCGCGTGAAGGATTTCTTAAGGAGGGGGAGTCCTGTTTTCTCCCTCCCCTTACGAAGGGGAGGGTTGGGGTGGGGTTTTAACGCTTCAACTTCTCACGAAAGTGTTCGCGGAACTTTGTCACCTTCGGGGCGATGACGATTTGGCAATAGCCCTGCCTCGGGTTGTTCGCGAAATAGTCCTGATGGTAGTCCTCTGCCGGATAGAAGTTGGTGAACGGCGTCACTTCCGTCACAATCCGGTTGCTATACAGCTTCTGGGCCTCGATCTCTTTGATGACCTGCTCCGAGACCTGCTTCTGCTCCTCACTGTGCGTGAAGATCGCAGACCGATACTGCGTGCCCGCATCCGCTCCCTGGCGATTGAGGGTCGTCGGATCGTGGGTCGTAAAAAAGATCACCAGCAGGTCGTGAAACGAGATGACTTTCGGGTCGAAGGTGATCTCAATGCCCTCGGCATGTCCTGTGTCGCCGTCGCACACCTGGCCGTAAGTTGGGTTCGGCACATGGCCTCCAGAATATCCCGATTCGACCTTGTCCACGCCCTTCAGGTCGCGGAATATCGCATCGGTACACCAGAAACATCCGCCCGCTAACGTCGCCAACTCTCTCCCCGGCGGCACGGTCGGGGTCGTTTTCGGTAGTATTGTCATTCCCTTACTATCTTTCTGTTCAGCGGCTACTGGAGGAGTGAAAAACGACGGTTTCATGACGGCCACCGCGCCTACAGCGCAAAAGACCGCAAGCACCAGCGCCACCATCCCCCACTTGCCCGCAACTACTTCTTGAATTTTCAAAGCAGACTCGCCTCTTTCGACACGCGCGAATCGGGGAACAAAGGTCTCTGCCGGAGCCTCCCGACAGCGCATCCTCTTCCTCCATCAATGCGCAGTGCTATATTCTATAAGGGTGTCTGCCCCTCAAAAAGTTCCGGAACGATCCTTCGTGTATTGCCACACAACATGGTGAGTACGACAAAGTGCCCACGAAGGTGGCCACTCGGGCCGCAGGCACCTAGCGAAGGACTTCAGTCCATCGCTCATGAGGCCGTTTGCCCTAGAACTCCTAAAAGTTGTCACCGATTAAACAGAAAGGCCGGGCTATTGAGCAGTGCCCACATCAGATCTTCGGCTCCCTCACCCCGATTGGCGGAGACGTGCAGGCTTGCCAGCGAAGTCTGTTTCTCCTTTACGGTCGGGAAGCGGGAGAGAGTCGAAAGGAAGATCTCTTCGATCAGCTTCTCGTCGGTCGGATTCGTCTTCAGCAGTTGGGCGATGCGCCCGGTAGGCGCAGCGACCGAGTCGGAGAGTGTCGGGCCGTTGATCAGGTTCAATGCTTGGCCCAGGCTCACCGTGCTGGAGCGCTCACACTCGCAGGGCGTTTCGCGCACAGGTTTGCCGAACAGGTCCAGGAAGCCATCCCCGACCCCTTTGGCATCCGGCAACTCTTCCGCTTTCGTTCCGGCAGGCAGTCCGGCGAACTGAACCGTCGATCCGGTCGCCTGATGCAGCGCGTCGTAGAGCTGTTCAGCTTCCAGGCGGCGCGGCGCGGCATGCGAGAAGTTGATGTGGTCGTCGGCATTCCAGCGATTGGAGCGCAGTTCGGACTGGTAGGTGCGCGACAGCACGATGGTGCGCATGATGTGCCGGGTGTCGAAGCCGCTCTTCACGAAATCGGTATTGAGGGCTTCCAGCAGTTCCGGGTTGGTCGCCGGGTTACTGGCGCGAATATCGTCCACCGGATCGATGATGCCTTTGCCGAGGAAGTAACTCCAGATGCGGTTGACATAGGCTCGCGAGAAGAAAGGATTCTCTTTCGAGGTCAGCCAGTCCGCAAACTCCTGGCGGCGATCCTCCGTCTTAACCGCCGCGAGGTGGCCGACCGGAACATTCGGCAGGACTGCCAGGCCCGTCTTCGGGTGCATCACCTCGCCCGCGCCCTTGTTGAACACGACCTCGGTGCCGGGTGCGCCGGGCTTGTAGCCGACCTGCGCGAAGAAAGCGCCGAACTGATAGTACTGGTTCTGCGTCCAGCGCTCGAAGGGATGGTCGTGGCATTTGTTGCAGGAGAAGCGGATACCCAGGAACAACTGCGTCACGTTCTCGGTCGCTGTCGCCGAATCCCGCACCACGCGCATATAGTTCGCGGCGGGATTCTGATTGGCGTCGCCGGAAGCGGTGATCAGTTCCCGAACGAACTGGTTGTAAGGCTTGTTCTCGGCGACGGAGGCATGGATCCAGTTACGGAACTTGCGCACTCCGGCATCGCCGAGGAACTTGCTGTTGGAGTCGAGCAGATCGGACCATTTGTTCGTCCAGCGCTCATTGAAATCGGTGGAGTTGAGCAGGGCATCGGTGAGTCGCTCCCGCTTCTGTGCCGATGCCGTTTTGTCTTCGAGAAAGGCGCGTGTGACTTCGGGAGTGGGCAACAGACCCGTTAGATCGAGATAGGCACGACGAATGAAGGTAGCGTCGTCACAGAGCCCGGAAGCCTGTGCCTGCACCTTCTGCAGCTTCTTGTCTACCAGTTTGTCGATGTAGTTGATTTCCGGCACGCTGGCCCATTTATATCCCGTGCGGTCGCCCAGCACCGTGATATTGTTGGCAGCGTACGTGCCTTCGTAGCGAACCAGACAGGCCGCTTCGCCCCGGCGAACGGCGCTGACCGTACCATCGGCGGACATCGTAGCGACTTCGGAAAGGCTGCTGGTGAAGACGGCTTCGCGCGTCACGTCTCGGGTCTTGCCATCGGGATAGTGCGCGATCACGAGCATCTTCTGCGTCATTCCCGGCAGGGTCACGTTGGGCACGGTCGGCAGCACTTCGAGGCTGCTGACACGTTTCACCGTGTCGGCATCCGTCCGCGCGCCTTCAGTGATCCAACGCTTCAGCAGCGTGTAGTACGGAGAGGAGGAGTTGAAGAGAACGCCGCCCCGGTGGGGCACCGAGCCAGTCGGTTTGAGGAGCATCAGGCTCTGGGCAGGATCCGAGCGGTTGAACCGCCGTCCGGCGACATCGTCCACCAGCGCATGATAGTCGAAATCGGGATCGTAACCGCGCAGGGAGAGTTTGAAACCGTTCTTGCCTTTGGCGGATCCGTGGCACAGTCCCGCGTTGCATCCTACCCGGCTCATCACAGGCATCACTTCGCGGACGAAGCTGACCGGCGGCGGGGCTATGCTCTGCACGGTGACCGGGATCGAAATCTGTTTCCCGGCAGCGGTGACGATCAGCGTGGTCTTGCCTGCCTTCATCGGCACGACATAGCCGTTCGCATCCACTCGAATCAGGTCGGAACCGGCTTTCAGCTTCGCGACCGGCGACAGATCGACGGCATAGCCTGCCTGCGACTGCCCCGTCACAATGACCGACCGCGCATCCCGCGCATCCTGCAAGGTCAGCGAAGCAGGCAGCGCCTTCAACGCCACGATGGGCGGCAGCGCTGGCTTTTTCGGAGCCGTCTCCTCGGCATGAGCATACGTCAACCTCGTCAATGAGAGCGCGATGCCGGATATTACGGCCAGAGTAGGCCTGGTTCTAAAGATCATAATCGGAATTTCCCCACACCCGGAAGACAGATGCATTCACACACGATAGTTCTCTATAGTTCTTTAGATTCGATCGGAGTGCAAAGGTTGCACCGTTCTCTCGGACTATCTGAGGCTGTCAGCGCTATTTTCGGGCCGTCTTGATGGCGAGAGGCACCGGGACAAAGGCTTTGAACAGCGCGCCGCTCGGCAGATCGTACAGACGTACGCGGCCGTCCAGGCCTCCGGT
>JAYUMV010000328.1:0-8544 GCA_043762265.1 Chthonomonadaceae bacterium | reverse complement strand
ATAGGCACCGGTTCTAACGGAAGGACGCGACGAGCGCGTTCGAGATAGGCGGCGTCGTAGGGGTCCAGACGACCGGCCATGCGGAAATGCATCAGCGCTTCGCGCTCGTAGCCCAGCCGCACATAGGTGTCTCCGAGCAGGCAGTGATAGGAGGCATTGTTCGGATCGAGCGCGACGGCGTTGCGAAAGGCGTCGGCCGCCTCTTGCAAAGCGCATGCCTGATAGTAGACCATGCCGAGCCGAATATTGAAATAGGCGTCGTCCGGCGCGTAGAGCGTGGCCTGCTGCATCGCGTCAATAGCTTCTTGGGGGCGGCCCATCCGTGCGTACACGTCGCCCAGCCAGAAGTGGTAGAAGCCATCGGTCGGAGCCAGATCGCGTGCGGCCTCCAACTCTGTCAGCGCGTCGCCTCCAAGCCCTGCCAGCGCATAGCAATCGCCCAGTTTGTACCGATAATAGGGGACATCCGGCGCGAGTTCGACCGCTTTACGGTACTCCAGAATCGCCGCATGGTAGCGGCCCATGCGGCGATGCGTCTCTCCACGGGTGAAGTGACTCGCGGCGCTGCGCGGGTTGGGACTTGTCACACGGCGACGGGCGACTGCCGTCCCTCGTGACTCCGATGGGTCGGTAGGCCCGGAGTGCGCGGATTTAGGAGCGCTGTCCGAGTCCGCCGCAGCGGACGGAGTCTGTTCTGTTCTCTTCTTCAACGTCTTACCTCGAATAGGTTGCAGGGGCAATGCCCTTCGATTTAGAGGGGCGAAACGCCCCGAAAGTTCCGTTCCTATCCAAAAAACTTCTGGCAGCCACCCGGAAGCTTGTGTCAGCAGCCCCTAAGAATTGTAACACAGGCGACCGGGGCTGTCAATTCCGCCCGCAAGCGCCGAGGCTTTCTCTCCATGTGCTCGAAAACGCCGATGTGATGCAGATCACATTGTTATGTGACCCCGTTCGCGGTTCTCATGCCCGGATCGTGGGATCCTATCATTAAGTTCGCGGAACCGGATCCAGTCATCCCAATCCCGCATACCACTCTTCAAGACTACACAACGCAATGCATCGATCAAAGGAGATACAAACGCCATGAATACGATCACGAACCTGCGCCTCGGAATGAGCGCCCTGATGTTGGCCCTGGTTCCCACCGCGACCCTGGCCCAGACCGCATCGACCTTCGCCTGGCGCAGTGCGGGCGACAACGCGTTCCTCTCTCACCAGCGCTCCGCCGTGGTTTCGCCGGACGGCAAGACCCTCTACACCTCCTCCCAGGACAACACGCTCAAAGTCTACGACGTCGCGACGGGCCGCCTGATGCGCACCCTGGTCGGCTCCGGCAACGATCTTGCCTGCATCGCCCTCTCTCACGACGGCAAAACGATTGCGGCAGGCGGTGGGATCTACCTCGGCCGCTACGGCTTCTACCAGCCGGTCGCGGATGTCTGGAGCGCCGCCGACTACCACCATATCGAAACGCTGAACACCACCGGTGAGACCTCGACCGCCCTCGCCTTTTCCGCTGACGACAAGACCCTCGCCTGGGCCACCGAAGACTTCTCCTCCAGTACGCACGTCTTTCAGGCCACCCTGCTGACCTACCGTGTTTCCGATGGCACGCTGCTGAAAACGTTCACCCCAGCCATCGGCGAAGTCGATGAGATCGCTTATGCCAAAGACGGCAAGACCCTGGTCGCCGCAGGGCAGAGAGATGCGATCGATGCCAAGACCTCCCTGCTGACCTCGATCCCCGTTGCCGAAATCTGGGACCCGGTCGCTGCCACGCGCAAAACGACCGTCAAGACCAGGATGAACTTTATCCTGTCGGCACGGTTTTCGCCGGACGGCACGCAACTCGCTCTGGGAGGCGGGGGCGGCACGAATCCAAACGCCTGCATCGAGATCTGGGATGCGACCGGCACGACGCTCAAATCCACGCTGAGTGGCGCGACCACCGGCATTCGCACCATCGCCTACACCTCCGACGGATCGACGATCCTTGGCGGAGGCGGCGCGCCGGGGCCGAATCAGACAACCATCGGTATGCTGGAGACCTGGAAGGTCGCTACCGGCAAACTCACTTTCTCCCGAAAACTGACGGATCGATCCGCCATCACTACCATCACCGATGTCAACGACGGCCAGAACGTCATCGTCGAAAGCGAAATCGGCGAGGTGAGCCAACTCTCTGCAACAACCGGTGCAGTGGACGTAGACTACACCCATCGGATCTACGGTTTTAGCGGTGTCGCCACCTCTCCCAATGGTCTGATCACCGCGTATGCCGAGTCCGCAGGCACCATCCGCATCGCCAACGCTGCCACCGGAGCCGTCTTGAGAACCTACACAGTCGCCAACGGCGTCTATGTGAACACCATGGCCTTCTCCCCCGACGGCAGCCAGGTAGTGATCGCCCAGAGCAACGGCCTCTACGTCTACGGGGCGACCACCAGCGCCGTCCGTCAGCTTGCGAACATCGAATATGTGAACGTCACTTTTGCAAAGGCGAAGAGCCTGATGGTCACGAGCCGATCCTTCACCGACCCGAAAACCAATAAGGATGAGGAGATCATCGAAGGCTGGGATGGGGCGACGTTCAAGCACATCGGCCAGTTCACGGCGGATATGCCGAGCGGATACAATCTGGCGGTTTCGGCGGATGGCAGCCGAGTGGCGCTCTGCGGCGGAACGCACGCCAACGTGAACGGCGGCACCTTCTACCACGGTATCGTCGGCATCTGGAACGTGGCAGACGGCAAGCTCCTCGGATCCTCCGACATCACGGCAGCGACGTCCGATGAGCAACTGGCGGCGATCGATCTCTCCTTCTCACCGAACGGCAAGAACCTGGCCGTCTGCTATGGCGACAACAACCTGAACAAAGATTCGGTCAGCGGCGCCGTCCAGATCTTCAACGCGGCCAACGGCCAACTGCAGACCACGCTCTCCACGACCGACTATCTGAACAGCATTCGCTACTCCGCCGACGGCGCCAAACTCATCACCGCAGGCTTCAATCAGAACACGGACCGTGGCACGCAGACCGGCTCCATAACGATACGCTCCACGCAGAACAACAGCATCCTCACGAACTACACCGACGATCTGGGGACGGGAGTAGCCTACATCGCGCTGAACGAAACGATGGATCAGATCACCATCGCCCAGACGGACAGCACGATCTCGACCTTGAACTACACCGGCATCTGAACCGAAGCGGCAGAGATCCAGACGCGTACCAGGGGCCACTCGAATTCGAGTGGCCCCTGGTACATTTTGTGTCCTGGTCAGTTGACGAGATGCTTGCGCATTGCGTACTGGAAGATCGCTTTGCGCTCCTCCTCGGTAAAAGACCGTACTTCCGCACAGACTTGCAGTTTGTGCTGATCGCACCATTGGACGAACTGCTCGTCGGAGAGACGAAACAACCATTCCGGGATTCGGGTCGACTTCTCATTCAGGCCGCCGGAACCAACGGCGTTCATGTTTATTACTTTCTTTTAAAATGCGCAGGGGGGCGGCTTTGCGCCCCTGCGCGGACGGTTATTCGACGGCGATCTGAGCCAGAATAGTAGAGGGGCCACGTCGGATGACCGCCGTAGTGCTGGCTCCTGCGGGCAGAGCGGAGGCGATCTGCTTCAGTTGGTCGCCGGAGGAGATGGTCTTGCCATTCAAGCGCGTCACGACATCGCCAGGGCGAATACCCGCTTCGGCAGCAGGGCTGCCCGGCAGAACCGTGACGATGACCGCACCCGTCTTCAGGCTGTCATTCAGGTTCAACTGCTGGCGTGCATTGGCATCGAGTTTATCGGCATCCATGATCTGCACACCGAGCTTACCGTGTGGCGCTGCGGCCTGCGCATCCACGGGAACATCGGCTTTGGCGACAGGGGCCGCGGCGTTGGCTCCGACGGTGACTTCCAGGCTCTTCTCGCCCCCGCTGCGCCGGACTTCGACGGGAACGCGGGTTCCAGGCGCAGTGCGGGAGATCATATCA
This sequence comes from Chthonomonadaceae bacterium, assembly GCA_043762265.1. Taxonomy (GTDB): domain Bacteria; phylum Armatimonadota; class Chthonomonadetes; order Chthonomonadales; family Chthonomonadaceae; genus JANXLO01. The sequence continues at coordinate 4,553 of JAYUMV010000328.1, read as the reverse complement.
CGTAAAGATACGTCGTCCTTGACCTCTTTGCCGTTGAACCGCACGATCACGTCCTCGACCTGCAAGCCCGCCTGTGCGGCAGGAGTACCGTCCGCGACGCTGGTGACCAGTGCGCCTTCCTTTACCCCGTACCGCTGCTGGTAGTCGTAGGTGAGCGTAGCCGGAGAGAGGCCAAGGTAACCGCGAGTGACCGTGCCTTTGGACATCAGCGAATCCGCGATATAGCGGGCCGTGTTCGACGGGATCGCGAAACCGATGCCAGCGCTGGTGCCGCTCGGTGACTCGATGGCGACGTTGATACCGATCACCCGGCCGTAGACATCCACCAGAGGACCACCGGAGTTACCGGGGTTGATGCTGGCGTCGGTCTGGAGCAGGCTGGCGTAGTAGCGCTCATCCGCGCCGGAACCGATCGCCTCCTGGCGATGCATCGAAGAGATCACGCCGTGGGTCATGGTGTCGCTCAGGCCGAACGGCGCGCCAAAGGCGACAGCCCACTGGCCGACGTTGACCTTGTCCGAGTCGGCCATCTCGGCTGCCGGCAGATTGTTGGCCTCGATCTTGATCAACGCGAGGTCGCTGCGGAAATCCCGCATCACCTTCCCGACGAACTCGCGGCCGTCCTGCAGCTTGACCGTCACCTTATCGGCTCCGGCTACCACGTGGTCGTTGGTCAGGATATAGCCGTCCTGGCGGATGATGACGCCGGACCCACTGGCCTCGGCATGCGGCGTAAAGCTCGGTGGCTGTATGCGGAACTGGCGCCCGCCCTGGTCCTGTCCGCCCTGCGGATTGCGGAAGAATGGGAACGGCAGAGCGCTGCCATCACCCGGATCTTGCCCCTGAAGGGGTATGCCGTGGAAGGAAGCCTGCTTGACGGTCTGCCGACTGCGGATAAAGACGACGGACGGGCGCAGCTTGACTGCGACCTGTTCGAACGCATTCTGTGTGCTCAGCGCCTGGGCGGAAGGCTGCACCGGCGTAAGGTTTTGCTGAGAGCCGGCATTGCTGCCGCGCACGCCCAGAACAGTCACAGCGCCCAGGCCGAAAGCGATCGGGACGAGGGCGACACGGGTTGCATTTCTCTTGAAACGGGATGTGCTCATTTTCGTTTTGTACCTCGAACAGAAGTATTGGAAAGGTTTTGTCTGCTCTGATCAAGCCTGATTCTATTTTCGCTTCGGAAACGAGAAACAAACCAACGGAAGCGTTTTGCTGAAGAACTCTGGGCTATTTTACAATACGCAAACTAGCTTGCCCCGTGTTTCTCGAAAAGACCGAAATCGAAACTATTTTTTAAATTTCACGCAGACAGAGAGGAATCACCAAAAAACCGGCACACACAGTGTGCCGGGGAGGGAAGACGTATCAGGCGCACTATTTGACGCCCATTAGTTCCACATCGAAGAGGAGCGTTGCACCCGGCGGAATACCGGCGTTCGGCATGCCTCTATCGCCATAGGCAAGGCCAGGCGGGATGATGAGTTTGCGGCGGCCGCCGACGCGCATCGTCATAACGCCCTCATCCCAGCCTTTGATGACCTGACCTGTTCCGATGGCAAAAGGCAGGGGGCTTTCACGTTCGCGAGAACTATCGAACTGAGCGCCGTTTTCCAGGGTGCCGACATAGTGGACCGTCACCTCCTGGCCGCGAATCGGCAACGGTCCTGTGCCGACAACGAGATCCGCGTATTGCAGTCCAGACGGTGTTGTAACGACCTTTCTTTCTTTAATCCGAGGATGGAAATAGTCATACAGGAGTAGAGCGGTGATGACTACGGCGACGATAGCAATCGTTCGCGGCAATTTACGGGGGGCCTTTACGGGATAGGGGGTACTCATAACGGCGTTATCATCCTTTATCGTGATCTACCGGATTTCCCAGGAGGAGCGGCAAGTCGAAAACGGTCTTTCCGTATATCACGCAAGCCAAAGTCTTGACTACCGGAACCAAGTCCCAAAAACAGCCCGGTACACAGGGCATGTGCCGGGCTGCGAGAAAGAGGCATGCTGTCCTATTTGACGCCGAGCAGTTCGACCTCGAAATTGAGCGTGGCGTTCGGGGGAATGGTGCCATCCGGGGTGCCGCCCGGCCCATAACCGAGATTGGCGGGAACAATGAGTTTGCGTTTGCCGCCCACTTTCATTGTCATGACGCCCTCGTCCCAGCCTTTGATGACCTGTCCCTGCCCGATGGTAAAGGTGAAGGGCATGCCATGGTCACGGGAACTGTCGAACTTCTTTCCGCTCATCAGGGTGCCGACATAGTGCACAGTCACTTCCTGGCCAGCCTTCGGCGAGGCGCCCTTGCCGACCAGCAGATCGACATATTTCAGACCGGATTTGGTGGTAACGACCTTTGCCGTCCCCGCTTTAGCAGGCTTGGTCGGCTTCTTCGGCGGATCCGCAAGGATAGCGGTGGTTTGAGCGAGTACAACGGCCGCACAGGCCAGCACGATCGATAATTTGCGCATGGATTCCTTCTCTCCTAAAACAGCGTCCGCAACCGGAACGTAAGATGATGGCGAGTGCCTCCCCTATTTCACCATGTCCAACCCGGATTCCTTCCCTATAAAGACTTGAAAGTCTTGACAAGGAAGGCGGACAATGATACAATAGGGTCGGGATCGTCCTACAATATAAGCCTTGCCTCTGTGGCGCAGTGGTAGCGCAACTGTTTTGTAAACAGTAGGTCCTCGGTTCGAATCCGAGCGGAGGCCTTCCCTTTCTACTTATACGAAAAAAGAAAATCGAAATGTTCACCCTAGCTCCTGCCTCATCGGCAGGAGCTTTTCACTTAGGAGCAAGAAACCTCAATCTGGCCAGACAGATATGGAGGAGCGAATCTACTGCATCCAACACAGCGCCTGTTCCACCCAGCCCCGCAGGCTATCCCAATACTCTCCCTCCTCCGGGCGCTCTACCGGCAGGTCGCGTGCGATCATCTGCAGCCCCTTGATCGCCAGCCTGGGCGCGAATTTCCGCCGACTCACCCCGCGCCTCCACAAAAACTGCTCGACAAACCCGGTATGCACAAACGGGTAGCAGTCGTACACCCACACCATCGCCAATCCCAGCAACGGATCGCCAAAGTGACCGAACGGAGCCACATACTCGACGAGCGGATTCTGCTGATAACGACTATCTCCCGGCCAACCCAGTGGCTCCTGTAAGGAATCTGTCGCCGGTTCGATGCGCAGAAAGTTCGGGAAGAAGTGCAGATAGTTCGTGAAGACCAGCGGGTCCTGAATTGCCTTCGCGGCCTCCCGCGTTTTCGAGAGCGCCGCCTGGAACCAGGGATCCGACTGCCACCCCTGCCGCTCTTTCCCCGCCTCGGCCAGCCACCCGTCCGCATTCCATAGGGCATCCGAAAGGATCATGTCGATCTCGTCGGTCAGCGTACGCTGGGGCAGTTGTGCGCCAATAGGATCCGCCCGCAGCGCTTCCGTCACACCCTGCAAGCGGTCGATCGCCTCGAACGCCCGTTCGGTAGCCAGGCGGATACGATGCGGGGTTCCGCCCAGAGTCCAGAGCAGCAAGTTCTCCCCGCGATGCTGCGCACAGAGGGTTTGATAACCGTTTGCGGTCCCTGTCGGCATCGGCCCTTGCAGCAGGCGTGGTCCCGGAATGCCAAGCCGTTCCAGGACCGGCAACAGTTGCGCTCTCGCGGGATCGATATCCCATCGGAAGTCTGCGGTCTTTTCCGTGCCATCGGCGAGTGCCAGACGCACACGCGGCCCGAACGGCATCCAGGGCTCCGGATCGTTCTGGATCGAGAGCGTGCGCGCTTCGGGAAAGGCCGCTTGAAGCAGCGCGCGTTGCGAGGGGGTCAGAGACGAAGTCAGCGAAGTTTCGGTAAGCATGTTTTTCCTTGTTTCCAGGTCGATCTGAAGGTCGGTGCGCAGATGCCGCTTGGCGGCCATCAACCGACTGCGCACGGTATTGAGCGGGATCTGAAGCAGACGTGCCGTCTCTTCCAGAGACCAGCCTCCTTCGTAATGCAGCAGCAGTGCGGTGCGGTGCGCCGGAGAGAGATGGTCCAACGCCTGCCGGATCGCCAGCCGTTCCAGATAACGGCTCTCCTCACTGGCCTCATTGAGAACGGTGATCGGCTCTCCCAATCGCCGTGTGCCCCGTCGCCGCCGATAGTCCACGCAGTGCGACAGAGTGATCTGCCGAAGCCAGCCAGGGAAGGTGTCCGGGGCCCGCAGATCCCCAATCCGCAGCAGCGCATAGACGAGCGTTTCTTGCGCCACATCCGCAGCATCGTCCACATTGCCCAGCGCCTGACAGGCGATCGGAAACACCCGCTTGCGCCAGCGTTCCGCAAGTTGCCCGGCTGCCATCCGGTTTCCGAGTGCAGCCAGGCGTATCAGTTGTACATCGCTTGTGTTGTTCATCACGAAATAAGGCGCATCATAAACGCGAAAAGGATCAGAGGGGAGGATTTTATTTTTGTTTCTAGGGAGGAAAGGAGCACCCGTGTTGCCGACAGACGATCAATCGGGCGGAGTGCGGCGGCATAAGGCCGGTATGGAAAACTTCACGATGTA
>JAYUMV010000327.1:0-11329 GCA_043762265.1 Chthonomonadaceae bacterium | reverse complement strand
TCCGAGCCTGCAGTGGCTGCGGAGAAGCAGGACCGCCGCTTCCACACTCGAAAATGATCTTCCTGCAGTGCCAAAGAGCAGGTCTGCGCGATGCAGCCTTCTCAGCGCCGAGGAACGGCCTTACATTCGGCCTTTGCAGAACAGACTCCTGCGCCCTCTTGACAACAATGCCACGAGGACGCTATAATGACAAGGAGAGTACTTTGCAAAACAAAGTAATTCGCGAAAAGTGCCATTTGCTTCCTGCGCCGGATGCGGTGCGCAGGTCAACGGAGGAAAACGGAATGACAATCATGGAATGCAGCGCCTCCTTGATGGGCGCCTCGGTGGTGCGGAAACGGGTGGTTCTGGCGGAGATCGCCGGGTTCTGCTTCGGTGTCCGGCGCGCGGTCGAGATGACCAATGTCTTCCGGCGTGAGCAGCTAGGGCGTGTGACCACCCTCGGCCCGATCATTCATAACGAACAGGTGATCGCCCGGATGCGCGAAGAAGGAGTCGAGACGGCCACGGACCTCGATGCGATCCAGGAGGGGACCGTTGTTCTCTCGGCGCATGGCGTCTCTCCTGCGGTGGTGGCACAGGCCAAAAAACAGGGATTGCAGATGCTGGATGTGACCTGTCCTTTCGTCACGAAAGTCCATCTGCGCGCGAAGATGCTGCATGAGCAGGGTTATCAGGTCCTGCTGGTGGGTGATCGAGGCCATACCGAAGTGAAAGGCGTTATCGGCGCTGTCGAGGCATTGGGCGGGCATGTTACCGTCGTCACCAGCCCGGAAGAGATCGCGACCCTGGCCATCGGCAAAAAAGTAGGGGTCATCAGCCAGACCACGCAGTACGGCTCGAACTTCGCGGCCATCGTTGCGGAGGTGAGCAAGATCGCCGTCGAAGTGCGCGCCTTCAACACCGTCTGTAACGCGACCGACGAACTTCAGGACGCGGCGATCCGCATGGCGCGGCAGGTCGAGGTCGCCCTGGTCGTCGGCGGCAGAAAAAGCGCCAACACGCGCCGCCTGCGCGAACTCTGCGCCGCAGAAGGCATTCCCGCCTACCATATCGAGACCGCAGACGAGATCGATCCTGCCTGGCTGGAAGGGCATGAAATCGTCGGCATCACCGGCGGCGCCTCGACGCCCGACTGGATTCTGGAAGACGTGGCCCGTTGCGTCAACGCCGGCGAACTCCCCTCCGACTGGCGCCTGCACCATCCCGACGAGTGCGCGTAGAACGGAACAGATGGAAGTGCGCGTGGGGACACCCGTCAATTGTTGTCGTCTGCATTGAACCGCAGGTAGGTCTCGTGAAAGGCGCTCCCTACCGCCTTCCATGTTTTTTCATCCACCCCCGGAGCCGTCCCTGCCGTACAGACCGTATGGAGGTAGACCCGTGTGCCGCTCGGAATACCTTTGAGCGCCTCCTTGAACTTGGCAAACGTGTGGAACGCGGTTATCCTCTTCTGTTGCCTATATCCGAGTAGATAGACCGCTTTGGGATGTTCATAAGTCCCCTCGTTGATCAGCATAAAGCCATAGTCGCTGAGGAGATCGAGATGGCCCTGCTCCCAATCTGCGAAGACTATATTTCCCTCTGAAGTAGGACCGCCTATCTTCCACTTATAGTGTGTTATAGCCCTGGATTTGTTCGTGGGTTCCCCAATCGGAACGCCTGCAAGGGGAACTGCTTCCGGCTCCTTCGGAGATTCGGCGAAGTTCAAAACCTTAGCGTTAAGCCCAAGGCCGGACACATGCTCTTGCTTTCTGGTCGCGTGTAACAGGACGAACCCGCAGACACCACAACTGCCGAGAAGCAAACCAGAATAGATCACCCGCCTGATGTTCATGTCTACCCCCCCCATTTAGGAACCTTCATTTCTCTTTTTCACCGCTACGCACATCCGACCTCCTCCCTTGCGATGCTCGCAAGAGATGGGAGACATTCGGATTGCCGCCGTAGACAGGCCGGACGAGATCTTCTGTTAAGTTGAGCGCACTGGGGCGGAGCAGAGAGGCGGACGATTTTTCATTTTCGCGTCGGGCGATCAGGATCGGGAGAACGACCGTTGCGCGGTCGCGCACGTGCGGCATCGAACTGCGTGCAGCCAGCCGCTCGACCGCTTTCACAGCGGAACCGCCCCCTGCCTGCTCCAGGGCGTCCAGCGCGGCGAGAGCCAGGGCTTCCTCAGACGATCCCGCAAGTCCTGTCAGAGCGGCAACTGTGTCTGCGGTGAGTCGTCCATACCAGACAGAGGTCACTCGGGGAATTACCGCTCTAAGCGCCTGGAGGATCTCCTGGCGATAGATGGAGGGGTGGCGTATATAGCGGTAGAGGGAGCCGATGCAGGGAGGAGTTCCTACCTGAGCCAATGAGGTCGCCGCGACCCGCTGGAGGGTATTGGCCCGCAACTGATCCTGGATACTTAGAAAGATCGGAACCGTAAGAAGGCTCATAAATCCGGCAACGAAAATTCCGGCTAACAGACCGATCAGGAATTCATGGCTAATGAAACAGACACCCGCAACAAAGATGAGATACCATCCAAGGTAGATGCCCGCTACCCCCCTGGCGCTCGTTCCCGTGATAGTGGGTATTTCGTCATTCGGCTCTTCGAGCGCCTTCACTAGGATACGGCTGGCCTGCTCCTGTTCGGAAGGCCCCAAGGGCAGGTCTGCAAGGAGATGATAGCCCACGGCGCGATCTGCCCAGTCTGCGGAGCGATGAACCAGAATGGAGAGCAGATTTCCGATGGTAGCGGTCTCTACGCCCTTCTCTCGATGCTCCCTCCAGACATGTAGGGAGGAAGCCGGACGTACTTTGCGCGATAACTGCGCGATGTCATATCTTAACTTCGTGGGAGGGCGCCGTGATTGATCCAAGACAACCGTCCTTTCGACTGCCAGAAATCCTTTTTAGTCGATCTGTCAAAAGGCCCTCGCCTGACGTTCGGCCGGGAAGAGAAGACTGCCCTGCGACACCATGGTGAGGGCGGCATCAAGCTCGCCTGTCTCCTAAAGAGAGTTGTGTATCACTACGGAGTTGGAGAGCCTGATGTTCTCTGTGATGGCGCGTGAAGCATCCTGACTTTCCGATTGTGATGCTCGTAATAGATGAGTGACATCCGGATCGCCGCTATAGACCGGGCGGACGAGGTGCTCTGTCGTGTTGTAGGAACTTGGACGCAGAAGTGTCGATTGAGCCATCTTATGGGCAGCGCGGCCAATAAGGATCGGCAACAGCGTGGTGGCACGCTCCCGCACGCGATCCGACGCCGCGCGTTCCATGAGGCACTTGACAGCGTGTGCGGCGCTGCCGTCGCCTGCATTCGCGAGGGCCTCTAAAGCCGATAACGCTAGAGCATCGTGGTAAGACGCCGCCAGATTCGCCAACGCAGCGCTGGTGCCGTTAGGCAGATGCCCATGCCACTCTTCGCTTACCTGCGGAAGGATTGCCAGCAACGCGGAAACAGCCTTTCCAGCACCGGAGCGGCAAACTGCCTTGCCGAAGGAGAGAGGTCGATCTGCCCTAAATAATGGAATGCTACGGCATGGCCCGCCCAATCCGAACGATGACACTGCGCCAGGGCGTGCAGCAATGCGACACCAGCGTCTTCCTCGGGTGCAGGAGCGTTTTCCTGCCAGAGTCGGACCGGAGAGTCCGGCGGTAGTCGGCTCGCCAGTTCCAGAAGTGGATTTGGCTCGAGCTGATGGGCGATTCGTTTCCACATGTAGGTTCCCTACGTTTGTCCCTCTCGCCGAGGGCTTTAGCCCGGCGTGACAGTTTCCGTGATAGTACCCTATCGTGGGGTACGAGGAACGCAGATAGAGACGAGGAGGGGTAAACTCCCTGGTCGCGGGTATCTTGGGTATAATGGGGAACATAGCTGAGCAGGGGAGAAATGGATGATGGACGCGAAAGAAGTGGCGGCGCGCGCGGCGCTGACTTATGTTCAGGACGGCATGACGTTGGGCCTCGGCACGGGATCGACCGCTGTGCATTTCCTGCGTCTGCTTGGAGAGCGAGTCAAGGCGGAGCGGCTTCAAGTGGTCGGCGTACCGACTTCCGAGCGTTCGCGGGCGATGGCGATCGACGGCGGGATTCCGCTGTGCGAACTGTCGGACGTAGAATCGCTGGATCTGGGCGTCGATGGCGCGGACGAAACGGACCCGGACCTGAACATCATTAAAGGCGGGGGAGGGGCGCTGGTGCGCGAGAAACTGGTGGCCTCCGCCTGCAAGCAGTTGATCATCATTTGCGACAACAGCAAACTCAAGACGCAGTTAGGGGCTTATCCGGTGCCGGTCGCGATCGTGCCTTTTGCCTGGCAGAAGACGCAGCGACGCGTGGAGGCGCTCGGGAGCGAAGCGATCCTCCGTTCCGTCGAAAACGGCGCTCCTTACGTTACAGACGATGGCCTCTATATTCTCGACATTCATTTTGGGCAGATACAGGACTCACCCGAGACGGCGCGCGCTTTGAAGGCGATGGTCGGGGTGGTTGAAGTCGGGCTGTTTATCGGCATGGCCACGAAGGTGATCGCCGGATACGAAGATGGCCGTGTGCAGGAGCTCGACAGAGGCGATCGATGACACTGGAAGAGGTGGACGAGCAGTTGGCTGCCTGGCAGGCGCAACTCGCCCTGGCCAGCAGCAACCTGATCGAACTCGACGATCTTTTCACCTACAAAAGGTTACGAGGCGAGATCGGAGAGGCAGCCCCTGTGCTGACCGGGATCACCGCGACACGAGTGGGGCCAGCGCTCGCCGCGATCCAGGACCTCTGGCAGTATCTCCAACTTTTGCAGGATCTGCTCCACCGCGCGCAGGAGCTGCGAAAGACCGTGCGGCTCTGGTCGCAGGACCGCATCTTGCTGGAGATCGAACAGATGCTGCGAGGGCCTTCCCTGTCGCTCGGCACCACGCAGAAGCCCCTGGCGCTGCGCGGTCTGCTCTCCACGTCCCAACAGGCCGAAAAGGTCACGGCAGCCTCCGTCCTTCAGTTTATGACGCGGGCGTACGAAATGGCGAAAGACACGATCCTGGAAGTCGATGTCGCCTGGAAACGCCTGGAGCAGGACCTGAGCGATTTCGAGATTCAGCTTGCGGCGCTCTCCAAAGACGCGGCTGCGATCGGCAGCGATGCGGAAGCCGAGTTGACGCCGCTCCAGACAAAGTTGAAGACGCTGTACACACGCGTCGTGTCGGATCCGCTGGGCGTCAACTCCGATCTGGCCAAGGAGTTCGTTCCGGCAGCGAACCGGGTGCGCACGCGGCTGGACCAGATCGTCAAACAGCGGCAGGAAACGCTTGCTCTGATAGATCGTGCCGAAGCGCTGCTGACCGAACTGCGAGAGACGAATTGCCGTTGCGCCGAGGCCTTGACCGCTTGCCGGAGCAAAATCGACCGTCCGAATGGCCTGCGCTCTCCCTTGCCAGCCTCCTCTCTGGACGATCTGCAGAGTTGGCTCCAGACCCTGGTGCAGACTTTGCAACAGGGCAACTGGCAGGCCGCGAGCGTCGGTCTTTCGCGCTGGCTCGATTCCGGTCAGAGCCACCTGACAGCCGAACGCGCGGCGCTCGCCGCTAACTCCGCCCCCCTCGACAGCCTCGCCGAATTGCGGGGAAGGCTCTCCTCTCTGCGTGCCAAAGCCAACGCTTTTCTGCGGCGTGGAGCCTCCCCGGACCCGGTTCTCGACATGTTGGCACAGGAGGCCGAGCGTCTTCTGAACCTTCAGCCCGTACCCCTCTCGGAAGCAACGACCGCCTTTGTCGCCTATGAAAAGCGAATCGATCTCGTGCTTCGGAGTCTGTCATCTCCGTAGCCTGCATTAGAAAATTCCGGTCAACTGGTAGGAATGCTTTCGTTTGGTGCATCTTAAACAAACAACAACCGAAAACGAGGAACTGTGATGGATGTGCGTTGTCAACGGCCTGGATGTACGGGCAAAATTGTAGAGGGTTTTTGCGAGGACTGTGGGCGTCCGCCTGTTGGAAAGGCTTCTTTGCCGAACCCTGCTTCCGCGCACAACACGACAGGGTCACGGTCGGTGGTCTCTCCTGGGACTGTCGGCAGCGCCCTCAGCGGCTCTTCCTCGATGTCCGGGCGCACAGGCTCCGGCAAGACCGGTCGGGCGTCTTCGCGTGGAGCGCGCGCCAGCACACGCCGTCAACTTGGTGCGGGACTGGTGACGCTGGTCCCCATTCCGTCGTTGGACCCCTTGCAGGCGATCCTGCCGAACCCGGTCGTGCCGGATCGGAAGCGATTCTGCAACAACTGCAGCGCGAAACTCAGCCATGAAAAAGGCTTTTGTCCGATGTGCGGCAACGAATATTCGTTTCTGCCGACATTAAAGCCGGGCGATGTGGTTGCCGATCAGTATGAGGTAAAGGGCGCGATCGCGTTCGGGGGTCTGGGGTGGATCTACCTTGGCTGGGACCGGACCCTGTCGCGCTGGGTGGTATTGAAGGGCCTGCTAAACTCCAAGGATGAGGCGAGCGCGGCAGCGGCTCTGGCGGAGCGTCAGTTCCTGGCAGCGGTCAAGCATCCCAAAATTGTCGGCGTCTACAACTTCGCGAGTCGCGGCTCTGAAGGTTATATCATCATGGAGTACGTCGGCGGCAAGACGATCAAGACGCTGCGGCAGGAGCGCGGCCCTCTGCCGGTTCCCGAGGCGATCACCTATATCTATGGAATTCTGCCGGCCTTTGAGTATCTGGAGCGGATGGGTTACATCTACTGCGACTTCAAGCCCGATAACTTCATGCTCGAAGACGACGACGTCAAACTCATCGACATGGGGGGAGTTCGCCGCGCCGACGATATGGACGGCGACATCTACGGCACCAAAGGCTATACCGCGCCGGAAGCCAATCATTCGCCCTCCTTCACTTCGGACCTCTATACCGTCGCCCGTACGCTCGCCGTCCTGATCATGGACTTCAAGTTTCAGGGCGCTTACGAGTACACCCTCCCGACCCCGCAGGAGCAGCCGCTCTTCGAACAGTACGACTCGCTCTATCGGTTTCTACTGAAGGCGACCCGCGCGAATCCCGATGACCGCTTCCAAACCGCCGATGAGATGGGTGAGCAGTTGCTGGGCGTCCTGCGTGAGATCGTCTCGGCTTCCGGCATTACACGACCGGCCGAGAGCGCCTATTTCTTTGGGGAATCTATGGTCGATCAAGGCACGGAGACGGTGGGGATTTCCACGGCCAGCCCGCTGATCCTGCCTGTGTTGAAAGTCGATACGCTCGATCCCGCCGCGAATACGATCCTTGGCTTTGGGACTGCCGCTACGAATGTGCGCTCAGCGGGGCTGGAACTGGCCGTGCAGAAGTTCCCAGAATCGAGTGAAGCGCCGCTTCGGCTCGCCTGGATCTACATCGAGGCCGGGAATATCGCCGCTGCTGAAAAACTGCTGGCAGGCGTGGCGGCGCAAGATCCGTACGACTGGCGTCCGCGCTGGTACCGTGGTCGCGCGCTCCTGGCACAGCAAAGGTACAAAGACGCCCAGGAGACTTTCCATTTAATCTACAACGAACTGCCCGGCGAACTCGCCCCTAAACTGGCGCTCGCACTAGCTGCGGAACTGAGTGGCGACCTGCGGAGCGCGATCCGCTACTACGATGTGGTCTCTCGAACGGATCCAAACATGACGGCTGCCGCCTTTGGACTGGCCCGCTCTCTGGCGAAAATGGGCGACCGAAACAATGCCGTGACGGCTTACGAGCGTGTTGCGGTCGCGTCTAGCTTCTATGCACACGCGCAGATGGCGCTGGCGCGGACCCTCCTTCAGACCGAACCGACGGCCCCGGGGGAGATCGAACTCGTGCAAGCCTCGAAGGCCATTCAATCGCTCAAAGTCGAAGGATTGGCGCTGCATCGCCTGGCCGCCGATCTCTTTTTGACGGCCATCGAGCGCGTGGAGTCGAAGGCGCTGACCCCCTCCGGCGGCGCTCGCCTTCTGGATCAGGCGTTCGACGCGACGGCGCTGCGCCTGGGCGCAGAGCGTGAACTTCGCGCGTGCGCCCGCCATGCGCCCGCCGTGGAGGAGAAGATCGCCCTCATCGATCAGGCCAACCACGTCCGTCCCCGTACCCTTGTCTAAAAGATTTCTGGAACCTCCGAAGAGGAAAGGGCGAGCCGAATGCAGTGTCCGAAGTGTGCGGAAGAAGTGCCGGAAGGGTTTAAGTTTTGTGAAAGCTGCGGTGCGAGGCAGGGAGCAGAGCCCGCTCTGCCCAACGAACACATCGGCTGTAGTTGCGGGGCAGGCCCGGAATCGGTCGATGCACAGGGCTTCTGTTCCGAATGCGGTAAGCGCAGCGTCCCTCCTGCGCGGCGGCATCGAGAGATCATCCTCTCCGCCGATCTGGCAGGAGTGAGCGATATCGGCAAGCGACATCTCACGAATCAGGACGATCTTGCAATGGCGATGGTGGACACCGAGGCTGCGCCTGCCGTCATTATCGTCGTGTGCGATGGAGTGTCGAGCGCCGAAAACGCGGAGGAGGCTTCGGCCATCGCCTGCCGGACGGCATGCGACCTGCTTCAGGAATCAGTGCGACAGAAGGCCGACGATCTGGAGGCCGCGATGTCGGCGGCGATCGGCGCGGCGCACCAGGCTGTGAGCGCCCTGCCGTATCTGGTGGGAACGTTGAAAGATCCGCCCGCCGCAACCATCGTGGCGGCGTTGATTCGGAACGGCTCGGCTACCATCGGGTGGATGGGGGACAGTCGCGCCTACTGGTTTGGAGTGGAGCAGAGCACACAGTTGACGCGAGATCACTCCTGGGTCAACGAGATGGTAGACGCGGGGACGCTCACGGAGGAGGAGGCGCTGGTCTCTCCGCTGGCGCATGCGATCACCCGCTGCCTGGGGGTGATGGAGGGTGAGACCGCAAGCGAGGCCCTGGAGGTTGGGCTGCTGACGGTCGCGCTGGAAGGGCCCGGGCAGCTGCTTCTGTGTACCGATGGACTCTGGAACTATGCGCCGACAACCGAGCAGATAGGCGCGTTGCTGCACGAAGGCCCTGAGACAGACGAACGGGCGATAGCAGCGCGCCGCCTGGTCGATTTCGCGAATGCACAGGGTGGGCGCGACAATATTACGGTGGCGATCTATCGGGTGTGAGCCACCCTTAGGAGAGAGATATGCAATTTCGAATGGAAAGTTTCCTGAACTCTTATCTGCCGGCAGGAACCCGGCGTGTCGATGCGATCCTGACGGTCACGGCGGAGACGGGAGCCTCCGGATCCAGCGCGGTCGCCTCGCACGCACGGGCGATCGTCGGGCTGATAATCGATGTCTCCGGCTCGATGCAGGGCGAACGGATGAACTCGGTCAAATACGCCACCCGCAAGGTGATCGAGTTGCTGGAAGAGAGCGTCTATTTCTTTGTAGTGGCGTTTTCCGACCATGCGGTCAGCGTCTTTCCGCTGGCGCAGGCGACCCTGTCCAATAAACAGCTTGCGGATGCGCAGGTGCGCCGCGTCGAGGCTGGCGGCGGAACGAGGATGTCCACGGGGCTGACGATGGCGCATAACGAGTTCCTGAAGATGCCGGATGCCCTGCACTACGCCCTGTTCCTGACCGATGGCAAGAACAATGAAGAGGACGATGTGCGGGTCACCATCGCGCTCGACCAGGCGGAATCGGTGTTTCAGTGCGACTGTCGCGGCGTTGGCACGGATTGGCAGCCGAAGCAGTTGCAGAAGATCTCGCAGAAGCTGTTGGGCACCGCAATGATCATTCCCGACCCCTCCGGCGTAGAAGCCGATTTTCGCGAGGCGATTCGCAACGCGATGGGGCGGGCTGTCGGAGGCGTGCGTCTGCGCCTGTGGACGCCGAAGAGCGCCAGGGTGTTGGTGTGCAAACAGATGAGCCCGGAGATCCTGGTGCTCACCGACCGGGCGACCCAGGTCGATCCGCAGACCAAGGACTTCCCGACCGGGGCCTGGGGCAGCGAATCGCGTGACTACTATGTCGCCATCGAACTGGCGCCGGGCGAGATCAACGACGAGATGCTGGGATGTCGGCCCAGTATCGTTTTTCAGGAGGGGGGACAGGAGATCAAAACCTCCGGTCCGCCGATCGTGGTCACCTGGACGGACGATGACGCACTCTCTGCCCGCATCAATGTGCAGGTAGCGCACTATACAGGTCAGGAAGAGTTGGCGAAGACGATCCAGGAGGGGTTGGAGGCGCGAGCCCAGGGCGACGTGGACGCAGCGACGCATCTTTTTGGCCGGGCCGCCAAACTCGCCCACGATTCCGGGAACGAAGATACGACGCGGCGTCTGTCGAAAGTCGTGGACATCGTGGATGCGGGAGAGGGGACGGTACGCCTGAAAAACAGTGTCAATAAAGCCGACGAGATGGATCTCGATCTCGGCTCCTCGCGCACGGCCCGAGCTGCGCACCGACCTCAACAGGAAGCCTGAAAACCATGACATACACCTGCTCTAAAGATCCGAGCCACCAGTCCGACGATCCCGACTACTGTTCCGTGTGCGGCGCAAAGATCGCCGGAAGTTCCGGCAGCCTGCAATCGCCCATTCCGGCTTCTGCCTCTCCTGCTGCGTCCGGGGGGCAGAACTGTCCGGACTGCGGCACGCCCCGCCGATCCACTGCGAAATTTTGCGAAGTCTGCCGCTACAACTTCGAGAGCGGCATGCCCGGATCGGGTGCACCTCCGCCGATCACCGCGCCTCCGACCGAGGCGGCTCCTCCTCTCGCGATGCCTGCTGTCATCGACCTCACTCCTATTTCGTCCTCGGTAATGCCCGTTCCGGATGCGGGCAGTCTGATGAAATGGGAGGTGTCGGTGCAGGTAGACCCAAGCCTCTACATCGATCCCGATCCGGCCATCCCCTGTCCGGTCAACGAGCCCGAACGCCTCTTCCCGCTGGACTTCGCGGAGAATCTGCTGGGCAGGCGCAGCGACCGCAAGGATATCCACCCCGAGATCCCGCTCGAAGATCCGGGGGTGTCGCGCCGCCATGCCAAACTGTTGCGGCAACCCGATGGCAGCCTATTTGTGCTGGATGTGGGCTCTTCGAACGGCACCTTTCTAAACGATGTCGAAGTCAAGCCGGGAGTCCGCACGCCCGTACAGCCAGACGATCAAATCACGCTCGGCTGCTGGACGCGCTTGACGCTGCGCAGGACGCAGGGATAGAGAACTTATGACAACGGTAACGATGCAAAAGACCCCGTCGGCGGCCAACGGGGTCTGGGACAGATTTCAAGCGCATGTCGCCACGACGCCGGGCAGACTGCAGTTCTATGTGGGTGCAGTCGCCCTACTGGTGGTCCTGACCTGGATCGTCGTACAGTGGG